>NZ_CP036281.1:5769384-6125480 GCF_007750395.1 Polystyrenella longa | reverse complement strand
CTCACTTTTTTCCAGAACTGAATCCGACCGAGTGGTCGAATGATTCCGGAGTACCTTCTCCTGTGGAGTGGGACCCTGCCAAAGTCGAGGTTTTCCTCAAACTGACAGACTCCCACAATGTGGGTATTTAGATAAACTTTCCGATCTATATCGTAACCTGTGAAATTTTTTTTACGAAACTTGTTGCTGTTTTGCCCGGCATTTTTGCCAGACTAAATCTACCCGTAAAACGGGTTTCAATCATGTATGTATGTATGTTTATTCTGAGGGTGGTAATTGAGGTTCAACGATCTCAACGATCCGGGCGATCGCTGTTTCAATTTCTTCCGGGGTATTCTGGCAGCTGAAGGAAAATCGGATGGCCGATTCGTAAACAGACTTAGGGGTCTTCATTGCCAGTAGGATTGGGGAAGGCTCGGACGAACCGCTTGCACAGGCGGAACCAGTCGAACAGGCAATCCCCGCCAGGTCCAAACTGATTAAAAGGGCTTCGCCATCCAGGCCGGTGAAAGAGACATTCGATGTCGATGGCAATCGGTCTCCTGCACTTCCACTGATCACAATATTAGGCAAAGCCTGCTTCAGGCCAGACTCAAACTGGTGCTGCATCTCAGTCAGCTTTTTGCTGCGTTCTGCCTTCTGTGAGTGCCATAATTCCAGGGCTTTCGCCATTCCCGCGATTAAGGGAACCGATTCCGTTCCCGCCCGTCGCTCCGATTCCTGAAAACCACCGACCAGTAGCGGTTTCAGCTGACACTTCGATTTCAGCAGCAAGGCCCCAATTCCGCGGGGGCCGTGGAACTTGTGGGCGGTTAAACTGAGGGCGGTGACATTCAATTTGCGGAAATTGACGTCGATCTTGCCGACCGCCTGCACTGCGTCAATGTGCAGGGGAACACGATTATCTTCGCAGAGGTCGATAATGGGATCGAGTGTCTGAATGACGCCTGTTTCGTTGTGCGCCAAAATCACCGTTGCCAGCCGGGCATGGTTCCAAGCCAAGTCGGAGAGCCTCTCCGTAACAATCAATCCCTCTTCATCAATAGGGAATTCGGCGGATGTCCAACCCTGGTCCAGCATCTTCTGAATGGCGGCAGAAGTCGCGGGATGTTCGCCTGGGGCGGACAGGATGAGGCCCTCCGGTGAATACGCCAGTCCCCATAACGCCATATTGATCGATTCGGTACCGCCACTGGTAAAGATGACTTCAGTGGGGTGCGCTCCGAGAATCTCTGCGATTTGCTCGCGAGAGTCCTCTAATGTCTGTCGCGCCTTGCGGCCAGCGGCGTGACGACTACCTGGATTAGCGTAGGCGAGTTCGTGCGCCTCCCGCATCGCTTCCAGCACGGTCGGATCGATCCGCGTGGTGGCGTTGTTATCCAGATAGATAAGGTCAGTCCCAGACATGGACGCAACACACCTGTCGAACAAAAAGTGTTAAGGAACAAGGTATACAAGTGCTAAGAACACTTGTCCGGCGGAGAGCAATAGGCACCTGATTTTGGTGATCGATGCTGTCTCCGGTTCCAGATTACTTAAATCAGGCTCGGCGACAAAGCGGTAAGGTCTCGTTATTCGCTAGACTTTTTGGGACAGGGAAAGCTTGCCTGCTTAGCCCGTTTGATTGTTTGAAAAGCAATAAGAGGCTGTAAAGTTTACGAAATCGAAAGATCTTCACTCTTTATTTAAAGCGAGACCCTGAACAGCATAGGAGAGCAGAAGGTAAGCGAGACAAAGCTCTATATGACCAATGAGAACGGACGTGGCGACGGCGACGATCAACAGACCATAGGAAATCAGCGACAACCCAAGATGAGCCGAGCATTTGTCGGAAGAGGAAATAGGGGTACGGCCGGTACGCATGCAGATAGAGTCCCTCAATAGAGCGAATAGATAGAGTGGCTCCGAGGGAAGAGGAGCAAAGCGACAATCCACAGCCTTAATGGTGGGCTTCAAGGTCGTCGGTATTTAGATGAGTAAGCCAGGTCATCGCCACGTATCCTCCATGGTCACGATGCCTGCAAGAGTTCAGAATAAACGGAGTCCGCAGGAAGGACAAGCATTTAATCTGAACTCTTCAGGACGAGCTTTGGAGTGAGTCTGCGAGGCAATTTGATTCCAGTAAAGTGAGTACAGAATGGAAGTCTTGACGCTGCCAGATATTTTGGCTGACGGTGGGGTTTAGACTGGTATTTCGTGTTCACTCCTGAGAAACTGAATTTTCCTACCCGATCCTTCTGCCTGAAGAAGATCGACCAAATGCTGTTAATGTATGCACTTGCCTCGCTATTGGAAAATTGAAACTCATGAGATCGCTTCCCCTGAGATTATGTTCCCCGAGATTTTTGCTCTGTCTTGGTGTGACCGTTTCCATTCCTCTTGTTTCACTACTCAGCCTGGCCGATGTCGCTCAGCCGGAAAAACCGCTGCTGCCACCGGGACAAGCGACCGCCGCACTGCAGGTTCCCGACGATCTGCAGATTGAACAGGTCCTGTCAGAGCCCGAAGTCAAACAACCGATCTATCTGCAATTCGACGAGCGGGGCCGTTTGTGGGTGATGAATTACGAACAGTATCCGTACCCGGCGGGACTCAAAATGTTGAGCCGCGATAAGTATTGGCGTGCCGTTTATGACAAAGTACCGCCTGCCCCGCCTAACCATGACAAAGGTCTTGACCGGATTACGATCCATGAAGATACCGATGGGGACGGACAGTTTGATACTCACAAGATCTTCCTTGAAGAGCTGAACATCGCCACATCGTTCGCCCGCGGGCGAGGTGGCGTGTATGTATTGAACCCGCCTTACCTCACCTTTTACGCCGATGCCGACAATGACGATGTTCCCGATGGCGACCCCGAGGTTCTGCTCGAAGGGTTCGGAATCGAAGATACCCACTCTGCCGCCAACAGCCTGCGATTTGGGCCCGATGGTTGGTTGTACGGAGCCCAGGGAAGTACGGTCAGCGGTAACGTTAAACATTATCGCGTCGACGAAGCCCCTATCCGCTCGATGGGTCAGCTTATCTGGCGTTTTCATCCCAAAACGAAAGAGTACGAAATCTTTGCCGAAGGGGGCGGGAACGCATTCGGCGTCGAGTTCGATTCCAAAGGACGACTCTTCTCTGGTCATAACGGCGCCAATACCCGCGGATTTCATTACGTCCAGGGTGGGTACTACCAGAAAGGCTTTGCCAAACACGGACCTCTGTCGAACCCATTCGCGTTCGGTTACTTTCCCATGATGAAAAGCCATGACGTCGAACGGTTCACGCACGACTTCATCGTTTACGAAGGGGACGCGCTTCCCGATAAATACGACGGCAAGATCTATGGGGTGGAACCTCTTCAGGGACGCATCGTCTATTGTGATTTCCTACCCGATCAATCGTCTTTCAAAACAAACGACCTGGGACATGTGATTACATCAGAAGATCCGAACTTCCGTCCCATTGATATCATCGCCGGACCGGATGGTGCCATTTATGTGTCCGACATGTACGAACCTCAGATTGCTCACCTGATGCACTTCGAAGGGCGTGTGGATAATACGAACGGTCGTGTCTACCGCCTCTCCGCAAAAGGAGCAACTTCAAATCTAAGAGTAGGCCTCGACAAGAAGTCGGGTGCTGAACTCATCGAGACATTGAAGAACCCCAACAAATGGTATCGACAGACAGCCTTAAGGTTACTGGGTGACCGGCAGGATGAATCGCTGATTCCTCAGATCAAAGAGCAAATTCTGACCAGCGAAGGTCAGTTTGCTCTCGAACAGTTGTGGGCCCTGTATCAGATGGGTGGCTTGGATGATGAATTCGGCGTCAAAATGCTCGGGCATCTCGATCCTTATGTTCGCCAGTGGACCGTTCGTCTGCTGTGCGACGATCACGAGATCAGCCCCGAAGTGGCGTTGCACCTGACGACGATAGCTCAGCTCGAAAAAAACGTTTACGTTCGCAGCCAACTGGCCAGTTCAGCCCGCCGCTTACCCGTCGCACAGATGATTCCCATCGTTCACGAACTCATTGCCCGCGCGGAAGACAAAGACGATATTCACTTGCCGCTGTTGATCTGGTGGGCAATTGAAGACAAAGCCGAAAGCGACACCGAAACAATTCTCGCCTGGCTCGAAAACGATCAAATCTGGACGCAACCGATTTTCCAGGAACACATCGCCGGTCGCCTAATGCGGCGTTTCGCTCAGGCTGGTACTCGTAAAAATCTCATCACCTGTGCTCGCCTGTTTGCTATGGCTCCCGATAAAAAAGGGACGGACCTGTTAATGACAGGTTTTGAAGAAGCTTTCCAGGGACGCTCCTTAACTGAGTTGCCTCAGGAACTGATCGACGCGCTAAGCAAGGCTGGCGGTGGTTCGGTTGCACTTCGGTTCCGTCAGGGAGATGCCGAAGCAGTGAAAGAAGTTCTGGCCGCGGTGGTGAATGAATCAACCAAACCCGAACAGAAACAGGAATTTGTAAAGCTACTTGGTGAAAGCAAAGTCGAAGGCGCCGTTCCAGTGATGTTGCAACTGGTTACCTCCAGTGATCAAGTGGAACTTCAGAAAGAGCTGCTGACGGCGCTACAAGCCTATGCGGAACCTGATATCGCGGCTGCCGTACTCTCGCACTACGCCGACTGGTCTCCGGAAGTTCAGGAAGTAGCTCAAACCCTGCTTGTCAGTCGAGAAGCCTGGGCGAAGCTGTTCCTGAAAGCGGTTGAAGAAGAAAAACTGAAACCGGAAGAGATCCCATTGCCCGTCGTTCGTAAAATGACGATCTATCAGGATGAAGAAATCGGTCGTCAGATTGCGATTCACTGGGCCAATGTGGAAGGGGCTTCGTCCGATGAAATGAAGGCGGCCATCGAAACTTATTCCAAGCTGATTCAAGCCGGAAAAGAGGATGATCGAAAGCACGGAAAAGAACTGTATATGAAGTCGTGCGGCAAATGCCACATTCTCTTCGGAGAAGGGGGGCGCGTCGGGCCGGAGCTGACTCACTTCAAACGGGACGACTGGTTGAACATGCTGATCAACATTGTGAACCCGAGTGCCGATATTCGCGAAGGGTTCGAAACCTTCACCGTCATCACCGAGGAAGGGCGTATTGTAAACGGTTTCATGTTCGACCAGGATAACCAGGTCATCGTCCTACGTGGTGCCGATGGGCAGAAAATCTCGATTGAACGAGACAACATCGACGAGATGCTTGGTTCCAAGAAATCGATCATGCCCGAAGGTCTGCTCGACGACTACAGCGAACAGGACGTCCGCGATCTCTTTTCCTACCTCCGCTCGACGCAACCGATTAACTATTAAGGCATCTGCTTCAATAAAGAGTGGCGAGCATCATGCATTCTGCGCCATCGTGGCGTCCAGTAATCTCGTTGAGATAGGAGCGTGAGGTCGCCTCTTGTTAGTCGGAAATGTCATCGGTGATGTTCAAGCGGTAACAGTGCGGGAAAAATTTCGTCAGCTTCTGTTTGTCCCGATCGGAGATCCTTCGCTGAGAGTGCAAGTTCATCCGGAGGATTCCGGAAAGGTTGCTCAACTCATCCAGAGCTGTAGATGAAAACGAACCTTTGATATTTAAATGATAAAGCTCGGGCTTGTCGTTCAAATAGCTTAGCCCTTTTTCGGTCACTGTCGGGCCGCCGATGTTCAACTCTTTCAGTTGGTTGAGCTTCGCGAGGTGTTTCATACCGTCATCGGTGATGCTCTCCTGGAAACCGATCTGCAGTACTTCCAAGTGGGTGCAGTTTGCAAGACAAGCGAGATCTTCGTCGCGGATGTCGGGCAGCAGAACCGATCTCAGTTGGGTCATATGACTGATGTTGAGAATCTCCTCGTTATTTCGGGGAGGATCGACGTATGCATTAATCTTTTGCAGTTCGGTCAGATCACTGAGATGGTTCAATGCAGAGAGAGTCATTCCCGTTTGAAATGGAATGTACAACTTCGTTAACGACCGGAGAGAATTCAGTTTGGCCAGATCGTCATTTTGCATGTTTTCAATGTGCGGGATCAGCAACTCTTTGAGTGTCGTCATTTTCGCCAGGACATCCAACCCGTTCCTCTCCATCCCTTTATCGTGAATGAAAAAATCTCCAGTTGGTCCAATGAGCGAAGTGGTTCCAACATCGCGGATGAGATAGGTCTGAGATCGCGCTGATAACCCCGACCGATCGTAAGAGAACGTAGCTTCAGAAATTGGCTGGCAACCTGAAAGACTTCTTCCGACATTCCTGTGGTGGGTAAGTTCAAATGCTCCAGCGAGTCGATTTTGTTCAGCTGAGAAATTCCCTCAGAAGTGAGAAAATGGCTCTGTCGTTGACTGTTTGTTTGGCTGAGATTAAGACGACGAAGTCGGCGTAGACTTCCAATATGTTTTAGTCCAGCATCGGTGAACGTCGTCGAATAGGACAGGTTCAGATTCTCCAACTGAGGCATTTGCGAAATCGATTTTAAGCCAGTATCGGTAAGTTGAGAACTGTCCAATAACAACTGTTTGATCGAGCTCGACTCTTTCAAATGAACCATATGCCGATCCTGAAAGGGAGAGCTGCTGCAGGCGAAAATGTCCAACTCGGGAAGACTGGAGATGGTTTGTAGTCCCGGACCGCTGACATTATGAACCCGTAACGAGATCTGTTTAAGTTTGGCCAAGTCTTTCAAATGAGTCAGACCACTATCGTTCCACAGGCCTTCCCCCAGATGTAAGAATTCCAGTTTGGTTAACTTTCCAATAATCGCGAGACCATCATTGCCGAGCTTCGGTGAATAAACAGACAACGATTCCAACTGGGGAAGCGCTTGCAGAAAACGAAATCCTCGATCGGAGACATCGACGAAGGAAAGTTTCAACCGCGACAAACCAGTCAAATGTTGGAGGTGTCGGACATCGTCATCTCCCACTCGAAATTGATAACCGGGAATGAATGGATGTACCTCGAATTCATGCAGATCATCCGATGCCAGTCGAGAAATCCACGCCATATTGCGAGCGGTTCCGGCGTTCAGTTTAAATTTGACATGCGATTCAACCGGAACTCGGATATCACCACGTGCTTCACCTAAGCGATTCCAGTCCCACTCGGAATCCGACCGGACATCTAGGGGTTGATCGGGGAATGGATCAGGAACTTTCTCATTGGCGATAAACACCTCTCCGACAGAATGCGTTTTCGGAAAGTGCAATACCCTATGCGTGGTGGTCTCTGGGGAAGTCGCTTCTGCACTGAGTGGTTTTCGATACGTGACGTTTCGAACTTTGTGTTCAATAGGCGAGTTCAAACTTTGGGGATCAGGGACACTTTGTTTGATCTGTAAACTGTAGAGATGGGGTAATGATTGGGCCAGGTGTTTCTGCACTTTAGTGTTGATTGAATGCGGGGTCTGGATTTCGATCGACCATAAATTTCTCAGTTGGGATAATGACTGGATACCCTCATCGGTAAAATCTCCGATCAGGTTGATTATAGAAAGAGCCGGTTTCCCTTGCAGGTACTGAAGAGAAGCATCCGAAAGACGGGGGCCTCCGACGGTGAGTATTTGCAAACTCGGGAGGTCTGCAAGATGCGCCATACCGATATCGCTGATACTGGTTTGAGGTACGATTTGTAATCGTGTCAGTTTCTTGCAGTTCTTCAGCCAGACCAGGTCTTTATCGCGCACTGAGGGCAGCATGAGGAAGTCCAACTTGGATAAATTGGAGAGGTCCAACGGGGGATCATCGACAGCCGGGGGTTGGAATTCATTAACTTGAAGCAATCTCAGTTCGGAAAGTTCATTCAACGAGTTCAGCGCCGCAGAGGTCATTACTGTTTCTTTTGGCCCCGACAGTTTTTCCAGTCGATGTAGCGAACTGATCAGTTTCAGGCTGTTATTGGATTCGTTGATAATCGTAGGGAGATGCAGCACCTTCAGATTGGAAAGAGAACCAATATAGCCCAACCCAGTTTCGGTTATTCCCTTTGTGTTCAAATGCAGTTCTTCAAGTTGGGTGAGTTTGGGCAGGTTCTTCATCGCGTCGTCGGAGAGAGGGGTCTTCTGGTCGACACCGCCCCAGAATTGCTTGAGATGAGGTAACGCCGTGATCAGTTCCAGTACTTCTTCTCCTATTCCCTGACTGGGTAAATAGAGTTTCTCCAACGTGTTGATTTCTGTCAGATGCTGAACCCCTTTCAATGTGATTCGATTTTCTTTTCGAGATACATTGGCGTTCATCAAATTGAGCCGCTTCAATTTCTTTAACTGCTGAAGTTGTTCCAGGCCTTGATCGGTAACGAGTTGGTTTCCCGACAGGTTCACGGACTCCAGATTGGGAAAGCCTGTCAGCAGCGAAAGTCCCCTGTCGGAAATGATCGACCTATCGAGCTGAATCTCTCGAAGCGAAGTTGAGTGATTAAAATAACTCAGCTGCTGATCGGAAATGTCGATGGCCAGAGACTCAAGAGCGGGCAGTTGTTTTAGAAACGAGAGTCCAGGCCCTTTGACATCCAGTGTGCTGAAAAACAATCGACGCACCGATTTGAGGCCGGAGAGATGGGTCAGACCGATATCATTCCAGGTCCCTTTTCCAAGATTTAATTCTTCCAGTTGTTCAAGCTGACCGATGACTTTGAGACCACGGTTTCCCAGTTTTGGAGAGTAGTAACCTAACGATTTCAGTCTACGCATTTCTTTCAAAAAATTCAGCCCACGATCAGAAACGTCGACATGATACAACTGCAGGCAGGTTAGTCCGGTGAGATGTCGGAGGTGTCGAACATCGTTGTCACCAACTCGCAACTGATGTTGTGGAAGCAAAGGAGAGAGCTCGAATTCAAAGAGGTCATCCGGTTTTAAGTGGGAAATCCAGGCGAGGTTTCGCGCTGTGCCGACATTAACTTGTAGTTTGATAATGGCATCTACCGGTACACTCACATCCCCTTGGGCCTCTCCCACCAGGTTCCACACCATGACGTTCAATGGTCGGACCTGTTTGACGAGATCACTGTTCTCTGCAGGATCAACATGCCAGTAGGAGGAATAGACGCGTCCGACAGAATGCGTTGTCGGAAAGTGGAGAGTTCGATTCTCTTCCGTTTGTTCCGGGGCTGCCCAAATCAGGCTACTGTTTAGAAGAGTGATCGAAAACAGGATCGAGAGAGACCACAACCGCATGATGAATTCTCCTGGGGGTGAGACAAGTGCCCGCGATCTAACGTCCGGCAGGCCGGACTAAGTCCGACCTGCAATAGGGAGACTAAACAGCCTCACATGAGAAGTAAGGATAGTCTAGCTTACTTGGTTCCAGCACCATTCCGGTTGATCGTACCCGCGCCGAATCCACCGCCGCTGGGACTTCCACCCAGAGGAGGTTGCAGTGGATCATCAGCAGAGCGAACACCAACACCACTGAAGACTTCAATCGAATCGGAAGGAGGTTCAGCAGGTCCTCCAATATTGGAACCGTTTATTGATATTCGACCACGCCGCACAGGTGCGGCACCGGCGGCTGGTTTGCTCGCTCTAATGGTGTTGGAATTCAACGAGGCTCCGATCTGGTTGGTCTCCGTTTTGATTTCGATCTGGTTAGAATCGCCAGAAATTTCACCGTCGGCGTTCTTGCTGACTTTTGATGTCGATTTGGCATCCGATTGTTCATCGGAACCGGAAATGGAAATGCCGGTGATCAGAGCACCTGCAATCAAAATGGCGCCGCCAATACAGACGGCTAAACTTGTTCTTGAAACTGCGGGCATGACTTTTTGTCCTAGATTAAGAGAAGCTTGAGAAAGAGAATTTGGGGAACTCAAAGTGGCACCAGCCTCGGCACCGCTGTATGACAAACATTGTTCGATAGTTTTGTTAATCATTTCCGTTGAGGCGTTGGCAGCGGCTTGTGCGTAGTCCAATCTCCAGGAGGCCAGAATAGCGGCCATCGCGATACCCCGCTTTAACAGACGCTTTCGCAATAGTTCTCGCCCCTTCATCAACCGGGCTTTTACGGCGGCATCGGTTACTTGTAGTTCATCCGCCGCCTCCTTGCGTGACATACTGTTCAAATAACAGAGAATCAGTGGCCCCCGATAACGTTCCGGAAGTCGTTCAACTTCTTCATGTAGAACCACGAATTGCTGTTTGGATTGAGTGTGGTGAGCCAATTCGGTGGGAGTGATATTTTCGTCGTTGTATTCCACGGTCATCTGTTTTTTCCGCCGTCGATTCGTCTGGCAGGCTTCATGGTAGGAAACCCGGTACAGCCAACTCGTCAGGAATGCTCCGTTTTTGATCGTCGCCCCCTTCTGAACCAGCTTTAAAAAGACCGCTTGAAAAACATCCTCGGCCTCGTGCTGGTCGTCCACGATTTGTCGGCAGACGGACATCACCAATGCCGAATGTTTTCGGATCAGAAGAGTTAAGGCAGCCTCGTCCCCATGATTGACGAACCGATCCAATAACTCGGAATCGATAATGTATGGAGACGGGAGTTCATTGTTCTGGGTCATGTTTTCATCCGCATAGTCAGTTGTTCTGTCTAAGTAGGAGGCGCAAGCTTGTCCCGATGGACTTGAAAACGATGATTTCGTCCCACATTTTTGGAAAAGTAGGGACGAAAACAGTGAATCAGCTCGAAGTTCAAGCCGTTGTCGTGAACGGAAACCTAATAAATATAGTAACTTATGGAAAAGCGACTGCCTGTTTCGCGATCCTGGTTTCCTACCGAGATTATCGCCGATATCGTGCATGAAGTGCTCAATTTTACAGGTCTGAAATTCGTCTTGAGCTAAATTGCCAATTCGAGGAAACTCCCCGGCAGCTGTTTTTCTGCGCAGGGTGAGGTTCTTTCACGATCATTCTGCGTTCAATGTGTCTGCAAACATGGGTTCGTGCATGCGTTGGTGTTTTCTGACAAGTTTGATGCTGATCGGAGGTTACCTCCTGCTGGGAGGGTGCGCCACAACTCCGATTGCGATGCAGCAAACCCGGACCTTAGGCCCGGTTTTTGTCTCCACACAGAACGAAGAGTTTGTCTGGGAACGCGCCGTCGATGTGTTGCACGATTACCCTTTCACGATCAAACGGGAAAACAAACTCGCCGGAGTGATCGAAACCGAATACAAAGTCGGGTCGGGAGTTCTTGAACCGTGGCATAAAGAAACGATCGGCATGGACGCACGGCTGGAAAGTACGCTGCAATCAATCCGTCGCCGCGTCCTGATCAACGTCCGTCGAGATGACGCCGGTTACTTCGTCGATGTCGAAGCGTATAAAGAGATCGAAGATCTGGAAGGCCTCGCTGCAAACTCTGCCGGCGGAGCGACCTTCCTGGAAACGAGTCCGCTGGAACGAGACTACAACCTCGTCGTCGGCCAATCCACCCCCTCCGGTTGGATCTCCAAAGGCCGTGACTTCGCTCTCGAACAAGACCTCCTCCAACGCCTCCAACTCGCCTACCGCTAATGAGGCGTCCGCCTCGATGGGGCGGCTATTGGACACGAGGATACTTAAACGTATGGCTTTGTGCCGCCAGTGCGCGATAGGATCCTATTGTGGAAAGTCCTCACACTTTGGGGAATAACTCGAACCTATCTGATCTCAAAGAATAGGGTGCCCCGGCTAGCTCGCCTAGCCGGGCGATAACAGTTACGGAGAGCGATTGCCTGGAGTAAACTAAAACGCGGAATAGGTTATTAAAAAGTCGAAGATCGACCGTTAATCATCCACTGATGGCATAACCCATAAAGGCACGGTTTGACGAGCAAACCGTGGCACCCGAAAGCAGAATAACCAACCAGACATTTACCGGTAGACGAAACCTTACTTCGAATACCAACCGACTTCGACTGCTGCCTCGGGACGACGACGTAAGCTTTTTCTTCACCTCGTTCAATCGCAATTTACTGTTTCTTGATCTACTTCAAGTCGTTGCGTTGCTCATGGCGTATTTTTACGTAGTTTCGTGCTTTTAACGCCTGACCGTTTTCTCATGTAAAAGACAAAAAGCAACACAGCGAAAATCGCGATTACTAGAATAAGGTAATAGTACCCGGTAGTGGATTTATCTTTTTTAACGCTATTAACATCACGTTCTTTGGACTTTGTCTTCTTTGCACCAACTATGGTAGATACGTATTCCTCTCCGCGATAGTCTTGTACTATTGAGTGGACAGGCAAATCCTCTTCGAAACGTGAATATACAAGATCATAGACATCTTTGTCATAACTCCCTGCGAAGTTATCGTGATGATAATCGGTTTTAATTTCTTGCCCATTAATAAAATGAGACCAACTTCCGCTGGCCGCGATGGGCAAATTAACTGGCTTCGATTCAATGAGTTTCCCGGATGTCTTGACTTGAACAAAGGGGATCTCCTTCTTGGGGCGAAAGAAAGACGCTTCCCTCACAAGATAATCATTTTCCACATCAACGATCAATTTCCAAGTCCCCGAGTAGTTCGGGTTAAGGAATCCGCTTCCAGTCAAACGCACTAATGAACTGTTGTTTTGACTTTCCTCCGTTGGCGCATTTTCATCAATGCTGAGGGTGTTTATGTATTTTGACATTCCTCGCCCTGTAGTCCATTTGTATTTTACAGCGAACCCGAACATGGAAATGTCGTCTGGAGCGTATAATATTTTGGTCGACTGAATGTTTTTGTCAATTACTGCATCGCCATCCTCGGCGTATGTAAGCAGCGTATCCGAGAGGAGTCCGGAGTACTCACTATTGAATATTGCATACTCGTTTAGGTGAACTCCAGCGACAACGTCCATCTGTGAGAGTGGTGGCACAGACGACGGTGGATCAACTTTAATTAGATTACTTGATAATGCTTGATTAGCACCGTTGCTAGTAAAGCTATAGCCGACTGTTTTACCCTTATTGTAAACTCCCGACTGTTTAGTTCCCTCCGATATCGCCTTTCCCCGAACGGTGTATTCGTCTAACGAATTGTCCCTCTTTCGCAATTCTTCAAGGTAATCGATTTATCTTCCGTTTTGAGAGGTGGGCGGTTCCAATGCCATGCAGGAACGGGAAAACAGGACGGCCAGACAGCATGCGGAGAGTAGCTGTACCATTGGAAGTGCTGTTAAATTTGATTCTATTTGAAACATATTGCACCTTGTCTAAAGCGTTGAAAACGAATGGTCAGTAAAAGTTCCGTGTTGGAAGATCGACCGTTAATCATCCACTGATGACAGAACCCACAAAGGCACGGTTTGACGAGCAAACCGTGGCACCCGAAAGCAGAATAACCAACCAGACGTTTACCAGTAGACGAAGCCTTACTTCGAATACCAACCGACTTCGACTGCGGCCTCGGCTGCGATTCCTTTAGCGAGGATGGCGATTTCTTCGAGACGTTCCTGGCTGAGGCGGTAACTGGGGCCGCCGACCATCAGCCCCGCTCCGATTCGTTTGTTGCCGGTTAACTCGGGCGAGGTTGGCATGGGGACGACGACGTAGGCTTTTTCTTCACCTCGTTCAAACGCAATTTGCTGTTTCTTGATCTGCTTTAAGACGTTGCGGCATTGGTCCCAGTCAGTCAACGGATTTGTGCCCGTTTTCTGATCCGCTTCCCAGATCTGCCTGACTTCTTCATCGGTGAACTTCGACAGAATCAATCGCCCGGCGATATGGTTCCACGGTGGGCATCGTAAACCGACCGGCTCTTCCAGTCGGATTTCATGCCGAGAGATTGCCTGATAAAGATAGGCGATCTGTCCCTGATCGTAATGAACCGCGATGGCAGTCTCTTCCGTTTCCACGGCAAGGCGCTCAACAAAGGGGATAATCAGTTTGCGAACAGGCATTCGATTCTGAAGATAGACGCCCAGTTCAAACAAACGGAGTCCCAGGTCATAGCGACCACCATCGATAATCCGCACGAAGCCTCCCGACCGCAGCGTCGTGAGCAGGCGAGAGACAGCGCTTTTATCGAGATCGAGCGAGCGGCTAAGATCCATCACACCCATCGGTCCTTTTTCACCGAGGGCGTTAAGCAATGTCATCGCCTTAACGAGGGTACCAACCGGTTGTGCCATCTTTATCTTCCGAAGTGCTTTGATCGATCTCGTGAGTGGGCACGAGTCCAAGGTCATTTTCCAGTCCAATAACCGCAACGCCTACCCCGGGCGAAACTTTGATACGACGTTACCAGATCGGTAACAGACTTGCCACTCGTGCTCACTGGGAGTGCCGATCAAATGGAACGGAGTTCAAAGACCTTGCGGTACAATCAATTCCGGTTCCGGCATATCTTCGGTAATGATCTTCCAGCTACCGCCCATTTCCCGCATCGCTTTGTAGTCCTTCGCTTTGTAACTGAACTCCAACTGCGGAGTGTCGAGCGCTTTGCCCTCGTGACGGGAATGCATGGAGGCATCCAGAATACCACTAGTCAACAAAGTGCGTTCGACAGGGTAGGGGGCTTCACCGTTTTTGAAATGGGTTTGAATCGCATGGGACAGCGCTTTGAATAAGTTGCGGTTTTGCCACGGACCCACATAGAAGGAAGTCTTCTGAATCTGGGGCTCCCCTTTGATACGACAGGCGAAGTTCCAGCGAATCCCACTACCGGGCAAGCTCAGCGCCGTCGCTTTAAAGCCATCCTTATAATGCAGCAGAATTCCGTGGGTAGGGTGAGGATATTCTTCCCCTTTGATCTCGCGATAATCTTTGGGTTTGTAACCGAGTTCGTTTTCCATCGCAGCCTGGGCAAGCGACGCATCCCAGCGTCCTGCTTCGGCAGCGGCCCACAGAGCATCTCCATCGAGGAACTCGACTTTAGATACACCCGATTCACCCCCTTGGCGATCTTCCACCATCGACTGCAAAACTTCGAGGGCATGGAAGTCATAACTCTCAACCCCACCACCATGAATCGAAACCGCTTCTTCAAACGGAGCGCCGGAAGGAATTTCCAGTCGAGGACGTCGTTGTGCTAAAGGTACAGAGCTTCCGGCCATCAGAGGAATGCCATATTGTTGTGCGGTGTCGTACATCTCTTTCGCTTCTTCCCATTTGTAGGAAAGATGTTTGTCATTGAAGACAGGAACGAATCGATTCGCCCGTTTCATTTCGGCAACGGCTTCATCGAAGAGTCGTTTACGAGGATACATATGCTGCCCGAGGCTGTTGTGGGCGTAGTTGCCATGCTCACCGATATTCAAGATCGCATCAACCGCCAGCTTGTCGCCACCCTGACAGAGGGCTTCGCCGATGGTTTTATAAAGTGGAATGGGGAACTGCTCCAGAACTTCATCGACGATGTCGTTGTCTGTCCGTTGATCGAAGTAGATGGAAACAACTTCCACACCCGGGTTGGTTCGCTGGGCGTTGAACAGATAATCCTGCAGGAAGTTTTCCAGAATCACATGCGCGTGCGAACGATGGAACATCACCGTACAGATGGCCGCGACCCGAATCGGCTTATCGCCCGGCTTCGCTTCCGCCCGCAACACCGAAGGGAGGAATAAACCGGCCGCAGCCGCCAGCGAAGAATGTTTCAGGAAGTCACGACGTGTAGTAGAAGAAGGTTGTTCGACAGGCATGTGATGGACCTCATTATAGCAAGCAGGTGTGAGTGGGGTGGGCGCTGGTCAGGTGGGACAGTCTCGCCAAGTCGCGAGTCTATCTTTCCATTCTAAACTGATAAACGAACGAATTCCTACTGTAAAAAGGGATTTCAGGCCGCTGCAGGTCGGGAGGGTAGCTCACGCATGGATGATTTCTAACGGGGGACTTACAATCATTGACACCCTCTCTAAGGTTCCAATACCGATGTCTTCCCTATGATTGATCAATAAACTACATAGAAAGTTACAGCATGAATCCATTCGATTTAACAGGAAAAATCGCCCTGGTCACGGGAGCCGGAGAAGGAATCGGGAATGGTTGCGCGTTGGAACTGGCGAAAGCGGGGGCCGATCTGGTTCTCAACGATCGACCGGGAAGCACGACCTTGGCTGCGGCTGCGGAAGAGGTTCGTAAGTTGGGTCGAAACTGTTGGCCGATTGAAGCGAATGTCTTTGAGCGTGTTGGTTGCGAAGAGCTGATCTCATCCGCCATTGAACAGGCAGGTCAGATCGATATCCTGGTCAGCAATCCCGCCTACAGTAAACGGCAGCCCTTTCTTGAATACGATCCCGAGAACTTTGACAAAACAATTCAGGGAACACTGACCAGCGGATTCCACATGTGCCAACTCTTTGCGCGGCATCTCGTCGAACGAAAGTCACCTGGTAAGATCATCCTGATTTCTTCCGTGCAGGGCCGCATGCCGTATAAATTGAGCGTCGCCTACAACGCCGCCAAAGCAGGCTTAGATCACATGGCCCGCACGATTGCCGTTGAATTGTTCGAACACAAAATCAACGTGAACACCATCCAGCCCGGTTGGATCGAAACCCCCGGCGAACACCGTGTCTTCGGTTCAGACGCAATCAAAGAAGCGGCCGAAACTCTCCCCTGGAAACGCCTCGGCCAACCCAGCGACATCGGCATGGCCGCCGTCTGGCTCGCGTCGGCAGCATCAGATTATGTAACGGGCGATAACATCAAGGTCGACGGTGGATTCGTGTTCAAGGAGTGTTGATAGGTGCGAAATGCAGACATGACTGCTTAATGCCCGTAGCTCTTTACTACGTCACGGGAATAAAATCGAATCTCGTTAATTCATTTTTACTGACCAGATCCACAAAAGTCTGCGTCGCGAACAGTTTCAGCGGGGGAGAGATTTCAGAATAGTCTACGCCCGTGATCGATTCCGGAGGCGGCGGCCAACGTGTCTTGAACAGCGTTTCGCCAGTAAGGACGTCTTCTTTGAAATTCAAACGAATGAAATCGACTGGGCGTCCTCCTTCCGTATAACGGACTTCACTAGTTGCAGAATCGACAGCATCGAGAAGTCGCGTGCAATTGAATACATAAAATGTCTCGCTTTCGACCTGAACGGGGAAAAGCTGTCCCGTTTGTTCAAACACATGAGCAAGAATTTCTTTAGCGCGAGTGGAAAAGATAGGGGCTACGAAACCGAGCGGGAAGGTACAGTCGGCTACGCCTGCCTGAAATCGACGTTCAGCCAGTACAGGATCGCCACCATCATCGATTTCCATCAGTTCGAATTCGTCGGCGACATCCTCTTCGAGAGACAGGTAACAAAATGACCAATCTGGAGTCTCTACCAGCGGCCTTCCATACGATAATGGATACCCAGAGCGAACGTGAGACGTCAACTTTAAATAGCGATAGTTCAAGGAATCGTATTGGATCTCAAAGATAGATTGCGTTTTCATTGGTTTCTGAATGTTCCATCCTGCATTTCGAGCCCGATTTTTCTGATCTCATTCATGATTTCGACCTAATGCCTTCGAATGTAGAGACTCGTTCTCTAATCATAACTGCCATGTCTGGGCTATGCTTGCTAGCAAAGGATTTGACACTTTATGGCACGCTGTCAATGGATAGCTATTTGTAACGTCTGTGTTCCTTCTTTCTCGTAGTCGATTTCCTCGTGAATGATAATCAAAATCGATTGGTCTTCATGTCGGTGATATGGAATTCATAGGTGTCTGTTCCGACTGGAGGATTCATCACATAGGCCGTTACCAGCGCTTCACCGTTCGGTCGAATGACCCAGGAGTATTCTGTTCCATTCTCCACTGACAACAATTGCGCCCCCTTCTTCATCGCGATCTCGTACGAAACGTTTTCCCACTTGTAGTCCGTATTATTGGTGATCTTATAAGTGAGGTGACGATCGGTCGAACCGGTCGTCGAGACCTGGTCGACAGTGAACTGATCGCGGTAATCTTCGAAGTCTTTCGAATGCCATGTCGGTCGAAGAATGAAGATATAAAGCACGATGAACATCGGCAGCGTAAACAGCTGACTGATCACCATCGGATTTCGATACCAGGTTTGATGTGATTGACAGAGGTGGCATTTGGTCGCTCCGTCAGGGATTTCCTGTTTACATGCTCGACAGATCGCCATGGCGCAGCCCTCGGTAGAGAAACGAATGAGAATTGGGATAGATCCAAAGTAGTCTGGTGCTGTTAAAAAGTAAACAGAGAATGTTTTTTCTTAAAGCAGCGACTCATGTGGGATGGCGTTTTTAACAGTTACTGACTCGAGTCTACTCTCTGTCGCGATCAGAGACCCAGCGGTCAAAAAACGCCCGTTGCTCTTACACCGAGACTGGTTCTAAACCGGGTTCTGAATCGAAGATGTCCACCAGGTCTTCCAACCGGGCCTGTTTTCTCAACGTCAACCGGTAAGCCTTCCGGCCTCCTCCCATAGAGATACTCATGCCTAAGGGATAAACATTTTCCGTGGCCCCGTAGCAGAGGGGAGCGAGATCCAGTTCTACGAGGTTCTTTCGTAAGTCGCATAACGCATAGAAGTCAGAACTCGATTCGACCGAACAAGTGCCTGATTCCCAACGCAGGGTGTAGCGTGATTCAAGACCACTACCGGATGGTGAACGGGAAGACGTCGGAGGAGTTGGTTTATTTCATCTCGAGCCTGCCGCCGAAGGTGCGGCAGCTGGCTCGTCACGTGCGGAATCACTGGCGGATTGAAAACCAGTTACACTGGAGTCTGGATGTCAGTTTTGCAGAAGATACAAGTCGGATCCGTAAGGGAGACGGGGCGGCAAACGCGGCGATATTTCGCCGACTGGCGTTGTCGCTCGTCAAACGCGACCAGAGCGAAAAGAGAAGCCTCCGCGCGAAACGCCTCAAAGCCAGCTGGCGTTTCGAGACTCTGTTATCCTATCTAACGGGAATAACAGCATAAGTTCATGCGATTGCCCTGGGCCCGAGGCCAGTTAATATTGAATTCTATATGAACCATCTTATGGACTTATTTATCCGAGCGGGGGTTCCGTTTGTAGTAAAGGTGGCCATCTTCGGCACCGACGAGCAAGTCGGGAATGCCGTCTTTGTTCCAGTCGACGACGGTCGGGCTGCTGCTATGTCCGGAGACTTTGCGTTCGGCGAGTGGGCCCTGATGCGATAGCACCACTTTGCCATCTTTGGTTCCCTCATTCAGGTAGAGGTCCGCATTGATGCTGTTCATCAACACGTCCAGTTTGCCATCGCCATTCCAGTCGACGATCTGAATTTTACGACGCCCACTTCCCCCAGCCCGTTTTGGATTCGGTTGGAAGAGTTCACCGTTCTCATCAACAAAGATGCGTTTGCCCGGTTGAAGTTTCATTTGGCCATCCTGCTGGGTTCGTTCGAAGAAAGCGAAGTAGCCTTCATGATCGAGCATGACCAAATCCATCAGACCATCTTCATTAAAGTCCACCATCGACGGAGTCGTGCGCCACTGGGTGACGAGCGCTTTGCCTTCGGGCGTCCACCAGAACCAGGCCGGTTTCGGCGCAGGGCCATCCCATTCAACTTCGACTGGTTTTTCGGCAGCCAGTTTGGGTTCGGTACGCGTACCGATGTTTTCGTACCAGACGATTTTACCCCAGATTGAGTTCGCCATGATGTCCGGCAAGTCGTCGCCGTTCCAGTCTGCGACGGTTAACGTGGTGTAACCCCATTTGGATTCGCACGGTCCCTGAATCGAACCATTCGGACCAGCCATGATGCGGATTGTTTTGCCATCCGCTTCCAGTAGTTCGGGGCCGGCAAACTTAGGGGTTTCTCCGCCACCCAGATTTTCGAACAACGCAATGTGTCCGGCCGTGTTTCCACAGAGTACATCTTCGTCACCATCACCATCCCAGTCGTACCCGTACGGTGTGGCAAGCGCGCCGAACTTAATGTGATTAGCCTGCTGTTGGAAGTAAACAGGGGGGAGGAAGACAGGCTGACCGTTCTCAACTTTGCCCGTATGCTCGACCAGAGCGACGCGGCCATCTTCGTCTCCGACGACCAGGTCGACATCGTTATCGCCATCCCAATCGACGGCGTAGGGAGTGATCATCTCCAGTTCCATTGTCAGGGGTTCACCGTCGTGCATCAGGTACTGGCCACTGGCGTATTCGGGTTCTGTCCGTGAACCGATGTTTTCAAAGTAGGTGAACTTGTCGACGAACTCACCACACATCAGGTCCAGATCGCCATCATTATCAAAGTCGGCGAAGTTCGGTGTGGGACGACCGTAGACATCGACCGGGGCACCGCCGGCTTGAATCTTTTCCGGCTCAGCGTAATCAGGATTCTCGTAAGATCCTTTGTTGATCAGGACGTAAACAAAACCATGCAGGGGTCCGTTGGTCCATTCGCCTTCATCGTTGTAAGCGTCGTCCCAGCCGTAGTCTTGCCACTCCCCCATGCCAACGACGAGGTCCAGAACGCCGTCTCCGTTGTAGTCCGCATAGGACCATTGGTTGGCACGAGTCTTGATCTCTTTCTTTAAGTTCAGTCTTCCGTCAACGGGCAGCTTACGTTCGTCTGAGAATTGTTTTTCAGTGAAGTTGCTGAACTCGCGACCCGGTAGCATCGCCGAGATTTGATCGCCTGCTTGACCTGCCCACATATTGTGAGATCCGAAGCCGATTTTCACGCCCGGTTTAAAAACAGGAAACTTCACATTTCCGTCCGGGTTCTCGAAGAAGTAAGTTCCGTTGTATGGTTTGTCGGGGCAGGAGACGACGAGATCCAGGTCGCCATCATGGTCGTAGTCGATAGGCATCGGGAACGACCAGAGACCTACTCCCAGGTCAACAACCAGATCGGGCTGATTGTAATCGAGCATCACCATATCGTGCTCCGCTTCCGGTTCGGCAGCCGACAGAACCAGCGAGAGGGAGCAGACGATAGAAAACAAAGCGGCCAAAAGAGACAAACCACGCATAGAGTCCAGTGTCCTATGAAAATCAGTAAGAAAAATCGGTAGGCGACAACCCCTTCCGATCCTTTCCAACTTACCCGATCATCAGACCTCTGATAAGGGTCGACTGCAAAAAGAACCGGAGTCGGTCTGATTGCGGTAGGAGCACCACTCCAGCGATGTTCACCCTGTCGATTCTGGCTCGTATTGAATGCTTTAAGGGAGGCCCTCCTAACGAGTCTTAAGGAGCGGCTTTTTCTTTCGCAATCGCGACATCCATCGCTTCCCAGAAATCGCGTTGCATTCCTTCCGGGTCGATCGCCTCGAATACCTTGACCTGACGCGGATTCTCGGGATATTGCTCCACCTTCGTCGCATGGTGAATCTTGGGAGCGCCCACGATAACGGACGTTCCGAGTTCCGGATGAATCACGACCTCGATCAGGGCGATGTCCCACATGGTCTTAGAAGGTTTTTTTGCCGTCCGGGGAAATGTTTCCCAGCGATTAACGAGAAGATCCCAGACGCCCCCTTTTCCTTTCAAGTGTTCGTCCACGTCTTTCTTGGTGAGTGACATCTGCACGCTGACCGTCGGTGCCGGCATATGAATGTATTCCACATTCGACTCGAAGATCGCCTTAACCGCATGGATATCATTCTTCCAGTTGAAGATCCCCGGGCCCCATTGGCCGTTTTTATAGTCGCCATCAATAAAAGCAAAGACAACTTTCGACTCGATGGAGGGGTCCAGCACGAGGGCCGACGCCAGATTCGTGCAGGCGCCCAACGCAAAGACAACCAGTTTATCATCGGGGCCTCCCGCGTGGGCACGCTCGATGATGAGACGTGCGGCCGGCGAATCTACAGGATCGGTGGGGGAGGACATTGACCGATCACCACCAATGGGGTGAGGAAGGGTATCACTCAGACCCATGGCCGCCAGAATTTCTTCGTTGAGTTTCTGGCTGTTTTGTACCGTTTCATTGGGCTGAGTCGAGCGGGTGTAGTGAGCAGAGGTAATCCCTTCAACCTTGAATTCAGGAGCCACCAATGCCCGGACAATCGCATACAAATCATCGATCTCGTTGGCAGTGTCGGCGTCGACGATGACTCTTGTCTGTTCGGCTGCATAACCCGAACAACTTATACTCCAGAGAATCACAACAGCGAGGCCGGTAACGAAAACGCTTTGTATTTTAGTCATGGTCTGATCTTAGAAAACGGAGGGAGGATGAGTCTGAAAATGACATTCAGTGCACCTCATTTGTAGCGGCGCATCAAGGCCTGCACAAGCACCGGCTTAGATCATGCGATAGGATTTATAAACGCGTGATCATTTGACCTCTTGGATTCTTTGTTAAAGCGGGAGAGTGGATACATTACTACCGTCCGTTTGTTTCACTCCGAAAAAATCGGACATTACGAAACTCGCTTTCGGCGCGGGCGGTGACGTCGTCGTCGGCAACGAAGTAAAGATACTTCTGGTTGCCTGAGAAATGACGTCCCACCGGAATACGGAACCGCTGCCACCCTTCACCCGCGTAGCTGTTGTACTGCTGGCCGATCGTGGGGATGACTTCGTATCCATGCACCTGCATCACCGAGGCCCGGTCGTTGTAGGTGGCGTCCGTGTCAAAACCGATGCCGTGAATCTGGCCTTCCAGATCACTTCGGAATTCAAACTCAATCACCAGGTCGTCAGTCATCTTCATATTCACTTCGAACATCTTCCAGCTATTTCCATGTATGACCAACCGGGTGCCATTGTCTACAAGGGTTGCTTCCGCAGGCAGATCGTGCTGGCCATCTTGAAAACCATAACGGAGCATCGGTTGTGCGGCAAAGTCGAACGACTGAGAAGTTCCCGGTTGCTCATGAAGTTCAAGGTCTTCAGCAGGAACGAACGATGTTGGTGAAAAAGGGATCGGTTCCACATTCCGAATTCCTTTCCTCAGGACGAAGGCTTCCCCCTCGTTGAGTTGCACCGGCTCTGGAACATCAAGCGGCATTCGCGCGTCGAACAGTTGCAGAGAACCGACGATGGCATGCGCTTCCAGCTGATCGGCGGTGACAATCATTCCTCCCGTCGCCTGCTCGCCAAATACCTGAGCGTGTTCGCTCGACAGGAAGAAACCTTCGGGTTGATCACCACTGAAGAAGGTGACTTTGCCACTTTCCAGATGCACCCGGTTGCGTGCTTTGAGACCAAGTTCCGCAGGGCCTTCCAGTAGGACTGTCGTCCCCCCATAAAAGTCGATCTGCACCTGGCCCGATTCAATCTTCACCCAACCAGTGGTGAGGGGTGTTCCTACTTTGTTCTTGATAGAATCAAGGAGATTGGTCTGTCCCCAGACAACGTCTTCGGTACAGGAGATAATCGCTACTGGTCCTGATTCACCATAGGAGTCCACATTGTTCGCGATTGCTTCCGGTTGACCGATGCGGGTAAAAAGTAGCGCCGCCAGCATACAACAAACCAGGATTGTGCTCGCCAACATCCAGCGCAATTGACGGACTTCCCGCCGGTAAGGAGCAGAAGAAATCGACTTGCTGGTGGCTACAGGAATGAGTTTGTGTTTCGGAATGACAGTACTTTCTGAAACAACAGAGTTGGCCTGATCCCATTGCAGGATTGAATCGAGGTGCGCCAGTTCCAGATATCGCTGTTGAGCGGCGGGCGAATCGCTGAGTTTTTCGCGCAACTGGTCTGCTTCGTCGTCGGTCAACTGTCCATCCAGAGCGGCAGAGATCAATCGGTTCAGTTCGTCAGCGGAATTTTCTTTAGACGTATTCATAAAGTAATCTCTCCCGAATCAGTTCGGAGTTGAGAATGAATGCAGTTGCGAAGTACTTCGCGGATCCGGTAGAGCGACTGAGAGACGGAACCGACGGGACGATCCATCTCGTCCGCCAACCGCTGAACAGAGCTGCCCGGAAGATAGCGTTGTTGAATCAACAGTCGCTGTTGATTGGGAAGTTTTTGCAAACAATGTTGGAGAGCCGTTTGCCATTCTTTCTGTTGCGAAAATTGTTGCTCACTTTGTTCGGCCATCGCTGAGACGAGGTCGGCATTGAAGAGCAGTTTTTCACGCTGATGGTCTCGATAGAACGCGAGGATTTGAAAATACGCGACCTTCCGTGCCCAGCCGCCAAAGTTCTCACCCATCGTGAATTCATCTGCACGACGCCAGAGCACCAGGTTCGTTTCTTGCAACACATCGCTGGCCCGATCACCATCGGGGATCAACGAACGAATATACCCGTGCAACATCGGTTGATGCGCCGTGATCTGCTGCACGAAATATTCCTGTTCTGCGGGCGTCATGAGGTTCGTTTTCAGTACTGATCGATGGTTCCAGAAAAGTCGCCCAAAAACGCTAAGTGCGACTCCTCCCTGTTCTATACCACGGGGCGACTTAATCTCACCCCTGAATTCCATTCGCGACGGAAATCGTCCCTATTTCGTGACTTATCGTTATGGTGCAGAGAGACAGAGGAGTGAGGTCGGAGTCAATCATGGAAAAACTGTTAATTTTTGGGTGAGATTTCGTTCACGAGTGGTATAAACTAAAGGAAGTCCTGTTTCTTGAGGGACTTACACCACTCTCACATTATTTTTCCCGCCTGAATATCCCACCGAACCGTGTCGCAGCCACTGCTGACATGGAGCTCGAGGAGCGTTCCCGCATGTCTCGCCTGCTAAGTTCATCCCTGTCCCTGTTAATCGTCGCGGCCTTAGCGCTGTCATTCAGCTCGGTTTCCGTCGCTGAAGACGAGAAACCGAAAGATACGCGTCCATATCATGAACGCGTCCTCGCTGATGAACCTGTTGTCTACTGGCAGTTCTCCCAAGACGAACAGCTGAAAAACAGCGTTGTCGATGGCAGTGACTTGAAGTTCGAAATGGTGGGAGACATTAAATGGAATCAGCCAGGGGCACAGCCGGAAATGTTCCCGCTCTTCTCGGAAGCCAACCAGGCCGTTCGAATTGACGCCGGGAAACATTATGTACGAGTCACGGACCCCGGTGAAAAAAGCGTCCTCGATTATGACGCCGGCGAATCGATCACGCTCGAAGCCTGGGTCAATCCGACTCAGATTGCAAATGGTCATACTCCTTATGTGATCGGCAAAGGTCGGACGCATCTCGAAGGTCAGTCACGCGACAACCAGAACTACGCCTTGCGCCTGATGGGAAAATCGGGCAATGCTACGGTGAACTTTCTGTTCCGAAGTCGTGGCGAGCAAAGTGAATGGCACCGCTGGAGTTCAACAGGTGGTTTCTCCATTAACAGTGGTTGGCATCATATCGCCATTACTTATACCTTCGGCGAAGAGGATTCACTGCGTGGATATATCGATGGGAAACAGGTCGACGGAAAATGGGACTACGGCGGCAAAACAAACAAGGCCCCGGTTGTTGATGATGATGAACTCTGGATTGGTTCCGCTCAAGCGGGGGGAGCCAGCAGTTCTTTCACGGGTGAACTCGATGAAATCGCCATCTACCGAAAGGCGTTAACTAAAGAACAAGTCGCGAACCATTTCGATGTGATTCTTCCCGACCCTTATGAGAGCCCGGCCGAATTGCCTGCCGATCAGGTGCTGGTCGAGATATTTGAAAACGTCAAATTCGCGACCAACTGGGATCTCATTCATCCCGATCCAACGGAAAGTTATTTGCAGTCATCACTCGTCTTTATGCACACCGCGACAAAGTACGATAAAAAAGGGCTCATTACCGATCGCAGTAACCCGTACCTGGTACGGGCTTCGACGAACATCGAACTCCCTGCTGGTAACCATCGGTTTCTGCTGCGGTCCCGGCGGGGTTCCCGCTTGACCGTCGATGGGAAATTGATTGCCGAGAATGGTTTTTTGAACCCTGTGCAGAATGGCCACAATACCATATGGGAAATGCCTCAGCTGATTCCCGGTATTCGTCCTCTGCAACCAGGTGACAGCGAATCGGCTGTGGAGTTTACTTCTCCCGGTGGGTCTCACCGTATCCAGCTCGACTTCTACTCTGGCGGTCAGGGAAAGCGGCCTGATCTCGGCGAGACTTTCGTTTCCGTGCAGCTGGAAGGAACGGATCAGTTCCTTGTTCTGGATCACGCCGGTAACATTCCGCTGACCAACGAGGCCTGGAACCCGTACGAAACAGCATACGACGCCAAGCTGGAAAAAATGAACACCGAGCGACGCCTGGCTGCTTCTGTCGAATATCGCGAGCAATGGGCCCAGCGACACGCGTGGATTCAGGGAAAACTAAAAGAGACCGAAGCTCCCGAGGTACCTGCTGAGACGGCGCTGCCTGAGTCAAATCTGATTGACCGATTTATCAATCAGGAACTGGTAAAACAAAATGTCGAACCCACAGAGACGATGAGCGACTTCGAATTTGTCCGTCGCGCCTCACTGGATGTCATCGGACTCGTGCCTACACCGGAAATGATCGCGGAGTTCTTCGCGGATCAAACGGTGGATCGCCGGGCGAATTATCTCGACCGCCTGTTGAAACATTCAGGCTGGGCCGATCACTGGGTCAGCTACTGGCAGGATGCTCTCGCCGAGAATCCGAATGTCATCAATCCCACATTGAATAATACCGGTCCCTTCCGCTACTGGCTGGAAGAATCGTTCCGCGACAATAAACCGTTCGATCAGCTGGTAACCGAATTGGTCATGATGGAAGGAAGTCAATACTATGGTGGCCCGGCTGGTTTCGCGATTGCGAGCCAGAACGATTCCCCCATGGCGGCCAAGGCCCACATTCTGGGACAGGCGTTCCTCGGAATGAATATGAAATGCGCTCGCTGCCATGACGCCCCCTTCCACGACTTCGGTCAACGCGATTTGTTCCAGATGGCGGCGATGCTCAAACGAGGGCCGGAGAAAGTCCCCGCGACGAGTACGTTGAATGTCGATCCAGAGACGCTCGCGAACATGCTGATTGTCGTTTCGATTAAACCGGGGGAAGCGATGCCGCCCGAGTGGCCGTTCGCCGCAGATTATCCAGTCGAATCGGTCGACTCGTTTCTACAGAAGCCCAGTGATACCCGTGAACAACTGGCGTGGAAAATTACTTCTCCCGAAAATGATCGTTTTTCTAAGGTCATCGTCAATCGCGTCTGGCATCGATTGATGGGACGTGGACTTGTGGAACCCATTGACGACTGGGAACTGGGAACCAATAGTCATCCTGAATTGATTAATTTCCTCGCCCGTGAATTCATGTTGCACGGTTACGATCTGAAATACATCACCCGTCTAATCATGACGTCGGCCGCCTATCAACGAAAACCGGCTGTGGATGATTCGCAAATGGAACTGTTTGCCGGCCCCAGTCGTCGACGAATGCGGGCAGAACAGCTCGTCGATTCGCTGTTTTCGGTCGCGGGTAAATCCTTCAACACCGAAGACATGAACATCGACGTCGACGGCAACCGTCAGGAAGTCGTTTCCCGCAACTTCGGTTCACCAGAGCGAGCATGGGAATTCACGTCGCTCTCGAATGAACGCGACCGTCCTTCCCTGACGCTTCCGGGAGTGCAGACAATGATCAACGTTCTCGAAAATTTCGGGTGGCGTCCATCGCGTCAGGATCCGCTGACCTACCGTGAAGAATCACCGTCGGTTTTGCAGTCCTCAATCCTTTCCAATGGAGTCGTCGCCAAACGAATCACGCAACTTTCGGAAGATTCCCGCTTCACCGCTTTGGCGATGCAGAATCTCTCGGTAGAGGAGTATGTCAAACAGGTTTATTTGACACTCTTAACTCGCGAGCCGACCGACGAAGAATCCCGTTTATTTTCAGAGTACTTGCAACCTGGTTTCGAATCACGCCGTATACCGGGTGCGGAAGCAGGTCCGATGCCCATGCGACCGCTTCGCGACGGAGTCTCTTGGTCGAACCATTTGAAGCCTCGTGCGAATGAACTTAAAATTGAATACGAAGACAAGATTCAGATTGGTGATCCGCCGACGACCTTACTCGAAACCGACTGGCGAGAACGGGCCGAAGACATGCTCTGGGCTCTGTTGAATTCCCCGGAGTTCGTCCTTATTCCCTAGGTTTGTTAAGAACCACAGAGGGAGACCGATAAACGCCGAAGACTATGAACCAAGGCTCGCCCAGCAGTGTGGTTACAAAGTCTGTATTCAAACTCTCCATTCATATAATAATTTAGAAGCAACGAAAACATTTTTCATACAGGTGCTCCCGTGCTGAATTCCAATCAATATACACGACGAGATTTTCTTTCCCACGCCGGGGCTGCGGGTTTGACTGCTTCAGCTCTTTCCGTGACGGGCAATTACGCCTCCGCCAAAGAAGCCGCCGCTGCGGCCGCCGAGGCGATGCCCAAGGGTAAAGCGGAGCACTGTATTTTCATCTGGCTGGGTGGTGGTGCCGGGCAGGTAGATACCTGGGACCCCAAGCGGAAAGGGGATCCGCAAAACAAAAAACCAGGCTCCTTATACGATTCCATCGACACCGCTATTCCAGGAACGCAGGTCTGCCAGCACCTAAGTCGCTGCGCTCCGATTCTGGACAGGTTTAATCTCGTTCGCACTGTCCACCACGATGTTATTGATGAACACGCTGCGGCAACAAACCGTGTTCACACGGGTCGTGAAACGACAGGCACGATTGTCTACCCTTCCGTCGGATCCATCGTGACCAAACAGCGGGGCGCGGCGGGCGACGGTGTCCCGGCTTACGTATTGATGGGGTATCCCAACGTGACTCGCGGACCCGGATTTCTAGGGACGCAGTACGGTTATCTATACCTGACCGAAACCAAAGCGGGGCCAAAAGGGATATCACGCCCGAAAGAGTATTCCACCGAACGAAACCAACGCCGCGAAAAACTACTGCAGTCCGTCCGAGCAGGCTACCTCGACCGAAACCGGGCCGATAAGTTGGTCAACGATTACGATGCCGCCGTCGAGCAGGCTCAGGCGATGGCGGGTCCAGAGTTCGCCCGTATCTTTGAACTCGATCGGGAACCTGCCGACCTGCGGAACAGCTACGGCAGTGAATTCGGCCAACGTTGCCTGCTCGCACGACGATTGCTCGAGTCGGGTGTTCGGTTTGTCGAGGTCTCCCACAACCTGAACTTCCTGAATGGTGCCGGTTGGGACGTTCACTTCAAGACGATTGAGGATCAATACAAACTGATTGAAGAACTCGACATCGCTCTGTCGTCACTGGTCAAGGATCTCGAAGCGAAGAAAATGCTCGATAAAACGTTGATCGTCGTCGGCACCGAGTTCGGTCGTCCCTCTGGATTCGATTCGGGCGGAGGCCGAGCACACCAGGGCAAAGCGTTCAGCATGATCTTTGCTGGTGGTGGTCTGAATAACGGCATCACCATTGGTGAAACGGACGAACTCTGTCAGAACATCGTCTCCCGCCCCGTCTCCATTCCCGATTTCCACGCGACGATTCACTGTGCCCTGGGCATCAATCCGCACGACGAACTGTACGACCCCGACAACCGCCCCGTCCCCATCACCGACGGCGGTGAACCGATCCGGGAACTTTTCAGCTAGGGAGCGATTTTTGCCATCGGTTTCGAAGCAGGTTTTGTTTTGAACCACGAAGACACGAAGTTGGCTGAGCTACAACAACTCGGGTGTCACAGGCACACAAAGGATTGATTCCTCTCCCGTAAGAATCGATTGAGAACCCGTTCAGGCTGTCGCTACTCTTGCATGGTCAATGAGAGACCTGATCCCCCATTGCGGCCTCATTTGCCAAACTGAACCTTCACCCGTTATCGTATTACCTCGCTTCTGACTTCCTCACCCGTTTCGGTTGGCAGGTTTTATGATTGTTGATCCTAAGTTGTCGTGGTTCCGAATGCTGTTTACGTTCCGGGGCACATCGGTCACACATACGGCGTTTCGTATCGGTTTCATGACTTTGAGTGCCTTTATTGTCACTTATCTTGAGATTCATTTTGACGTCGACGACAAATATACGCTGACGAGCACGCCCTTTACGTTGATTGGTCTCGCACTCGGTATCTTCCTTGGTTTTCGTAACAATGCCGCTTACGAACGGTACTGGGAAGGCCGCACTCTGCTCGGCCGGTTGGTGAATTCTTCTCGCAGTTGGGCTCGGCAGATCCCGATGTATTTCACAGCCACCAGTCCCGACGAACAGGCCGAGATGGATGAAATTAAACGACAACTGGTCGTTTATGTCATGGCATATGTTCATACAGTGAAGAATGCATTACGCGATGACGACCCCTTCCCGGAACTCGAAACTTTTCTAGCTCCTGACGAAATCGAACCCCTGCGTGGTCAGCGAAATGTCCCTGCAGCGATGCTGCATCAGCTGGGGATTAAACTGACGTCCGTCTGGAAACGGGGCTGGTTGACCGATTATCATTATCAGACGCTCGATGCGACCGTGACCTCATTCACCGACATTCAAGGAGGTTGCGAACGGGTGAAAAATACGCCGATCCCGTATGCCTATTCCGTGCTGATTCACCGGACCGTCGCCTTCTACTGCTTCTTCCTGCCGTTTGGGATTGTGAAGGATGTCCAATGGCTGACTCCGCTGGTCGTGTTATTGATCTCACACGCCTTCTTTGGGCTGGATGAAATCGGAGACGAAATCGAAGAACCCTTCGGTAAGGACGAGCAGGATCTCCCCGTCGCGGCCATCGCCAAAACGATAGAAATCAATCTGCGACAGCAACTGGGCGAACAGAACGTCGAAGAACTGCCTAAACCGATTGACAACGTGTTGATGTAAGTCGTTAATAGGTAATGGGTATCGGTGATTAACTCCTCGTCTTGTTCGAGAAGTCTCAAGCAAACCCCATCTTGCTCTGTTTTCGGGTATCGAGTACAACATCCCTCCGGCAAATCCTGCCGGACAGTCAACTTGCGCCCCCTTCAACAGAGGACCACGGCTAGCTCGTCTAGTCGTGCCTAAGTGAATGCAATCACTCTTTCAGAGTTCAACAGGTCATCTGAAAAAGTTCTCGACAGATTCATGGAATGAATTTCTGTCGGAGCGTTCGATCCCGAACTCTGTTCCCGCACGGCTAGTCGAGCTAGCCGTGGCACCCGGATTCAGTCGAATCTGTGGAACATAAACGACTTAAGTGAGTAAGCACGGATGCTGAATCGCGTTAAACAATATCTCTGCCCCGATCTCGCTATCGATCTAGGGACAGCCAATACACTCGTGGCCCGACAGGGGCGAGGGATCATGGTGAATGAACCCTCCGTAGTTGCCCTGCAGAAGGGTACCCGCGAAGTTCTCGGTCGCGGTACCGCCGTCGGGAAACTCGCCCGACAAATGCTGGGACGAACGCCCGACTCCATCACAGCCGTCCGCCCCTTGCAGGATGGCGTGATCACTGACTTTGAACTGTGCGAAGCGATGCTTCGTTACTTCATCGAAAAGGCGAGCCATCAGAAAATGGGGCTGAAACCGCGCGTCGTGATTGCGGTTCCAGGTGGAATTACTCCTGTGGAAAAACGAGCCGTCTTCAACAGTGCTGAACGCGCTGGAGCGGGACGTGTGTTCCTACTTGATGAATCCAGAGCGGCCAGCATTGGTGCCGGACTGCCCATCTCAGAACCGATGGCCAGCATGGTTTGCGATATCGGCGGTGGTACCACGGAAGTGGCCATTCTCTCTCTGGGTGATATTGTCGTCGGAAAATCGATTCGTCTCGCGGGTGATGAAATGGATGTCGCCATCGTCGACTACTTGCGACAGAAATTCTCCATGCGAATCGGTGTACAGACAGCCGAACAAATCAAAATCAACATTGGTAGCGCCTACCCGCTCGATCGGGAATTGAACATGGAAGTCAGTGGGCTCGATACGATCAGCGGTGTTCCCCGTAAAGCGGTTGTTACCAGCGAACAGGTCCGCGAATCATTACGTAGTCCGTTGGAATCGATCCTGAACTGCATGAAGAACGTCATCGAACAATGTAAACCAGAACTCGTCGCTGACTTGGCGGATCAAGGGGTGGTCCTCACTGGTGGTGGTGCGCTGCTGACCGGACTCGATCGATTCATGAACGAACAACTGGGCATCCCCGCCCGCGTCACGGAAGACCCCCTCACTACGGTTGCCCGCGGCACCGCCATCTGTCTCGAACACCTCGCCCAATGGCGCGACAGTTTAGATGATGGCTCAGAGTAGACTGAAGCACCGTTGATCAATTGATGTCCTGATGATTCAAAACAACCTTCCTTAAACAAAGTCCCTCACACGACATGGTCAGGAGACGTCCTTCCATTTTTGTGGTTGTCAGCCTGTTGCTGCTGGCATTGATTCTGTTTCTGGCACCGGCAGACGTTGGCCAGAAGCTGAGTTTGACGGTGCGCGAAGGTTTAAAACCAGGGCTACTCGCCATTGTATTGGCGAGGGAGGCCTGGCCCAAGTATCAACCTGTAGATCACTCGCCACAACTGGCATCGCTTGAAGAAGAAGTCGGTCAACTCAGACAGAAACTCCAAGCGGCCCGCGCCGAAGCAATCCGACTACAGGAACAAGTCACCGAGCAGCAACAGTATGTGCAGTTTCCCTTCCGCGCAGAGAAGTCGGAAATATTAGTGCTGCCGGAACTGGTCACCGCCAGAGTGTTGAGCCAACCGTTACAGCAGGCGTGGAAGAATGAATTGCTGCTCGATGCTGGTGGAAACAGCGGTGTGGCCGAATCACACTGGGTTCTCAGCAGCAACAATTCCATCTTCGACTTAGGTGAGGATCATTCGGTTCAACAGGAAGATCTGGTTCTCGCCGGTCGTGTGATCGTGGGACGTGTCTCTCAAGTAGGGCATTGGAGCAGCACAATTCAAGGTGTCACCGATGAAGAGTTCTCCGCCCGCGCCCGATTGATTCGACAAGTGGGGCAGCAATACGTCACCGGCGCCGACGGACTCCTGATAGGCACCGGTGAAGGGCATTGCCAATTGACGCTGGTGAATAATGAGGAAGTCGTCCATGTCGGCGACGAGGTTTATACTGTTCCCGAAGAGAGTCCACAGGGTTACCCCCTCTACTTTGGAAAAGTTGTCCGGGCGGAACTGGATGGAGGAAGTCTGGAATGGACCATCGACGTCGAACCCGCCGTTCAACAAACCCGGTTTACCCAAGTCGAAATCCTCCGTCAAAAAATGAACCCCCATCGAATGCTGGCCAACTAGGACTGGAGCCACGGAGAGAAAAACGGATCAACTTGGTTAAGAAGAATTGTTCGTTTTGTTTTTATCACGAAGTCACGAAGACATTAAGAAATGAAGACAAAAGAGAACTGAGATAAACAATCAAAGTCTTTCGGGGTTCGGTTACTTGTATAGAAACAAAGAACATCAACCGGGATTAAAATACTGTTACAACACGTCTGCTTCTAACGTACTGAACTACTACTTCTTCTTTGTGTCTTCGTGTTTCAAACAAAATACTCCCTACTCCATCGACATCCAAACCTTTCATTAACTTCCAACAATTCAATTACTCATGAAAACAACCTTCAAGCTATTTCTGCTCCTCTATGTTGCTCTGGTCTGTCAGGCCGGATTGACGGGGGAGTTGACCGTCTGGTCGATGTCGCCTTCGTTTCTGGCGATGTTGATGGTGGGACTGACTGCGGCGACGTCTGGTAACCGAGCGTATTTCCTGGCTGCGATGGTTGGTCTGGCCGACGATGCATTACGCGGGGAAACGATGGGGTTAGGTATGTTCGTGGCCGTGTTGGGGCTCTGGATCAGTCAGTGGAAGGCAGAGGAAAAAAAAGGAGAAACGGCGTACGGACGTTCCTTCTTTCTGTTGTCCTGGTATGTCGCCGGAGTCAATCTGTCGGTCACGTTGCTGGATGGTCAACTCAAGTGGTGGCAGTCGGTCGTGACTCAGTCGGTGGGGTCGATATTTTATACAGCCGCAATGCTGGTGACGTTGGTATTAATGCAACGGCTGGTTAAGCGTTTCTGGTCCGGTTCCTCAAGTAAAGTTGCCTGGCGATAACAGCCTGTTTGAAATTCATAGTTCAAATGTTGAATCAACCGATCAATCCATTCTCTTCTTCCCAGACCGAAGTCCGGTCGGCAATGGAAGTGTTGCGGACGGATCAGAACCCACTGCTCAGACTGTTGACGTTGCTGGTGGGATTCGGTTGCATCGTCAGCGTTATTCTTTATCGGCTCTATTTTATTCAAACCGAACTGACGGACGACTATGCGGCTCTGTTTGATAAAGAGTACGTAGCTGAAGTCTCTCTCCCATCTCTCGATGGCCGCATTCTCACGAGAGAAGGGATGGTTCTGGCGGAGGATCGACAGGTCCTCAATCTCACGTCCCACTACCGCTGGTTGGAAGAACCGGCCAATGAGAACTGGCTGAAGCGGCATGCACGGAATCGCCTTTCCCCCCAGGAGCGTCGCGATAAGGAGAAGATTGCCGAACAGGAATTAATTATCCTGGCAGAACGAGATGCAATGTGGGAACGAGTCGCGCAATTGACGGGGCAGACAACGGAAGAAATTCGGGTGGCTCGAAAAGCGATACAACTTCGGGTGGAACGTCAGTTAGACGCTGTAAATCGTCGACAGGCGGAACGAGAAACTCAAGCGGCAGCCGACAATGAGGATGAAACAGATCAGCCTGATGACTGGTGGTCCCGGCTGAGCCATTCGGTCAAACGCGAACTGACCACGACCCCGCATCGGCACGCCGACGATCCACTCGTCATTCGAGAAGAGCTGGAATATCACACCGTGGTGGAGAACATCACGATGGAAACGGCGAGCCGTATTAAAACACATCGGTCCCAGTTTCCCGGACTCGACTTTGACACAACCAACGAACGCCATTATCCCCAACGCGATCTCGCGGCTCATATCATCGGAGTTCGCCGCCCACTGACGCCCGAACAATACGCCGAACGCCAAGAGACACTCGAAGGGGCGGATCCGCTTGATTATCAGATCGGTGATCACATCGGCTTGACCGGTCTCGAAAAAAGATACGACCGCCAGATCAGGGGATTACGCGGTCTTCGCCGGATCAGAAAAAATCAGCACGGCGAGATTCTATCCGACGAGGTCGTGCGGAATCCTCGTAAGGGGCGAAACGTGATCGTCTCGCTGAACAGTCAATTGCAGCGAACAATTCAGGACTTCCTGGAAAACGAAATCGCTCTTGGCGATGAGATTCCAGCAATCAACGAAGAGGATCAGCGATCGGCCGAAGAAGTCGTGGATGGTGGCCCGGTTCAGACGGCAATTGGTCAGGGAAGTCATATTCAACCTCCGGCCGGTGGAGCCGTTATCGTGCTGGATGTCCGCACGGGAGAAGTGGTCGCAGCGGTTTCGGCACCCGGATTCGATCTCGAATTGATGTCGCACCCTGAAAAAAATCTGCCGCGCTGGCAACAGTTACAACAGGACCAACGTGGTCCCTTCATGACCCGGTTCACTCAAATGGCGGTGGCCCCCGGATCGGTCTTCAAGACGATGTCTTCCATCGCCATGTTACACAGTGGCCAGTGGAATCCGGACGAACCTCGTTTCTGTCAGGGGTTTTTGCATCGTCCGCATCAATACCGTTGTTACATCTATTCGCATTATGGCCACGGACATGGCGACATGAGTTTGACGGATGCTCTCTGTCAGTCGTGTAACGTCTATTTCTTCACAGCAGCGGAAGAACTGGGGGCTCAACCTTTCGTCGACTGGGCCCGCCGTCTCGGTTTTGGACAGCGTTCCGGGATCGATCTGCCGGATGAGCGCAGTGGCAACCTGCCAAACTTGAAACCGGGAGATGTCGGTTACTCGGGCAACAGTCGCGGCCTCGCCATCGGTCAGGCTCGTCTGACGACGACTCCCATACAGATTGCCCGGATGATGGCCTTCATCGCCAATGGAGGCGAGCTGGTCACTCCTTATATCGTCGACCAGATTGAAGATGTCGACGCGGTCCAACCCCAATTCCGCGAACCGACCGTTTTACCAATTCCGGGAGCCAATGACGACATGCTCGCCCGTATCCGCGAGGGTTTGTGGATGGTGGTGCAGAACCCCCGGGGGACAGGATACAAACATGTTCGCCTGTCCGAAGTCGAAATTGCAGGCAAAACGGGGACAGCCGAAGTCGGTGCCGGACGCCGCGATCACGCCTGGTTCGCCGGGTATGTCCCCGCCGATCGTCCAAAATACGCCTTCGCCGTTGTCATGGAACATGCTGGTTCCGGTGGCAAAATGGCCGGCCCTGTCGCCAAAAAAGTGGTCCAGACCATGCTCGAAGTCGGCCTCCTCGGAGCCCCAGCCGAACTCGCCAGCAAGCAGACCAAAGAGTAAAAACCCTGCTAAATCGGGGCAATCTCCCCGAAACGAACCAGTTTCGGCACCTCGGGTCTTTTTTCTGCAAGAAGAGAGATCTACACTCACGGAGAGCGAAGAACGGCTTCCTGTACGGTGAGCCCCCAAAGTTTTGTTTGAAATACGAAACCCTCCAAGCTCCTTCGTGTTTAAATAAATGCATTCGATTCTGAAGTAGCATTCGAATGCTTCCATCCCCAGAGCATACAGGAAAAACATGTCCACGCGGGTCGTGTTGGCGATGAGTGGAGGGGTCGATAGTTCGGCCGCCGCCCATTTGCTGCAACAACAAGGTTACGAGGTGATTGGCCTCTTCATGCGGTCGGGAGTGGCTGCCGAAGAAGCGTGCGCGCTTCCCATCGATAATCCCCTGCCCGTGCTGAATTCTAAAAGTCACAAGCAGGGCTGTTGCTCCGCTTCCGACGCCGCCGATGCTCGCCGTGTGGCTGACAAGTTGGACATTCCCTTCCATGCTCTGAACTTTCAGGATGCCTTCGGGCGGATCAAAGATTATTTCGCCGATGAATACCTCGCCGGACGCACTCCCAACCCGTGCGTGATGTGTAACATCTGGTTAAAGTTTGGCAAACTGTGGGACTTCGCCTCTTCCGTCGGGGCCGAAAAAATTGCAACGGGCCACTATGCCCGGTTGGTTCCCGATGAAACAACGGGCACGATCTCCTTGCGACGCGGGACTGATCGCAAGAAGGATCAGACTTACGTTCTGTTTGGGATCAATCCGGACTTGCTCGATAAGATTATCTTTCCTGTTTGCGATTTTGAAAAATCGGACTTACGGGAGATGGCGCGACAGGCGGGGATTAATACGCACGACAAAAAAGACAGCCAGGAAATCTGCTTTATTCCTGATCAGGATTATGTGGGCTTCATTCAACGCTACAGGGGCGACTTTGATACAAGTGGTGAACTGGTCGATACAGCAGGAAATGTCGTCGGGCAGCATGCCGGATTTCAGAACTTCACGATTGGTCAACGCAAGGGCCTCGGCGTCACCTTCGGCGAACCTCGCTTTGTGGTAGAGATCAATCCAGATACCAAACAAGTCGTTCTGGGAACTCGTGAAGATCTTGGAAGACATGAACTGGAAGCGGACCAGATGAACGTGCTCGTTCCCAACCTGCCCGACCGTTTCCGCTGTCAGGCGATGATTCGCTACCAGCACACCCCCGCCGATTGCGATGTCGAACTGCTGGGCGACGACCGGTTCCGCGTTCAGTTCGACAACCCACAATACGGTGTCGCCCCCGGCCAAGCCTGCGTTCTCTATGACGACGACCGCGTCCTCGGTGGCGGTTGGATCTGCTGACTTCAGAGAGTTCATCAATTTCTGATGAACCACCCGGCAAATAACAATTACGGTGAGATGGATTCAACGCCTTCTTTTAACACCAAGGCACAAAGACACGAAGATAAAACACGAAGAAGACATTGCTGTTTAATCAATCAAAAGTCGTCCCCAAACGTTATCGCTAAATCGATACCATTAAATCCTTCGTGCCTTTGTGTTAAAAGCAAATCAGGATCACACCAAGCCGCTAAGGGTTTGTTGAAATAACATCGACAAATAAAAAGAACCGCTTCGTGATTCAAAAAACAATTTCCTGCTCGACGTTAATCGTGTCCTCCGAACTCGTTCTCCAATTCAAAGTAGAGCTCGATCAATTCGTTAGCAATTCGATCGTTGTACCGGTCCCAGGTAAATCCGGGGAGCCGCATTGTATCGTGCTTGAAAATTCCACGACGAACGAGCAAGCGTTTGAAGAAGGCAATGGACAGGCCGATTTCCTGATTGGTGAAAGTCAGGACGGGCAGCAGTCGCCGGAACCGGTCGAGTGCGCGTGCTCGATTCCCCGTTTGATAATCGTTGAGGATGGCTGCGTAGACGGGGATCATAGCCGTCTCCGGGATCATGGCGTCGACACCCCGGTCAAGTGCTTCAATCCACTGCGGCACGGCCCAGCCACCGGCGATGAAAAAGTCATCCCCGAAGCGTTCCCTCACTGCGGTGTACTTGGGACCGGCGGGAACTGTCTCGATTTTGATTCCGTCCAAGGTCGGAAGAGCTTGTTGCAACTCTTCCATCTGTGCGATGTTTAACCCGGAACCGTTCCATTGCAGATCCTGAATGATCAAGGGGGTCTCTGTTGCACTGCTGACTTCCTGGAAGAACGGGACTATCCTGTCGGGCTGTTCATAGAGTTCACCCGGAACAGCGACAAGCCAGGCAGCGGCCTCGATCTCTTCTGTTAGCGACGCGAACTTCTGACACTCCGATGCTTCATATGCAGAAGCTCCCAGAATGATCGGGACCCGTTTCGCATTCACGTTGGCAACCAGGCGCACAATTTCAAATCGTTCGGCCTCAGTCAGAAACGCCACTTCACTGGCGACGGCCGGGACCAGGAACCCATTCACTCCGGATTGAATGGCATCTTCGACAAGCCGCCCCATGCTAGCGGAATCAAAGTGGCCCTCCGCATCAAACGGCGTTTGCAGGACAGAGATGATTCCGGGGTTCAGTCTGGATTCGAGACGAGGCACTGTGGTTGTTCCTTGCTGTCGATCACGCAATAAGGGACATCACCCCGATGCCGGCGACCAGAACGAGAATGATGTAGGCCAGCTTGAGTCGTCGTTCAAATTGTCCCTGGGAGAAATGATTCAACCGGAAGAGAATTGAAAGAGCAACAAAGACCAGCACGAAGAATCCGATCAGCCCGGCCAAAGTCCACATGCGGTGTTGGACGAGAACCTCTTTCCAGTATTGGAAAGGCTGGGATCCGGCGAAAGTATCGACTTCACAGTCGAGCCAGACCCGGTACATCGGAAACTTATTCTGTTCGGTTGTGACCAGACCTGCAACGCTATACGTATGAATGACGGCGGAACTCCGCAGGAATTCATTGGGAATTCGCTGCAATGCGGAACCGGAAGACTGGGTTCCGTAAAGGTGAATCGTCTGTTGCGAAAGCCGATGCAGCGCGTCTTCAACAGCGGCCGCGTTCGATTCAAACAGATCACTCATGACGGTAAACCGAAAAACATCCCCCTCCGGTACCTCTGAGTGACGCACCTCCGCCCCCCGTTCGATCCATTCCGGATACTCCAAAGCAATGGCCGTTTCCGACGGCGGTGATTCCGCCTTAGCTGGCTCTTTGGCGGTTCCATCCTCCGGCGTCACTTCGAGGGAAGGATCCTGAGGGGAAGATCCTGAGATTGTTGCGGTGTCCGTAGGAAGTTCGGCACTCTCTATTTCCAGTTGATCCAGTGACAAGTCGTCCTGAATTTCCAGAATCATGCCAGACTCAAACCCACCATGAGGAAGATCAATATCCGTGCCTTCGCCGTCGATGCGAACCAGTTCCGCTTCCGGCACCTGAATCGTTCGTTGCAGATGGTCGAGATAGGTGAGCAAGACCATCCCCGAGATTAACACGACTGGCAAAGCCCACAGAGTTGAATGCAGAAAGCGGCTTGAACGAACCTCCGTCGTAGGTCTGCGACTGACGAAGAATACATACATTGCAAAGGCAAAAACCAACGAGATCGCGACAGCGACGATGAACAAGACTTTACTCCAGCTTTGAAAATACATCTGAACTTCAGTTGGCTGACTGGCAATGATCTGCCCCGCTTCATCGGAGGAAATCGTCGAGGTGGAATCCATGACCCAGGTTTGCGTCTGCGAGACCCCTCTCGCCCCCATCCATAACACGGCCAGCAAGGTTACCCCCGCGACTAGCGACAATGCCGCTGCACGAAAACGGGTCGACCGGATCAAGAACCAGACGCTAAAACCTGAGAACAACAAGACGAGTGTAAGTAACTCCGGGCTGACCCAGTCCCAGTCCCTTTGGACTATTAGCGGATGGGAATGGATCACCTCCGATTGCAGTTCAGCGTTGATTGACACTGAAGGTGATTCAATTGAAGTTCCCACACTTGGTTCCGATACAGTAGCGACCTGAGGAGCGCCGGAGGTTGGAAGATTTAGTAATTGAAAGGCTGGCGGCCCGAGTTTCGCGGCAAATAATACTACCATTCCCAGAAGCACTAAGAGACCGCCAGATAAATCTAGAGTCCGGTTACGTCGGCCAAATCCGCCCGCGATGAAGAGTACTCCGAGTAAGCCGACGAAGATTAACAATAAAACCAGTATTCCCAGGATTGAAACTGTCATCGTTATTTCTCCTCCGCGATATAAAGACGGTCACGAGGAGGTGTCCAATTGGAGGACAACTGAATGACTGTCGCACTGACGACCGACCAGAAGAGAGCCAGTTCCAAAGGGAAAGCGAAGAAACAAACCTGCGCGAAGGTGAGGAAACCGGTCCACAGAATGGAGAGGATTCGTAATTTCTTTTTGCGATAGCTATCGGAGACACTCCACCAACCGCGGACGAGGAACATCCCAACGAAGAAGAGCAGATATGCATCCCAAGTGGGGCGTCCGGAAGCGACCAGCATCACGTCTCCCACTTGATTGGTGAAAGCGGTATCGATGACATCGTGGGAGAAGTCAAAGTTAGGCCAGACCATCAAGTAGTTTGAAAGCCCATAAGCGGCTGCTCCGACTAACAACGCTCCGGGGACCAACAGTAATCGCCGCGCGATACTGGAGAGCTTCGAACCTTCCGTCAATTTATTCACGCCAAGCAATGTCCAGACGGAGAGCAAGGTGGTTGAACCGAGAAAGAAGATTGTGGGCAAACTCTGGGCGACGGTCTGTTCCGAAACAAAGAAATACAAGCTCGAAAAAATCGCGACATAGAATGTAGATAGACCGAAAGAACTACTCAGTTCGGTAACCCGCTGTAATCCACTGATGTGCCGTACCGTTTTAGGGGGCGTCCGGCGGAGAATTTCCTTGTCCGACCAATGGCGAACTTTCTTCTTCACTTTCTGTGCGTATCGGTTCACTGTCTGAGAAATCGGATCGAGTGGGTGAGCTTGGCGTTGCACGGGAGGAGGCGTCGGGGGGACGGGTGGAGCGGCAGGTTTGCCCCCTTCGAGGAAAAACAGGAAGAGGGAATAACATCCCCACACCATCAATCCCAAGACGGCCAGTACAATGACAAAAGGTAACAGTGGAGTTCCAAAGACCAAGAGGAGTACCACTGCAATGATAGCAACCTGAGCGACACCCGTTTGGGTGTTGTACCATGTAGTGAACTCATTAAATTGAGTCGAAGACCACTCGGCTAGATCGTTCGATTGCTTGTGGAACCAACCATCATTCCCCATTCGGTTGAATTTATCCTGAACAGGTTTTTCACCCGGCTTGCGGTAATGTGGTCTCTCTGAAGATTGTTCTTCTCTGGTTCTCTCTGAGTGGTGCTTATTCGGATTGCCTGAATCGAATTCCAATTCCACCTGCTTGCTGTTTCGGCTGTCGATATCGATACCGTCGCCGCTTGGATTTGTCCTGTTTGGACGAGTGACGGTGGGGGCAGCGGTAACCGGGCTGAATGAGCTTTCGGGAATATCGACTGGCTCGGTGTTTCCTTGCAGGGCTGCTTGGAATTCATTCCAGAACTGCGTGACGGAACTGGTCCGTTGCTGGGGATCTTTATCCAAGGCCCGCGCGACGACTTCGCGGAATGCTTCCGGTAGACGAGTAAGATCAGGTTTGTCCGTCAGATGTTTCATTAAGATCTCTCCGGTCGACTCCCCTTCAAAGGGAACCCGGCCCGTGAATAGCTCATACAGAATAATTCCCATTGCGTAGATGTCGACTTCATGTCCATAACGACCGTGGGCAACTTCGGGAGCCATGTAGTAAACGGTTCCCACTGACTGTGTCTGCGCGCTGCGGCGGCTCTGAGTAATGAACTTGGAGAGACCAATATCGCCAATTTTGATGATGTCGTTTTCGATAAACAGGTTGGCCGGTTTCATGTCCCGGTGGACAATTCCTCTATCGTGCAGGAAGCTCAACCCCTGACATATCTGCTCCATCCACAGCGATACCTTTTCGAGTGGCATGCCGTTTGGGTATTGGCCCAGAACTTCGTCGAGAGTTTTACCGGAAACATACTCCATGATGATCCAATGATCGCCGTCGTTGTCTTCTTTAATATCAAACAAGGAAACGAGGTTGGGATGTTTCAGGTTCAAACATTGAGTGACACCGCGGAGCTCGATGTCGGTGTTCTGGCGAAGCAGTTTCAGCGCGACTTCTTTACCCGCGTCGCTGAGGGCATAATAAACCTCGCCGAACCCTCCCCGATGGATAGCACGTTTGATCGTGTATCCTTCCAGCGGTTTCGATTCTGGTGCGAAGGCGAATTTCATAGCCCGGAGACCCTGTTACCTGTTGTTAGATGTGCTGTTGATGAAGAGGGATGACTTATTTGATTCTGCAGGGATTTGGCTGATCCCTATTTAATGAACGTGGAAAGTCGCTCAATGGTTCTTAATTTAGACAGTAAAAAGTTAAAATCTGCGTAGTTTGAAAAAAAGCTGTTCCATAAGACTCTGCTGCTTCGAAAATCATTGTCCGTACTCGCGAATTCGCGTCGGGCGGCGGACGAAGTAATAAACGAACGCTCCAATACCGGCAACGAAATAACCAAAAATAATCACGGCCATCCAAACAAGTTTATCGTTCCCTTCGCTCGGCTCATTCGTGGCACAGTCGATGACGGCCCAAATAGTGAAGGCAGTCAGTGCTATAGGGAGAAGGATGACAACAAAAATAAATAGCAGAATGCCAAGGATACCGGAGACTTCGAGGATTCCCATGGTTAGCGGGCCTTTCTAAACCTGATCATTATCTTGTATAGGGTAGGTGCCAATTTCCTCCATCGTCATTCAGCTAACAACACTCATGTGTCGTCAACAATACTCAACGCGAAACCGGGATTCCGTTCCGGCGATAATATTTCCATGTTGGATGATCGCTTCTTCCTGAACCAGTTCCTCATCCACGAACAGCGGACCTGGTGATTTGCAGAGAAGTTGATCTCCGCGCCGAAACAGGATGATGGGATCCGTCCAGTGTCGACAGACGATGTGATGGTCGGTCGCCGGTCCTAACAGGCAGAGACCTTCCATCAGAACAATCCCCTCGGCCCCTTCGGCAATGCGATGAGACGTCAGTGGATCGAGTACTGCCGTTGCGGAAAGGACGGTCGGTTGCCGAAACCGGAACTCGACGCCGGCCAGTTTCAACTGACTGTTCGAAGAGAGGTAGGCTTCGTATTCAACCGGACGACCCTCCAGAAATGTGGGTCCTTGTGCGCTGACGAGATACGTTTCTCCCCGGCGATGAATTGTCGCGTGTTGTCGCGAGAGGTTCGCCATGACGGGGATATCGACTTCCGCTGCGCCACCAGTGACTGCTCCCAGGCTGACTTCTTCCTTGAGACAAATTAGATACCCGCCCACCTGGTCGACCCACAACATGAGTCGATCTGGCAGTTGGCTCTTTCCGGCAGGGGAAGAACCCGCGTCATCCTGGCGAGAGGAATCTCCACGAGTAAACTTCATCTCGTCAGACCTGCTATCTTGAGTAAGAGTCATGGGTAACATTATGGAATGCTTTGAGGTTCAGCGTTCGCTGAGTATTTCTTTTCGGGTCGACTCGTCGACGGCGAGGAAGTATCCCGATCAAAAACACTCTCTATAAAATAACGTATCCAATTACGTCTGTGGGGAGTGAAACCGGAGAAAGTCGCCGGTTCAGAAAACCCCGTCAGTTCTATTCCTGATTAATCGTCTTAACCTCATCTTTATCAGTGGGTTAGATAATTTTAAAACGATTAATAAGGAGAGTCCTTCCAGACAAGAATATCGGTGACAGGCCGAAGCCTGCCACCGACGTCTTTGATATTCTGCGAACGTCTTTCCGTTAAGATCGTTCTGCAAGTGGCTGTCGAGTCATTGACAGACAAAGTTCTTCATAGGACGGAGGAACATCATTCGAAATTCGATCAGGTTTCGTCTTACAGGGCAGCCTGCAAGTCGGGATCAACCGAGCTGGATTCAGCAGTGTCTGCTTTTTCAGCGGCGGTAGGACCTGTCTTTTCTTCGCTTTTCTGTTCCTCAGCAGGAGTGTCATCGAAGTAGGAATCGATTTCGCTCAAGAGGTCCGGGTGCTGACGATGTTCCAGTTCTTCTTCAACTGGGATCAGTCCGACGAACTCCCCTTCTTCATCCAGAACGCGTTCCTGGATATCCAGTTCTTTGTTGAGCTCATTGATCATCTGACGGGTGCGGACGAGTTGAGAATCGTCGATGTCCATCGACTTCACCGACTCGGTTGCCCGCAGTTGATTCAAGCGTGCCTGCAGTTGAATCACTTGTGCTTCCAGAGTTTTCTTCTGGTTCATCATCTGATCCAGAGCCTGTTCGTTGGACCGCAATGCTTTCCGTTTCGCTTCAAAAACTTCCTGTTCCCGCGTTAAGGCATCCTCGGCGATTTTGAATCGTTCGAACCGTTGTGAGACATCAGACTCCACTTCGGTTGCAGTGTAAGCATGGCGGGCAAACTGGTAAGTCTGTTTGCCATCCTGAAGCATTTCCCGCAGAGCCAGGATCGCTTTCTTCTGCGATTCCAATTCTGTCCGGGTTTTCGTGATCGCTTCCTGCTGATATTTCAGTTCAACCTGTTGTTTGGCGACGAGCTGTTTGTGTCGTCTGATTTCGGGCAGAATTTCTTCGACCATGTCCGCGGCCGTTTCAATTCGCATTTCGAACGGGACGCTCGATTTAACCGATTCCCGAACATTATTCGCTGTCGACTGGAGGTAGCTCCACATGTTCGACCCGAAGACAAACATGCCCAGAGTAAGGGCGACGGCGCCGGTGATGAGTGTTTTGTGAATCATGGATTTGTTCCCCGTGTAATGAGAGGCCCTGCTGAGAGGGCCCGATACCGTTTTAAAAGTGACTCGACCAATCGACCTGCTCGCAACTCTGGAGAATTCAGGTCGGTCAGTTTGTTATTCGCCGGGGAATTCGATTTATTCGGCCTCATCGTAAAAATTACAGATTTAAAAAGAAAACGCCCGAACTCCTTGTTTAACAAGAAGATCGGACGTTTAGTATGGTTTTAAAATCGTGAAAGTCGCAGGGATTATTCAATAATCGGCAGCGACGTTTCCTGAAGAGTCTGAGCGTCGTCGGTGTCGACGTAGTCAGAATGACAGGAAGCCTTGTCTTTATCGGCTTCCATCACTTTTTTCGTTTTGGAAGCGAGCTTGTGAATCTGGTCGGGGCTGAGAACGCCTCGTTTTTCCAGAATTTCCTTTTGCTCATCCGTCAGTGCTTCAGAGATTTTAGTTTTGTCCCAGGCATAGTCAGCGTCTTTACCAGAGGCAAACTGCACGATCTCTTTCGAGATTCGCACGCTGCACCAGTCGTGGCCACACATGGCACAGAAGTCGGTGTCGACATCCAAGTCTTCGTCGTGGTACGCACGAGCGACGTCTGGATCGAAGCTGAGGTCGAAGTGCTTCTGCCAGTTGAGGGCGGCACGGGCCTTAGTCAGTTCGTCGTCACGATCTCGTGTTCCTGGAATCCCCAGGGCCACATCGGAGGCGTGGGCGGCGATTTTATAGGCGACACATCCCTGCTTCACATCGTCCTTCTTGGGAAGACCAAGGTGTTCCTTCGGAGTGACGTAACAGAGCATGCTGGCACCGTGGTACCCGGCTGCCGTTGCACCGATACAGCTGGTGATGTGGTCGTATCCGGGGAAGATATCGGTGACCAATGGTCCGAGTACGTAGAAGGGAGCACCATGACAAAGCTGGCGTTCCAGCTTCATGTTGTATTCAATCTGATCGAACGGGACGTGTCCCGGGCCTTCGACCATGACTTGAATTCCTTTACGCCAGGCCCGTTCGGTCAAGGTGCCCAAGGCAACCAGTTCCGCCAGCTGAGCGGCATCTGTTGCATCGGCCAGACCACCCGGTCGTAAACCGTCTCCGATGGAAAAGCTGACATCGTACTCACGCATGACGTCGCAGATCTCTTCCCAGAGAGTGTACATGATGTTCTGCTGTCGGTGAATAATCATCCACTTCGCCAGCAGCGATCCACCACGGCTAACCACTCCGATGAGGCGATCTTTTACGAACTCAAGATGTTCCTGCAGAATGCCCGCATGGATGGTGAAGTAATCGACGCCCTGTTTTGCCTGTTGTTCCAGCGATTCGAGAATAATCTCCCGGTTGAGGTCGTCAATTTTGCGACCAATGATCATCGAATAAATCGGAACTGTACCGATGGGAACAAGGCTGTTCTGAATAATCGTTTCGCGGCATTCATCGATTTTTCCGCCGGTGGAGAGGTCCATAACGGTATCGGCCCCCCACTTTTCGGCCCATTTCAGTTTTTCGACTTCTTCATCGGTGCCGGAAGAGACCGGTGAGGCCCCCATATTAGCGTTCACTTTGGTTTTGGAAGCGCGACCGATACACATCGGCTCCAGATTATAACCGAGGTGAACCTTGTTAGCTGGGATGATCATACGACCGGCAGCAACTTCATCGCGGATCTGCTCGGGCGTCAGGTGGGTTTCCTTCTCGGCAACTCGCAGCATTTCCGGGGTGACGATACCCATACGAGCCGATTCGAGCTGAGTCATCGGTTCGAAACCATCGGGAGTCTGCCAGGCTTCGGCGTTCTGGTAGTTCTCCTCGTAACCTGCTTTCAGTGTCCAATCCTCGGGCATGAAGTCCCAGGCGGTCTTCATCGAGGGTTCGGGCATACCGGGCGTATCGGGAGAGGCAAAGGTGTAACGACCTTCGACACCTGGAGCGATTTTAGATGGTTTGGCAAAGCTGCCTGGATTGGTTCCCTGAGCCTCTGTAGAGGGGTTCTCTCCAATGGGAGGCAGGGTATAACCTGCGGAAGAGTTATTTTGATGAATCATATTGGCATTCTTTCGATGCAACCGATCTATCGCCGGCTTAAGGACATTGATCGCTAATGACTTTCCTGTCGCCAGAAAAATCAGGGTCGGAAGCCTGGCCGTGATATCCGCGGACAAGCTGGCGGGGGTACCAGTTCAGGTGAACGGGAATGGACAAAAACGTAAATTCGCGTCCCACAGGAGCGAGCGTTCTGGCAGGTTCGACAGGGTGGTCGATTCAAAGGTGCGATGGAATTTCGCAAAAATCGCCCTGACCCTACCGGAGAGTACTTTCCCGGTCTCTTCGTATCGTAGCTGACCGTGAGCGAAATTCAATGTGCGGACACCATAAACCGGTAATTCTGTCCCAGCAAGACGAATTCTACGAGAGGTCGTTCGATTCGTGGTGTTCCATTAGATAACGGCTTTCCATCCGCAGAAGTCTGTCGCAAAAACAGAATCCAGAGGTCCGAAAGTTAGCTTACTTCCCTTTTCCAAAACTCTGGAGGAAATACTCTCATTTCCAAAGCGACACTGTTACTAATCCAACATTTGGTTATACTAAAAAATGGGCATCCTCATCACACTTGGCGCCCATAAGTTCACTTTAGAGGTAAAACAGGAGTTACATTGATGGGCAACTCTGTGACAAAAAGACTGTTCGTCTACGCGCTAGTCATATTGTTTGTCGTGGGTATCGCAACAGGGCTTACCTGGGCACTAACCGATGGCGGAAATGCGGACTACGCGATTCCAGAAACAGCAAAAGTTGTTCGCGAAGACAACTACGACTTGGAGATCAAGGTTGTCGATGAGAACGACCAGCCAATTGAAGTCGCACGCGTTAAAGCGAATTGGGCTGTCGATCCCAACCGACGTACTAAATACACGCAAGTCTTCTCCAATGATGAAGGCAAAGCGTACGTCAATATGATGGGCGACAAGTTCTATTACTACAACTTGGAGATTCGCGCCCGCGGATACCAAACGCTTTATCGCCAGTGGGGCGATCGTCGAACGGTTGAAAAAAAGGTCGATCTTCCCAAAGAACTGACCGTTATGCTTCCTAAAGGACAGACCATTGGGGGTGTTGTCGTTTCGCAACTGGGCGAACCTATCGTGGGTGCCAAAGTGGAACTCTATGCCGATTCTGAATGGAATGACGAAAGCGAATACTATTCTCGTCTTCAGGAGTCGACTCCGACCGACGGAAATGGCAAATGGGAACTCACCAATGCTCCCCCAGAAATGAATGATTTGCGGATCCGTGTCTCTCATAGTTCCCACCTGGAAGGAAATCAAAACAATAGATACACGGCAATTTCAGACAAAGCGATCGAGCAGATGAAAGGCAAAAATCATCGGCTCGAAATGAAACGTGGTCTGATCATCGAAGGCCGAGTGACCAACAGTGAGGGAGAACCCGTTTCAAATGCGCTCGTTATTCTGGGGCAAGATCCCCATAGCCGACCGAACAACGACTACCTTCCACGAACAGACCACGAAGGGAACTTTAAATATAAATTGGGAATGGAAGGTGAGAATATCCTCACGGTCCTCTCCGCAGATTATGAACCAATGGAATTCCCTGTAAAAGTTTCTGCGAATATGGTTCCTGTCAAAGTGGAGATGAAAAAAGGAACGCCCTTTGACATCGTGATCAAAGGAGAAGACGGTAAGCCGCTTAATGATGTCCGTGTCGTTCCGATTCAATGGGAATCAAACCGTTGTCTGGAATTGCTCTTTACCGAAGAGTTCCCATTGAAAACCAACGTCGAAGGAAAGGTGACCTGGGAAAATGCTCCTAATGGTTCGGTCTTCTTTCGATTCTTTAAAGATGGTTTAATGAGCTACAGCACGTCGCTCACTCCCCAGGAAGATGCGCACGCCATCGCGATGTCTAAGACGAAGAAAGTCATTATCACCGCTGTGAATGCGGAGACTGGCGAGAAGATTACCGACTTCGCCGTGGAACGGGGCTACCAGAGCGGGGGAACTACGGAAGAACCGATCTACCGTTATGGCTACCGGCAACAACAAGCTGCAGAAGATTCTTACGAACATGAAATCGACGATATTAACGATCGCTTTAAACTTCAGCTGAAAGCTTCCGGATATAAACCGACCGAAACACAGGAAATTAAAGCGACCGAAATCAACGGTTCGCTTTGGGAACTCGCAGTCAAAATGCAACCGGGTGTCGGCCCTGCTGGTCGTATCCTGAATCCGGATGGCACTCCCGCAACCGATGCGGAAGCAATGCTGTTCACGGCCAATGGGCAAGCCCAAATCTACAATGGTGAAATTCCCCGTTGGGATCGAATCAGTCGAGTTGAAACGAATGACAAGGGAGAATTCAAGTTTGAGCCGATGGATCAGGAATTCGGTTTAGTGGCGTTGAACGAAAGCGGCTTCATTAAAGTGATGCCGGGTGATGTTCCCGATAAAGGGGATCATCAGTTGCAGCCCTGGGCCAAAGTGACTGGTCAGGTCATCCGCGGAGCCGGACCGGCGGCCAACCAACAGGTCGCGTTGAATTCCAGTCGACTCACATACAACCCGAACGATCCGGGACAATCCTTCGATGTTCGCAGTCGTTACCAGGTTGAAACAGATGCCAACGGCATGTTCCAGTTTGACCGAGTCGCTCCCGGCACTTACGAAATCCAGGATCAGAAGCAAGTTCCTTACGGCAACCGGGGCTTCCGGAATCTGTCCTCGGGTCTAGGGCGATTTACTTTCGAGTCTGGCGAAGAGAAAGATGTCAAAGTAGGGGGCGTCGGCCAACCTGTCAAAGGTCAGTTTAAAATCCCTGAAGACAAAAAATACAGCCGCGTCGACATCTATGCTCACACGGTAATCAAGCAGCCTGAGGTGACGCTTGAACAATCTTCGGCAATTGGGAACACGCTGCTGAAAGGCTTTTTCAATAACCTGTCCAACGCTGCTGGAGTCCCTGTCGATGGAAAAACGGAGGCCAATGCTGCCGAAGTGGCCGAAGTCGAACTTCCCTATACCCCCAACTTCCAAGTCACGATGAATGAGGATGGCAGCTTCCAGTTTGATCAGCTTCCTCCGGGAACCTACAACCTGCAGGGAAATGCCTATATCCAGGTAGGTCAGGATGATTATGGAACGCACGCAGGTTCGTTTAATCAGCAGTTTGAAGTTCCTGAACCGGCAGAGGGAGACCCTGCCTTCAATCCGGAACCGATCGATCTGGGTGAGGTAGAAATCGTCCCACAAGACCGGATGCGTAATTTGCGTTCGTCCTTCTAGTATGATCCTTAGTGTTAACAACCGCTGAAAAAAGTCGAAATGGTGGTCTTGCTTGTCGAGATCACCGTTTTTTTATGTATTCGTGCCCGTATCGGAACCCATCCGTCTGAGGATTCCCGCCGTGAGAAGTCTGGTCAGGATCTTCCCGGGCCAGTAGAATAACTTGATTAACCCTGCCGCCAGACCGGTTCGCTCCCTGTTGAGCCAATTGGACTGGGGCCCATGGAACAGGGTTATCCTTCATTACCTGCCATTCTCCGGCCCAGTGCAAAATTGGGCTCTTACCGGATATACGTATGTTTGACCCTCGAATTCCGCAGAAGAATCGAACGTTAGCCGCTTTCCTGGCTTTTCTTGTCCCCGGTTTGGGACATTACTATCAGGGCCGCGTTTTCAAAGCTTCCGTCTACGCCGTATGCATTATCGGAACTTACACGTATGGAATGGCGATGGCGGATGGCAATGGCATTTACACCCATCAGGTGAGCGGTGCTCATTCAATGCGAAACTTTCCGTTTCTGGCCCAGGCTGGAGTCGGATCAGTGGGACTGATGGCTGTGATACAGTCCCAGCGTTACTTCTCACAGGATTTTCAGGGGCAGAACATCTACCCTGTGGAAGAGGGCCTGAACCAGGAAGTTATCGCCCAGTTGACTTATAACAACCCCGATGAAGGTGTCCTGCAGGATGTCCCCGGGCAATTGATCATTCTCCCCACACAACGTAACGAACAGATCATTCAAGGCGAATTCATTGCCAGTATTGATGGCCAGGAAACCCGGTTTCTGGTCGCTCATCCTTCCTGTAACGAACCCGCTCTCTCGGCCAAAGAGACCTGGACGCTTGATTGCACCCTGCAGGAAGAACTCAACGGACAGACCGTTTCGGTTGGACGCATGGAAGCCGAGATTCCTCGGAGTTTCATCAACGAATTCAGCATGCCTCCTGAGATCAGTACGATCAATCATTGGTACAATAAAGTGGGCGGTAAGCGATACGACCTGGCTGTCACGTTAACTATGATCGCAGGGTTGTTGAACATTCTCGCCATCTGGGATTGTTTTGATGGTCCGGCCCATGGTTACGGTGACGAAGAATCCGAAGGCCAGCCCGAATCAAAACCTGAAGAGAAATCGGCGGAATAAAAACTGCCCCGTTCATTGGTGAAACAATGACCTCCTGATCGAAAAATGAAATTGATCTCACCCGTCCGCTGACGATTCAGCGATTCTGAACCACAGGTAATAGACTATGTCCTCTCTGAGCATGTTCCTCCATTTCATTCCGGTCTCGCTGGTGATCACCTTGGTCTACAACTGCAGCCGTTATGAAAACAAAGCGATCATCCTGAGAAACACCGGCCGTAGTTTTCTCTATCTGGTCGGCTTCATGAGCCTCATGTTCGGCATCCTGTGGGGTTGTTCTTACAGCTTGTAAGTCCTCGTTCAATCTCCAAGAGATCGTTCTGATGGAAAGAAGTTGACGGATGAAATTCGACAACCCCACCCAAGTCATGCAATACGCGATCAATCTGGCCCAAAAGGGGCTCGGATACGTCGAGCCGAATCCAGCGGTGGGCTCGGTCATTGTTGACGATGGACTGAATCTGCTGGGTGCCGGTTATCACGAAAAGTATGGCGAAGCCCATGCCGAAATCAACGCTCTACGTCAGGCAGGCGATGCTGCCAGAGGGGCGACGTTATACGTAACCTTAGAACCCTGTTGCCATCAGGGAAAGACAGGCCCCTGTGCTGAGGCCGTCATTCAGGCCGGTATATCCCGCGTCGTCATTGCCCAGGAAGATCCCGCAGAGTGGGTCGCAGGCAAAGGGATCGCTCAACTCAAACAGGCGGGGATCGAAGTCGAAGTGGGTCTTCTGGGTGAAGAAGCTCGACAGCTGAATGCTCCTTTTATTAAACAGGTTACCACCAAACAGCCATACCTGCTCGCGAAATGGGCGATGACCTGGGACGGTAAACTGGCCGCCCGGACCGGATCCTCTCAATGGATCTCTGGACCAGAATCGCGCTCCATCGTCCATCAATTGCGAGGCTGTATGGACGGTGTCCTGGTTGGGGCAGGAACCGTCGCTGCTGATGATCCGTTACTGACAGCCCGACCTGCGGGACCACGCACGGCCACTCGCATTGTGATCGACAGCCGTGCCAGTCTGTCTCTCGATTCTCAGTTGGTTCAGACGATTACTCAGGCCCCTGTCTTGCTCTGTACTTCGGAATCAGCGCCAGCTGAAAAGCTGAAACAGCTTCGAGACGCAGGCGTCGATATCTGGCAGGGCAAGCTTACGGAAGAAGGCCGTCTCGATTGGAACGAAGTCCTGTTGGAACTGGGGCGACGGGAAATGACGAATGTACTCGTCGAAGGAGGCGGTGCAATCTTTGCGTCACTTCACGAAGTGTCTGCTATTGATGAAGTTCATCTCTTTCTTGCCCCCAAGCTGGTAGGCGGAAGAGACGCGATTACCCCGCTCGAAGGTGAAGGGCTTCCCGCGATTCCTCAACAAGCTGATCTACGCGATATTCAGATCGAGATAACGGGCGACGACATCTACTTGCGGGGTCGATTGCAGCGACCGTAAGTATCCGAAGAGATGCGGAACAGAGAGCGGCAATTGGGCAGCGTGCCTGATTGCGACCCGCTAGAAAGTAAAAAAGAGAAACTGATCGAACCCGAAAACGCTCTTGATTCACCAAGGCAGCACCACACCTACTTCTCGCATCCGTCACGAGCCAAAAGAGACTCTGGTGACCATAGTCATTATGGCCTGTGAGTTCTCCCTGTCACCGTCCCTATTGGCAAAAGTCAGGTAGTTCGATCAGTTTCCCCAGTGAATCGTTAACGATTCAAGCTGGCCCCCGCAAATCCGTCTACAAGGACCTTTTCAACTAAGCTACATCCTGAAGCCCAGTTGCGGCTGTTTCAAAGCCCATCATATAAGGGTGATTGTAACCCATCAGAGGGTTTCAAGCCCGTTTCCAATAGTGTCACTCTATGTAACGAATTGGCGTAACTCTTCCCGCCCACTTATTGCCGGAACCCAAATCGACCACCAGTCGCTAACGGCGATTCAATGGTTGTGCACGGATTCAAAAACTGTGAACCGCGCGCAATTTCATCGCAGAGATAACAAGTGGTTGTTTCTTCGGAACCAGCGTCAGACGAAAGTTAACGCTTCCAGGAGTGAACACGAATTGATCAGGAATCCTGTTACTGTGCTCAGCAGTTCGAACAGGTTTTGCCAACGCTTCAGTTTTTTTACGCACTGACTTTGTAAGCAGGAAGTACTCGACAGGTCACACGTAGATTGAAGGCCTGCCAGATAAGTACACAGCGAATGTGAAGGGGAAATGAATTTCACATCAATGTTATAGGTCTACCATACCCGGATATAATTTTCTTGCAACCGAAATGAGAACGAAAAATATATTTCTCAATCACTGCTTAGAAACACCTGCTCCATCTCATGCAAACAGCCAGTTCATCGCGGCGACATTGTTACGACTCTGTAACGACATAGTGTAATGCGATTGCAATTATCCGAGGCCGTTTTTGAGCTTACAAGGTTCCCTTGGAAGAAGGGACACCCGTCTGGCGAGGGTCAACCGTCACTGCCTGTCGTAAAGCGCGAGCAGTTGCCTTGAAGATCCCTTCAGAGATGTGATGACTGTTCTCGCCGTGCTGCAAGACCAGGTGCAGGTTCATCAAAGCGTTCGAAGAAACCGACTGCCAGAACTCGCGCACGAGTTGTGAATCGAACTCACCAATTTTCTCGGTGGGAAAACTGACGTTATACACAAACCACATGCGACCACTCAAATCGAGTGCCGAAGTCACCAGAGTTTCTTCCATGGGTAACGTCATGCTGCCATAACGAGTGATACCCTGTTTGTCCCCTACCGCTTTGAGCAGTGCTTGCCCGAGACAGATACCCACATCTTCAACAGTGTGATGCTGATCGACTTCAAGATCGCCATCGGCTTTGATCGAAAGATCGAACAACCCATGTTTAGCAAACAAGTTCAGCATATGGTCAAAGAACCCCACTCCAGTTTGAATATCGGCTTTTCCCGTGCCATCGAGATCTAATGTTAACTCGATGCGGGTTTCCGCCGTAGCGCGTTTGATCGTAGCGGTTCGACTTTGAGAAGCTGACATACATCCAGTCCTGTGCCTGTTCAGCGGATAACCAGTTTGGTTATCCAAACTGGGCGACGGGCAGGTTAGTGATAAGTAGTACGAGTAGTTATTTACGAGATGTTTACCCGTTCGAATTGGGCTCTCTGTAGAATACCTCGTTCCTTCGGTGCCGCAACGGGTACCTTGGAAAACCAATGAGAGGAATCAACTTACAGGCGGGACAATCGTTAATACCGGCAGGTGCTGGCCGGCGATTAGATGATCTCTTTGAGTTTCTCCAGGAACGTATCGATTTCGGTATCGGTTCCCACGGTAATGCGTAGCCCGGTCAGAAGACCATTGATCGTATCGGGGAACTTCATAAAACGCACGAGAATCCGGCGAGCCTTCAGTTCCTGGTAAAGTTGTTCGTGGTCCCGTTTCGGATGAGTCGCCCAGACAAAATTCGTTTGACTATCTTGCACATCGAAACCGAGCAGGCGCAGGGCGAGTGTTAATCGTTCGCGTGTCACTTGAATTCGTCGGGCGTTTTTCTGCATCCACTCTTGATCTTGCATTGCTGCAGTTGCGGCTGCGATCGAGAGTGTATTGCAGTTGTAACTGTCTTTGACTTTCCGCATTCCCGCGATTAGATCGGGTTGCGCGATGGAGAATCCAAAACGAATTCCGGCCAAGCTGTAAGACTTACTTAAGGTTCGCGTGATGACGACCTGAGCACCATGCTCGCCCTTGATAAGCGATCCTTTATCAGGCGAGTCACAGAAATCACCATAAGCCTGGTCCAGTACCAATATGCCCTTCGGCGGGATCAGTTTAATGAGCGTCTCATCATCCCATAATGTGCCGGAAGGCGAATTCGGATTGGGAACGAACAGCAGCTTCGACTTATCCACCTGAGGCTGTACCCGATCCAGGTCCCAGGACCAGTCCTCGTTCAGCAGTAATCGTTCACACGGGCATCCCTGAATTTCCGCCAGCGATTCATACAGTACGTAGCTGGGATAGGCGTAAGAGATCACCTCACCAGGATCCACAAAACTGCGAACGAGAATCGTCAGGTTTTCATCACTTCCATTCGCCGGCAGGATCCAGTCGGGATCCACGTTGAATAGTTTAGACGCCTCTTCCCGGAAACTTTTCACGAGCGGGTCGGGGTAGACGTTCAGTCGGCTCCGCGCCGCTTTCTCAATGGCTTCGGCGACGCGCGGCGAATGCGAATACGGATTCTCATTCGTATTCAGCTTGATCCAGTCTTTTTCCTGAGGTTGTTCACCGGGAACATACCCCTGCATTTGATCGATATTAGGACGAAACAGGCTCATGTAGAAATTCAGCTTCGCAAAAGGTTGATAGGGGGCGTCGGAAAACTGGGCGGCGGAGTTATCCGGATGTCATTAAACAGAAGAGTAGAATATGAACATGTTCTATCACGAAATCAGTGACAGATACGGGACACAATTTAAAACAGAAGTTTTCGAGGATCCTCCTCCGGGTCGTCTTCACTTTCATCCGGTTTGGGTTTCGGCTTGGCTTTGCTACGGCTGACGCTACTCTTGCGTCGTTTCGCCTCTCCTCCGGTTTGACTGAAAGTCGATTCGGCGTCAAAGGGTTCTGTCTCGATATCCCCGTCTGAGTCGAGTCGAGTCAGGATTTCAATCTTCTGTTCCGCCGCTTCCAGTGTCTGATAGCAGAGACGAATCAGTCCAACTCCTTCTTCGTAGCGTTGCAGGGAAGTTTCCAGTCCCATTTCACCCGATTCAAGATCGGTCACGATGTCCTGTAAACGGGTGAGTGCCTCCTCAAAACTGGGAGCAGATTCTTCCTGATTGTCTTTTGCTTTTTTCGCCATCGGCCAATACTTCTCTGGTGCTGTTTGGGAGCTTATTCAGGGGATCGATTGAAAAGAGGACAACAAGGAACCAGGTTGCCCCTGTGCAATGAACAGGTACTTCAGAATTCAGGCTTCATTTTCGGGCATCGAGTCCTTTTTTTCTACGGACTCTACCCGACTATATAAAATTCCATCCCTGATCAAAGTCTCCAGTCGGTCTCCCGTCCCAATTTGGTCCGACTGATGGACGATTTCGCCCGTTTCAGGTCTCCGGGTGACAGAATACCCCCGGCTGAGCACATTCAGCGGACTGAGGGCTTCCAGCGTTCGGCTGAGATTCTGCAATCGATTGCCCCCTTCATGGACAACGCGTTTAGCGTTCTGGTTCAGTCGCGCCGCCAGCTCATCCAGTTGCATCGTCCGATCATGCACAGTCGACAGAGGTCGGGCGAACACGGGCCGAGAAACGAGGGCTTCCAGTTGCATACGAGCCCGGTGAGCCTGTTCTCGCAGGGCCGAGCGTAAGTCGTTCTCAATCTGACGTACACCCCCGAGAATGTCCCGTAAATCGGGAACCACAAGCTCTCCCGCTTCACTGGGAGTCAAAGCCCTCCGGTCGGCGACCAGGTCGGCGATGGTGACGTCTATCTCGTGTCCGACGGCACTGATTACTGGAATCGGACAGGCGGCGATAGCGCGAGCGACGATTTCTTCGTTGAAGGCCCATAAGTCCTCCAGACTTCCCCCACCGCGACCGACGATGACGACGTCGACATTGGGAATCGATTCGACCGCTTTCAGTCCGGCAGCGATCTCGCCCCCCGCTTGGGCACCCTGCACTTGAGCCGGGACGACTATAATCTCGGCGACCGGCCAGCGGCGGCTCATTACCTGTAACATATCCCGAACCGCCGCGCTGGTTGGACTGGTGACGACGGCAATGCGCATCGGAAACCGAGGAATGAGTTTTTTTCGTTCCGGCGCGAACAAACCTTCTTCGGCCAGCTTAGCCTGTAACTGTCGGAACGCGAGTTCCAGAGGGCCCATCCCCTGCGGGATCAGTTCCCGGATGATGAGCTGGTAAGATCCACGCGGTTGATAGACCTCCACGGCTCCCGCAGCGATCACTTGCAAACCATCATCCAGATCGAATTTGAGCCGGTTGGCAGTCCCCTTCCAGATAACAGCACTGATCTGGGAATTCTCATCTTTCAAGGTCAGGTAAATATGGCCGGAACGGGCGCGGGTGCAGCTGGAGACTTCTCCCGCCACCCAGACCAGCGGAAAGTTTGACTCCAGCAGTTCCTTCATCTGCCGGGTTAACTCCGATACCGACCAGACCGACTCTTCCTCGGGCGTATCATAACCGTGGGACATGCTGTGCTTTCTAATTGAAGCTTTCGTATTGAATTTGATACGGCTGGGATAGGCGATGACTGGGAGATCAAACTTGCTCGACCGACTGGCTGTCCGTGACTCACGCAGCTTGAATCACTCAATTCCAATGTTCTTTAAGTACTTGATGCCTTGCTCCATATCGCTCCCTGGTTTTTCGCCAGAGGATCGCTGGACGGTCACCCAACCCGAGTACTCAACTTCAGCCAGTACTGCGAGGACTTCTTCCCACTCGACCTCTCCCCGACCGATAGAGGTCTCCTGACCGATACCATCACGCGTCCGCGTGGCATCACGAGCCGTGACATGCAGCAGCCGGTCATGAAAGAGCCGGACAACTTCCGTCGGATTCTGTTTATTCAAGACCGCTGTCGCCGGGTCGAGATTGATCCCGACTGGGCCAGAGCCGATTTGATCGAGTAATTGCCGCAGTTGTTGCAGACTTCCTCCCGCGGGCGTCACACAGGGAGTGACCCCGATGTGATTTCCCAACGTCGCCAGATCGGTCAGAACATCGTGAAAGGTCTTCAATTCCACTTCGGTACTTTCGCTCGACTCGGGAAGCGAACCGATATCCACGAGGAGTACCTTCGTTTTCATCCCTGCGCAGAACTGCATCGCTTGTTTGATTGCACTGAGACGTTCGTCCAGATGTTGCTGATCGTGAATGGCATGTCGTGTGGGGAAATGGAATCCAGTCAAACTCAATGTCAGTTCGCCCAGGTACCGTCGAAAATCACGTTGTGCGGAGAGGGACATCTCGCGTGCGGGAGTTTCCGTGCGAGCGTTCACCAGCACACCTCGGGCGCCCGCTTCGGAGGCGGCCCGCAATGCCTGCTTGATGGGAAGATTGAAAGGCCACGTGGCCATGCCGAATTTCTGAATAAGCATACAGGTCATTTCTCTGATAAATCAGGGAGCGCCCCCGGTCTGTTCACAATCCATAGGAAAGTTCCCGGGTCATTTGGGAAAAGATTGGCCGAAGGGGGGATTCGAACTCTCGGTATAACGGGTTTTGACCGGGACTTCCAGCAATACCGTTCGAACGGCATTCGATTTGACCTAACGTCTTGCCAGAAAGCCAAATAAGTTTATATGACGACTAGAACAGGCTGCAGAATGCTCGCCCCTAAAATCGGCATAATTGTGCATTGCCGGATAATCTTCAGTCGGCCGCGGCTTCTTTCCGAACAGACAAAGAGAAGAACCTTCTGTTCCCTTACCGGCTTCTGGTGCGCGCATGCTGAATTCGAATCGATCAACATTTTTTCAGGCCGGCCTGTACGGGTGGATGATGTTCCTCGCGATTCTGATCTGTGCGACCGTAGCTCCAGTTCAGGCTGCCTCTGCGACGTCGAGTTTACTGGGAGAAGAGAACGATTCGTTCGTCGGCTCGGAAGAAGTTTTGCACTTCGCCTTTGAGCAGGATCCTTCGCGTCCTTACGATGGTGACAAGGACCTCGACAATATGCCGGACGACTGGAACCGGCGCAAGGGAGACAACTTTCCCCAATACGTGAATTGCGGAATTGATCGTAGTGTCGGGCAAAAGCCTGCCGATGCAGAGCCAGGCTCGTCATTCCCGCAGAGTTTTCGGGTCGATTTGAATGGAGGTGATTTTGCCTGCTATTCACCATTTAATAAAGCGGCCCAGATCAACCCGCTGTACTCGTATGTTTTTGAAGGTTGGATACGGACAGAGGGTTTGAAGAACTCTGCAGCGATGATTTCCATCAACCTGGTGAATTCCAAACGAGAGTCGGTCCAACGCTACTTAAGTGAACCCGTCACCGGCACATGGAATGAGTGGCAGAAAATTGAGATCCGCGACATCCTGCCGCAGAATGAAGTCTCTTATGTGTTCATTGGCTTGCATGTCGTTAACCAACGAGCAAAAGACATCCGCGGGACGGTCTGGTTCGACACACTTCGATTGGCTAAGAAACCTCGCCTTTCTTCCAGCAACGACTTCTATTCCCACTTCAAAGATTTCCTACGCCGGGAAACTCAAGACACCAATGTTAAATTTAAAATTAGTGGTCTGAACTATGACCATAAAAACACGCTGCACCTCACATTAAAAGACAGCGCCGATGGGAACCAGCAGCATAAAGTATTTCAGATTGAACGCCCCCAGGATCCGAATATTGAAGTCGAAAAGAATGTCGACGAGATCATCTGGGAATTGAATTCGAGAAACCTGGAAATTGGTTTCTACGAGATAGCCGCTGTTCTTAAGCGTGACGACTATCCGATTGCGCAGCAGACAACCTCTTTTGCCATTATGGATCTGGTGCAACACAAAGATCCGGATTTCGAACTTAAAGGGGAATTCGGTTGGTCGATTCATACAGAACTCCCTTCCAACGTGCTCGACGATCTTGGCAGAATTTCGGGACAGGCGGGCATCAACTGGATGAAATACCCCGTCTGGAAACAGTCCTTCGAATCGGATCAACAGCCTGTCGCAGAACTCTTCAAAGACATTTCGTCCTTAGGTATTACCGCGGTCGGAGTGTTACAGTCTCCACCGCCCGATCTGCGAGAGCAGTTCAAACTGGACTGGAGCGGTGTCAGAGAGGTCTTCAATATGTCGCGGAAATCCTGGTCTCGCGCGCTGGAACCGGCCATCGCTCACTTCGCCTCGACGGTTCAGTACTGGCAACTTGGTGGTGATGAAGACCTCAGTTTCGTAGGCGAAAAGGGATTGGGCGAGACAATCACCTCTGTTAAAAACCACTTTGATATCGTCGGTAGAAATACGAAGGTCGGCGTTCGCTGGACCTGGGATGCGGACTTACCCCAAAACGTCGTTCCCTCTTCGGCATTCCTTACGATTAAAAACGAACCAGTAGAGCAGGACGAAGATTCGAGTGTCAGCCTGAAGAAAACGATCCCCGCTGATAAACTGCTCTATAGTCGGTTGGTCGAGGCACGTAAAAGCGACAACAAGATTCCGTTGTGGGTGCTGATCAAACCGTTAGATGGGTCTTACGAAAAAGATATCCGAGGTTCCGATCTCGTGAAGCGAATGGTTGCTGCCAAACGGGGAGGCGCCAACCAGATTTATGCGATGAACATCTTCTCGCCCGAATATGGTTTGATGATGACTTCCGGTTCGCCGACGCTCCTGTTTTTGCCTTGGCGAACAACAGCCCTTGCATTACGGAATTCGAAATCAATAGGTTCGTTTCGATTAACGAATGAGAGCACGAACTACCTTTTCGAGAAAGAAAATGAAGTAGTCATGGTTCTCTGGAATGAAAAAGAGCAGGTCGAGGAACAGCTATTTCTGGGTAACCCGGAGCAGGTCAAAATTTATAACGTGTGGGGGCAGCAACTCCAGGTCGGCGAAGACTTTCAGATTGATCAGAGCACTCAGCAGCACATTCTGCAGGTCGGCAAAACGCCTATCATTATCCGCAACTGTCTGCCCGGCGTCACCAAAATGCGAATGATGGTTCGTTATGAGAAAGGAAAAGTCCCCAGTCAATCGGGACGTCACACCGATGCGCTGTTGATGGAGAATACGTTCTCTCAGGGGATCAATGTGACTTACAAGATTAACCTGCCTGCCCGTGACTGGCGGATCGATCCAGATTCAAAATCGATCAGTCTGGCCGTGGGGGAGAAAAAGCGGCTTCCATTCAACCTGCATCTGCCGGACAACGTCAGCATGGGTATACATGATACGTTGATTGACCTGAAGATACAGGCTGACACACTTCCGTATACGCTTTCGTTACAGCTGCCTTATCAGGTTGGATTGGGAGACATCGAGATCGAAGTCGTCGATGTTCGGACTTCAGATAACGGCTTGATTATCAAACAGATCATCCGTAACAATTCAGTCGAAGACGAACTGTTGAACTTCAATTGTAATCTGTATATTCCTGGACAACGCCGAAAACAAACCCGGGTGGTCAAGCTCGGAGTAGGCAGCAGCGATACAAAAACCTATCATCTGAAGAATGCCGATCGCTGGAGGGGTTACTCCTTCCGTATCCGGGCTGAACAGGATGGGGGACGCCGCGTCTTGAACAAGGACTGGACGATCGGTGAGAATTGGGATGAAAACGATTCGTCTGCCCGCTTTCCCTTTCCTCGATCTCAACAGGCAGACCGTGAACAGGAAGACCAGTTGCCACGATGACCACCGTCGCCGACTTGATTGCTTATTTCGACGAACTTACCCCGCCGGAACTCGCAGAATCCTGGGATAACGTGGGCCTGTTAATCGGTCGAGAAACCGCAACGATCCAGTCTATGCTGACCTGCCTCACGTTGACGCCCGACGTCGCTGCCGAAGCAGTGAAGCAAAACGTTGACCTCGTAGTTTCGCATCACCCGATTCTTTTCCGTCCGGTGCAGCAGATCACGACGGCAACCGTGGAAGGATCGATGCTGCTCGATTTGATCGAAAGTCAGATCGCTGTCTTCTCTCCCCATACTCGCTACGACAGTGCGCCGAGCGGCATTAACCAGCAATTGGCCGAGTTACTCGGTTTGACCCATATCGAACCCCTACGACCCCTCGAAGATCAGTCTGTCGGTCCTCACTCACTGGCAGGTGCCGGGCGCTGGGGACGCTTAAAAACGCCTGTTCCCTTTGATGAGTTTGTGGCCCGAGTCAAAGAACTGTTAAACGTTCCCGCCTTGTCGCTCTCCGGTGCATCCAAAGAACAGATCGCCACTGTAGGAATTGCCTGTGGATCTGCTGGAGAATTCCTGAGCGATGCAGCCCGAGTGGGGTGCGATTTGTTCATCACCGGGGAAGCCCGCTTTCATACTGCTTTCGAAGCGCGCGAACTCGATATCGCCTTGCTACTCGCCGGACATTATCAAACCGAACGTCCCGCGATGGAACTTCTCGCCGAAAAGCTGCAACGAAAATTCCCTGGGGTAGAAGTTTATTCCAGCCAGCAGGAACAGGATCCTTTCCGCTGGAAATAATTGGTCGACTTGCATCGATCGTTGTTCAAAACTATTCCGCGCTGGCAATTGGTCGCCGGACTCTTTTTAATGAAGTGCGGGCGAACACAAATCTCTCGTTTGCTTCTGCATTTCTAATCCGACTTTGTTTTGACCACTACGGAATATCATCATGGACCGCCGCACCTTTCTGTGCTCGACGGCAGCACTGACTGCAGCCACATCGGCTCTCTCTGCACAAACCACTTCTGCCAGTGACGACGTTGCTGAGCTTAATCCGGTCCAGGCATTAACCGAACGACTTCCACCACGGATGCAGCACGTTCGTGAAGTGGCGTTGAATATGTTGAAACCTTCCGCGAGCGAGTTGGAACAGGGCCTGCAGTTGCATGCAGATTCACTGGTGTTCGATTCGTACTCGTTCGCTCCTCGTGCTGCAGTGGATGGAGACGCGATAGCGGCCGCGATCGAAGCCGGTGCTTCCCATAGCGAAGTCGAAGAGATGCGGGAAGATATGATGATGACCCGCTTCGTCAGTAATCTGGCCGAGCAACAAGAGTACCTGAATGCGTGGCGAGTCTCGGGTGTTACCTCGATATTTCAGAATGCGGGACAGGAAGGACAGGATCCTCTACGTTTACTCAAACGTCTTGCCCGATTTACTTACGCGACCGATATCTTGAAAGACTATGTTTCGAAAGCTGCTGTACCCGCCGATGTCGAAGCGGCCAAAGCCGCCGGAAAACATTGTCTCTACATGACCGGCAATGGAGTTCCTCTGGCGCAGCAATGGATCTCGATTCCTGAAGAACTCCAATACGTTCGGATTTTCTACGAACTTGGTATCCGAATGATGCACCTGACGTATCAACGTCGGAACATGATTGGCGATGGATGCGGTGAAAAAAGTGATGCCGGTCTGAGTGACTTCGGTCGCGAGGCCATTGCGGAAATGAACCGGGTTGGCATTATTCCCGACTGTGCGCACAGTGGATGGCGTACGAGTCGCGAAGCGGCTGAAGTCTCGGGCAAACCGGTCGTGGCCAGCCACTCGACTGCGGGGGGGATTTATCCACACTTCCGCAGTAAACCGGATGACGTTGTAAAGGCGATCGTTGATTCCGGTGGATACGTCGGTATCTGCTGTATTCCTCGCTATCTGCGCGGAAAGGGAGACCTGACGACGATGCTCGATCATGTTGATTACATCGCGAAAAAATTCGGCGTCGATCACGTCGCCATTGGAACCGACATCGCCTGGACATCTCAATACGCTGGCGAAGAAAACCGAAAGATTCCCAAACGACCTCGCAGCCGGGAACCCTTCCGATCGTTGTGGCCCAGCGACGATTATAAAACGACTTCAGAAGCGACAGACAGCCTATCCTGGATCAACTGGCCATTATACACAGTGGGTCTACTGCAGCGCGGTTATTCCGAAGAGGACATTCGCAAGATTATCGGCGGCAATGTCATGCGGGTCGCAAAAGAGACGATCCAGATCAGCGAAAGCTAACCGTCAGCGGATCTTGTTCAAGATAAAGAGTGATGCGTTCTGACTGGGCAGAAGCCTATTCGCCGAACGATTCCTCTTCCGGCAGTTCATCGTCTCGCTCTTGGGTGAGACGGTAGAACTTCCAGCCCAGGCCGGTGAAGATGGTGGCGGGCATCGCGATCATAAACAGAATGCTGTACATGTACGCGCGGGGAAGAGCGTTCTCTGTTTCGTTCGCTTCTTTACACATCGGGCAGGCAGAGGCCATCGACATCAAACCGGTAGCCCATAGGCAGATGCTCAAACTGAAAATCAGAAAAAATCGTTTCATGATATTCTACTTAAGTCACTGAGGTGAATGTTTTGGATTCGAACAATCGATCCGTTATCCCAGATGGTACAGCATGAAATAAATGACGACTCCCGTGACGGAGACATACAGCCAGAGCGGGAACGTAATCTTCGCAATGCGTCGGTGTCGATTCCACTGATGCGTTAATCCTCGATACATCGTTATCGGCACCATCACGGCAATCACCATTGCCAGAATGACGTGGGTAATCAGAATCCCAAAGTATATCGGTCTGATGATTCCGGTGCCTGTGAATGCCCGTGAACCACTTCCAGTATAATGATGCAGAGCCGCATGGTAAACCAGATAACAGGCCAGGAATGCGGTAGAGACCCCGAAGGTCGACAGCATGATTAACTTGTGTGTTTCCCGTTTTCCCTGCTTAATGGCGATGAATCCCCACATGAGCAGAACCGTTGCCAATCCGTTCAGTCCTGCGTTGACGGTGGGCAGTTGGTGTACCCATTCCGGAGTTTCTGTAGCAACGGTGTCCGCAATCTGTTGGGCAAATAGATACATGTCACTCAGGAGTCGCGCAAGGAAAAGGAAATAAGAACCATCAACGAAATAGTATATCTCTGTAGACAAGAATGGGACCAGCCGCAATTATCAATGCCCGGGGCAATCTCAATAATGGGAAGCAATTGGCAGGACGGAAATCGGGATTGTACTCCCGAACCCTCCTTAAGAACCGCTATCCACCCGAAATGGGTGTGGAAATGGTCAGCTCAGAACCGTCTACCAGTAATGGGTTCTCTTCCAGGCGGACCTGATCCTGCCCGAGAAAGAGTAACAGCGAATTGATCGGTTGCCCGGTAGCATCCAGCAACATGACGGAGAGTGGCTCCCCGTGTGATTTCGCAAGTAGCTGGAGCGCATCCGCGAGCGTTGATTCCTCTGGAAGTTCAATCTCTTCACGTCCGTGGCCGGCAGCCCGTTTGATCTGAGCCATGTATTCGACGGTTACCCGCATCGCTAATTACTTTCAACTTGAATTCTCAAATGGGAGTCAACAAATTAAGCCGAGACGTTCTCGGTTTGGAGTTCCCCATCCCGAATGGTGAGGGTTCGATCCGCAAATTCCGATGCACGTGCATCGTGCGTCACCAGCAATACTCCTCCTCCAGCGGCACAATAATCTTTCATTGCCGTGAGAACAATCCGGGCGTTTTCGTCATCCAGATTTCCCGTGGGCTCATCGGCCAGCAGTAAGGGAGGTGAGAACAACAGGGCTCGCGCTAATGCCGTTCGCTGACGTTCGCCGGTGCTTAGCTCTCCGGGTTTATGATTCGCTCTCGATTCGAGACCAAAGCTGTTGATTAATTCATCCGCACGTTGTTCCAGTTCCGCGTGAGCGAGCACTTTCCCAGCGGGACGTGGTGCGAGTCCGGGGGCCAACACGTTTTCGCGAACCGTCAGATAGGGGATCAAATGAAACTGTTGAAAGACAAACCCAATCTCGGTCGCCCGAAGAGCCGCTCGCTCTTCGGAAGAAAGTTCGTACAGTTGCCGTCCATTGATTTTGATCGTTCCACTTTCCGGTCGCAGCAACCCACCCAGCATTAATAGCAGGGTCGATTTTCCACCACCACTCGGACCCTGAATCGCCAGGAATTCGCCCGCAGCCAATTCGAGCGAAACATCGTTAACAGCAGTTACCTCATTGCGGGAACCGGTCGAGAAACGTTTGACGGCCTGTTTCGCTTGCAGCAACATAAACGAACCAACTTATCAAGATAAAAGGAAAGCAGTGAAAGGAGTGAAAAGGGAATCGAAAGCGAGTTTAGTTTTCGCTTTGCAGAATAGACGCGGGATCTTCCCGAGAGGCGAGTAAAGCGGGGAACCAACCTGCAATCAGGGCGAGCACAGGAGCCAGCAGAAAGACCAGAAGTAGACTGGAACCATCCCGTAGATCGCTCGATTGTAAATTCAGCGGGGCCTCATAGGCGGCACTGGCCTGAACGCTACTCCATTCCGCATAGAAAGAACCGGCCACGATTCCCAACAGGATGCCCGCAAACGCACCCAGAATTCCAATCAGAATGTTGCGACCGATGATCGTTGTCAGGATTTGATATGACCTTACGCCGAATGCGCGGAGAATTGCGATTTCGTTTCGTCGTTGACGAACATTGTTGTAGGTTAACAGCCCCAACCACATTGTCGCGCAGATGATAATAAACGCGACCATCATCGTTGTGAAAAATGAGAGCTGCTGTTCCCGTTGTTTGCGGTTACCTTGTTCATCTGCGAGTAAGGCTTCGCCCATAATTTTTTCGCGAGCGAGCGATTCCTCGGCAGTCTGTTTCGCTTTGTTGCGGGCTTCCGCGCGAGCGAGCGCTGGCGGACCTCGTTCGATAATCTTTGTGCCCGGCAGAACGGAGGCCAGCTCTTCACGAATTTCAGTCACCCGGTCAAGCGTGGCGCAGTTACATTCCAATGCCAGAATGGCATTCAGCAGGTTTTGGCGATCAAGCAGTTCCTGGGCTTCCTTCAGATTGATCCAGACGGTGCTGTCGTCTACAGTTCCCTGCTCTTCTCGCACTTCTGATATCTCGAACTCTTTTCCTTTCAAGGTCACCTGATCTCCGGTTTTCAGTTTCAACTGTTGTTGAATCTGATGGCCGATGACCATCTGCCCTGCGGGAACTTGATCCTGTAACGGTTTCTTGCTGACACGATGTAGGAACGGGACTTCACCGCGTGTACCAGTGAGAATGATTTCCATTCCCTGCTCCTCCCAGTTCAGCTTTTCGCTTACCATGGGGAGCAGATGGTTGATCGTGACGATTTTAGATTCCGCCAGACGAGTCACGTATTCTTCGGGGAAGGTCTCAGATAATTCACCTTCCAGGTGTAATTGATTCAGGTCCTGATTTTCGGGCAGGATAAGAATATTGAACCCCAACCCCTTGGTGATTTTTCGAACCGCGTCCTGTAATTCAGCCCCTGCTTGCTGAACTTCCTGTTCTTTCAATTCAATCTTGCGAGTGAATTCCGCCTGCTGCTGATCCTGTAACCAGTGAGTGATTTCTGACTCCGCTTTGAGTAGCGACAGCGCCCCCGTTAAAAAGCCAACGGCCACGGCCACGGCCAACAGGGAGAGGCAGAAGTTCAGCTTACGATGGCTGATTTCTTTGATGATAATTTGCCAGACGGACATAGTTGTTCACGTTTATTAAACAGAGAATCGAGAGCGGAGGGGAAGTACAAAAAGTCGAGCCGAAGTGTAAGTCCTCTTGCTCAGGCATCAGGTCCTGTTTTTCGCATGACAAAAAACGTACCGATCACCAGTAGTAACACTCCCACACCGACCATGGACAGAATCGATTTCATGAAGGAGTTTTCATCTTCCACCGGTTGAGGATCGCTGACTTCACCAATTTCAATCAGGGTGTCTGGTGCCATCTCACCAGTGGTTCCTGCTGCCGAAGTCACTGATTGTTCCGAATCAACAGGAGGCGAGGCAGCACTGCCAGTGACAGAGGCCTGAGCAGACGCAGGCTCCTCCGCAGGTTCTTCCTCCAGACCGGCCGCTTTCTGTAGTTCGGCCAGTTTTTCCCGGTCTGACTGAACCGGTTCTCCGTCGGCTTGTGCTTCCGGTTCACTGAAACTGGCCAAACCGGTCAAGGGTGGTAATTCGGTATCGATATCAATCGTGGACTCAATCAGATTATTCCAGTCCACATTCATCACAACATCGGTCCCCGGATTCTCTTCTTTTACTTGACAGGTACAGGGCCCAATCAATTCGGTGCAAGAGCCGATCAGGACATCTTTGTTGATCCCTTGACCAATCAAAGCATACAGCACACGACCTCGACCAAAGAGCGGGAAGGCCATCGGTTGATCCTTCAGGGACCAGAGGTCTTCTTCACTACCCAGCAACATGCTGATAAAAGCGGCTTCGTCTTGATTGTTCTGATCGAGTTCATATGTCGTGAAGTTCACCTTGAGTAGGGCGGGGTCAATCTTTACCAGTCCGTCGGCAATGTCCTGTTCTTCAATCTCGGGAAGTTTCAACGTTTCGTTGGCTTCGGTGAGGGCTGCTGCCAGTGCTTCCCGCGCGGCATCGTCCAGTTCTTTGTCGCCACATCGCAGAAGAACCCAGACGGCCGTCTCCCCTTTGATGAGTCGCCGAGCAATTTCTCGGCGTGCTGGCGAATCGATTGTCTTGCTGAAATTGTCTTCCGACCAAGCGGCAGACCAGGCATCCATATAGGCGGGGTGCCCTTTGAAACCCGAAGCATTTTTGGGATATCGCACGGCCATCCACGGAAGAGTGCCGTCTCCGTTTTTCTCCTGCTGCGTTTCCCAGACAAGCTGATCTTCTTCAGAAAGATCTTCATTGAGGTCGATCAGACGCACGTTGACATTCGCAGACGCGGTCGCGCTGTCTTCCGCAGATTCCGATAGATACGGTTTCACCAACGCTTGCGAATTTTCATCGAGCGGGGTTTTATGGAAAACAAGAATTTCGTATTGGTCCGAGGACCACTGTTCCAGCGCGTACCGGAATACCGGGACTGAGCAGGCCAGTGCCGTTGCCGAGATGAAGATCCAGACGCAGAGAACACGGATTGTCGAGACAGGGAATTGAATTCCACGAAGTCGCATGGACAATACTCCGAAAGAAGAGCCTCCGATTCGGAGGTAAATCATAGTCAGGGTTTGCACGCTGCGACGGGCAGCGTACTTCTATTTTCATCAGCCGTGATGGAAACGCAAGGCTGTCTTGTGCATTGTTTGTTGTTTCGTCCCTCAATACAATATACACCTTAACATTAATTAATCTCTCGTTAATACAGATGTACTGGTCTCGATCGAAGACCTTCATCCCGCAGGCTCGGATACCCGGTATCCAACTGTCGCGATGAGAACGCTGTCTGAAGGAGTCTTTCGTGAGTTTGATCCCCAAGTGTCGTCGTTTTTCCCTTGTATGTGCCTTGCTGGTCAGCTTGGCTGCGCTCATGTCGGTTGCATCGGCTCCTCTCCATGCAGCGGATGGTAACGTTTTCCGTTTGAAAGCAGACGACCGCGTCGCTTTGATTGGGGCGACCTTTATCGAACGTGATCGCCATTACGGTTACTTCGAATCGATGATTCGCATTAATCATCCGGGCATGCCCCTCTCTTTTCGCAATATGGCCTGGCCGGGAGACACCACCCATGTACGCCTGCGACCGTTAAATTACGGTTCGTTCGAAGAAAATCTCGCCAAGCAAAACCCCAGCGTAGTGATGGCCAGTTATGGCGTGAACGACGCCTTTGAAGGCGAACATCAACTCGAAAAATTCCTTGCCGGTTATCGCGAGACACTTTCGATTTTCGAAAAATTAAAACTGCGAACACTCATCATTGCTCCACCTCCGTTCGAATCCATTCCGGGGGCGCCTTATAACCTTGAACCGCAAAATCAGTCTCTCCAGACATTCGTAAACGCAACCGGCCAGTTAGCGGAAGAAGAAAAGGTCTCCTTCGCCAACTTATTCCAATCGATGTATCACCCCGAGGAACCGACCCCCTACCCACTGACCGATAATGGACTCCATTTCACCGAGTTCGGTTACTGGAAAGTTAGCCAGGTTCTGGCGGAACAACTGGGCTACAACTCTCCCGAGTGGTCGATCAGCATCAGTGCAGGCAAGCGAAAAGTCGACCGAAAGGGTGTACGGATTCGCGATCTACAATCGACCACGTCCGCAGTTACGTTTAACGCGATCGATGACCAACTTCCACTCGTTGCTCCAGACTCGAGCCCTGCCGGTGTCGAACTGCCCCATCGCCGCACATTAACAGTCGCCAATCTTACACCGGGTAACTACACCTTGTTGATCGACCAACAGGAAATCCTGTCCGGCTCTGCTGATCAATGGGCCAAAGGCATGATTCTCGATCAGGGACCCCAGTTCGAACAAGCAAAACAATTACGACAGGAAGTCGTTTTCAAAAACGATATGTTCTTCTTCAAATGGCGGGCACATAATGGTGAGTATATTTATGGTCGCCGCGCTTCAGTCAGTGACAACTGGGACCCGACCAAAGATGGTGGAAACTCTGGTAACCCCAGTTTTCCCAAAGAAATGGCGGAGATGCAGCGACTGATGGAAGAGTCAGACGTGAAAGCCAGTCGACTCTCCAAACCCCTGTCACACCAGTTTATCCTGATCCGTAAGTAATTCCATCTGATCGAAAAGAATCGTGGCATCATAGGCATGCCGACCTGATTCTCCAGTAATACATCCCTACAAGGTTTACCTCTACGATGTCCACACAGAAACTGTTCGTCCTTGTAATTACCAGCTTGTTCTGCTGCTCGGTGTCTCCTTTGTTTGCTCAGGTTGGCACTGGTCGTACTCCCGACGAAGTTTACGAACTTCTCAAGGAAACTTACCCGGAGAGCACTCAGGAAGATTCGCAAACCGAAGCCGACCAGTTCACGGTGCATGAAGATTTCGAAATCAACCTGTTCGCCGAATCGCCGATGGTAGTCAACCCGATCGCGATGAAGTGGGACGCCAAAGGCCGCCTGTGGGTCATCAACTCACCCATGTATCCACACATCTTGCCCGGGCAGGAACGAACCGACTTCATTAGCGTGCTGGAAGATACAGACAACGACGGTAAAGCCGATAAGTCGACCATCTTCTACGACAAGCTGTACGTTCCGACTGGTCTCGCATTAGGAGATGGAGGAGTCTATGTCGCGAATCAACCCGACCTGCTCTTCCTCAAAGACACAGACGGCGACTTGAAAGCTGATACAGAACGCGTTCTTCTCAGTGGTTTCGGCACCGAAGACAATCACCATGCGATTTCTGCTTTCACCTGGGGGCCGGGTGGCTGGTTGTATTTCCAGTCGGGCGTTTTTCTGCATACACAGGTGGAAACTCCTCATGGGCTGTTACGGCTCGACAATGGCGGCGTTTTTCAACTCCGTCCAAGAGAACTCAAACTCGATATGTTCAATGTCGGTTCCGCAACCAATCCATGGGGCCACACATTCGATCAATGGGGCCAGAGTTTTCTGACCGAAGGTCCGCAGGGTGACATCTGGTATCTCACACCAGCAACCAGCAAAGGCAATCCAACTGAACGCGTTCCCGGCACCAAGGCTCCGAAATCCTGCGGAACCGAATTTATCTACAACAGTCACTTTTCCGAGAAGTATCAGAACCTGATGGTTCTCAACGCCTTCAAAAATAAAACAGTCAACTTGTATGAGTTCAGCGACGACGGCGCCGGTTACGCAACCCGCGAACTGCAACCTCTGATGGTTGTCAGTAACGGCCCGAAATTCCGGCCAGTCGATGTCAAAACTGGCCCTGATGGCGCCCTGTACGTAGCTGACTTCTATCAACCCGTTATTGGGCATATGCAGTACCAGTTCCGGGATGATCGCCGTGACCACTTGAATGGCCGCATCTGGCGAATCACCGAGAAGAATCGTGATTTGCTTCCCAAAATAGACTTCACCGATCTTTCCGTGGCCGCCCTGCTCGAAAACTTGAAGTCGTCCGATGGCTACACCCGCGATAAAAGTCGTCGCGAATTGTACGAACGCGATCAGGCGGAAGTGGTCGATGCGCTGCCCGCTTATCTTTCCTCGCTCGATCCGGCCGATCCGAATTTTGCCCACCATCAACTGGAAGCCCTGTGGGTTTGCCAAACAATCAACCATGTCGATCTCGATCTCCTGACGACGGTTCTAAATTCTTCTGAACCCCGCGCGCGTGCTGCCGCCACTCGCGTCTTGCGATACTGGCTGCCCGAAGTTCCCGATGCTCTCACCTGGCTTGATAAATTAATTCAGGATGAATTCCCTCGTGTGCGTCTGGAAGCACTCTGCGCTCTCAGTTACATCGATCAACCGGAAGCAATCGAAATTGCGGCAAAAGTCGTCGACCACCCACGCGATAAATACATCGACTACACATTCAAACACACCATCCTCAATACGCGCGATACCTGGTTGCCTGCTCTGAAAGCGGGAGAGATCACCTTTAACGGTAACCTGAATCACATTCAGGCGGCGCTTAGTGTGGCGGAAACATCCGAGGCAACCGCGCTCTTGTTGAATATCCTCAAAGGAGGAAAGCTTGGTGCTGATAAACGGGCCAACCTGTTGAATGTGATTGCCCAACAGGGAACTTCGGAAGAATTGGCGCAATTGCTGGGACGCGATTCCCTTGCCGCCATCGCAAACGTCGGTTTGCCCGCGACAGATACTGTTTACACTCCTGAACTTCATGCCTCAGTCCTATCCGAAGTCGCTAACGCTTATCGCAATCGGAAGGTGACTCCTTCCGGTAATCTGGTCGAGATCGGCCAACTTCTGGATGCCCCCAACGAAGATCTGAAAGCTAATGCGATCGAACTGATCGGTCTCTGGAAAGTCAGCGAGCTGCAGGCGGACGTTGAAACCATTGCTTTAGATACAACCTCCGATACCTCGGTGCGGCAAGCGGCCTTCACCACCATCGCGCAGCTTGGTGGAGAAACAGCCCTGAATACGCTCCAGCAGATTGCGACCTCCGTCGACGAACCTCTGGAAATCCGTTACCGCGCGGCAGCGGCTATGGTTGATGTCGATCTGGCCACGGCCTCGCTTCTCGCCGGACAACTGATGCAGCAAGATCCCGAGAAAGCCGATCCTGGTTTATTACTTGAGACCTTCTTCTCTCTTCCAGAAGGTCCCGACCTGCTCACCGTGACGTTCAAAGATCAGCCGTTGAATATTGATGCCGCCAAACTCGCTCTGCGATACATGAACGAGACCGGTAAACAAGACCCCGGTTTAGTCGAAACATTCCGTACGATCGTCGGTGCCAAAAGTCTGGCTGACGAGTTAATGGCGGAAGAGCTGAAACCACTCTTGGAACAAGTCATGGCAGAAGGTGACGCCGCACGGGGAGAAGATGTCTTCCGTCGTAAAGACCTCGCCTGTTTCTCCTGTCACGCCATCTCCGGTGGAGGTGCTCCTGTTGGACCTGACCTCGAAGGTCTGGGTGCCAGTTCGCCTCTCGATTACGTCTTCCACGCTATTGTCGATCCGAACAAAGCGGTTCGCGAAGGGTACGCAGCAGTCACCCTCTTAACCGAAGAAGGCAAAATATTCACCGGAATTTTGAAGGAAAAAACACCGGAATCAATCGTCATTCTCGACGCGACCACACGGAAAGTGCGATCGTTCAATCCGGAAGAAATTGAAGAAGTCGCCCCGGCCCCGTCCATGATGCCCAAGGGACTGGTCGATAACATGACCCGGCAGGAATTCCTCGACCTCGTTCGATTTATCCATGAACTCGGTCGTCCCGGACCGTTTGCTACACCGAACATTCCCGTTCAACGTACCTGGCGCGTACTGCAAACGCCTGTCGAAATGGTTGTGGCCGACAAGACACCAGCTGAGATTAATCAACTGGCGGAGACCAGCGAGGACGTCTTTTGGGCCCCTCTTTACAGCCGCGTGAATGGTTCGCTCTCCTTGACCGACCTTCCGGAGACTACAACGACTTACCTGACGACTCGGTTCGACGTGGGTACTCCCGGGGCTGTGCAGCTTAGCTTTAACTCGGTTGCGGGTCTTGAAGTCTGGCTCGATGGAGAACCAGTATCCGATCTGAGCGAAGCGACGATCGTCGAAGCAACTACCGGTGAGCACATCCTCACGTATCGCATCGACCGTTCGGTTCGCGGCGAAGAACCTCTCCGTCTCGAATTCAGCCCCGCACCCAATTCTCCTGCACGACCCAACGTCATCAACGGGGTTTAAGAGCGTCTGTTATCCGAGGAAGAAACGGTCGTCTTCGAGCAGATCCTTCTCGGTGATCAGTTTGAGGCCGCCTCGCTTAAGGGCGCGAATGCCTTCGTCGATGTCTTCCGTGTGAATGGCAACACCACCTAGTCCCTGACGGCGGTACATCAATGGGTAAGTGTAATTGATATTCACTTCGGCCTGCAGCAGAGCGTTGCAAATGTGGACGTAGGGTTGATCTTCGTCGGGAAGCTCAACCCCAATAATGTCGTTCTCGAAAATCGTGAAATTGGTCAGTTCAAGCAGTTCTTTGCTGCGATCAAACTCGCTCATGATAATGCGGGCGAGCGCAAAGTCGACCGAGTCGGCGATACTGAGTGCCATCACTTGTAGATCATGTTTTTCCAAATGTCGCATCAGATCGTTGAGCAGGCCGACCTTATTTTCGAGGAAGACGCAGAACTGTCGCAGACAGGGCCAGTCGCGACCGCGCATCGTCATCGGATCGCTCGGAATCTGTTCGCCATAATTGGTGGACATCGTCAGGAATCCTTCCAGTGTGGAAAAGGAAAGTCGCCAGACCCGTTTGTGGAGGTGCTCCTCAAGGAGTCAGGGGTAGATCGCCCCGGGGCGGGTGCAGGGACTTCCGGCAATTTGGGGTAACGTTATGCAATATGAGGCGTTACGTCAACCAGAGTCTAATCGAGCAACGAAGGGAGACTGAAGTGAACGACCGTCTGCCGCAAGAGCCGCAGAAGCTCGACTGGACTTGTCTCCGCCTGCCTCCACCTGCATACTGGTATCTACACCATTCCGGTGAACAGACGGCACTATTTCTGCGCTCCCGTTCAACCTGAATCACTCGAGATTTTCTGAACCAATGACGCGTATACTCACAACCCTATTCACCAGTGGCTGGCTTCTTGTGTGCGGTTTTTTCGCCCCGACGTTGCTTGCTGCCCAGGGTGAAGCGGGAGTATCGACCGAGAGCATTCGCAAATCGACTCAGCAAATTCTGGATCAGGATCAGTTCAAGCATCTAAAAGATCACAACAACCCCTTCGACCTGGACGGACTACTGAACCGACTGGAAACTTCGAACAAAGAGTCTTCTCCTAAGAAAACGTCCACGCGGGCCAGTTCCTCACCCGGATGGTTCGACTGGTTGCCCAGTTTCGACTTCAGTTCGCTGGGAAGCGCGTTCGGCATGCTGATAGAATTCGGCTTCTGGGGAATACTCATTGTAATTGGGCTCGTCCTGATCTATTTTCTTGGCAAAGCGGTGATGGCTTACGAACGCCGCAAGCAAGAATTAACAGACGAACTGATTGAACCAACCGATCAACAGATCGTCGCCGCACCAGGGGAAACCGCCGTAAACCAGTATCTGGCTCGTGCCCGGGAACTGGCCGCCAACAGAGAATATGCCAAAGCGATTATGCAGTTGGTTCAAGGTGCGATGAGTGACATCGAACGCCGAAATCAAATCAAATTTCGTCGCGGGTTAACCTCCTATGATTATCTGCGAGCTGTACGCGGAGAACCGCCCCGTCATCAGGCGTTGCAGCAACTACTTCGCGTTTACGAACCCATCGGCTTCGGGCGGCGCGTCGCGACTGAAGACCATTTTGAGACTAGTTTAAACCAGTTTGAGGCAGAGTTCCTTGCGGCGAATCCATCACCGAACAGCTAATCTGATTTTCGGGATCGGCCTGTTCGTGTTGATCCTGTTGCAGTTCTGGTTCCCGATTTTAGATTCGGGGAATACTTATGATACGCGCAGTACCGCCGCACGCGGAAAAAAGGCATTCTTTCTCCTGATGCAGGATCAGGATTTCGGCATCTATCGCAGCGACGACTCACTGTCAACGATGATCGATCAACTCTACTGGGATGAGACCTTACTGATGCTTGGTCCCGGTCGCCTTCCCGAAGAGTATCATTGGAACCAGATACTGGAATGGGTCCGGTCAGGCGGGACGTTATTCATTGCTGCTTCTTACGAGAACCCAAAGCTGAGTATTCCGGAACTGGGTATCTCGGTTGTCTCTGACAAAGGAGCCGATGAGGCAGAAGACGAAGATTCCTCTTCCGTAATGAATCCAGCGGCGTTCGGGAAAGAGGACGAAGAGGAAGAGGCCGACCCAGAGATTCAATTCTGTAAATCGATTGAATCGCCTCTGTATGAGTCGGACAAAATTGCGTGGGCGAAAGGAGCTTCTCTTCAACTGGAAGGGCTGGCAGCCCGGAATCGCGAGGTACTCGTCCGGACGGAAACCGGATTGCAAGCGATAGAAATGCGATTGACCGAAGGCAAATTGATCGTCCTGGCGAATGATGTTCTGTTCAGTAATCAGTCCATCATGAACGACGACAATGCGATTCTCGCGGTGAAACTTCTGGAGAAAAGTATCGGGGAAAATAACGAGTGGAAGACGATCTGCGTCGATGAATGGTTGAATGCCACCGCTGTTCCCAAGGTCGTGGGCATTCTAATGACGTTGCCGTTCCGCCATTTGACGTTGCTGGTGCTGGGGTTACTCTGGGTTTTCGTCTGGTGGAAGTGGTTCCGTTTTGGCCCTTACTTGCCTGATGCAGAAAGTCGCCGGCTGAACATCGTCTCTCACACCGACACGGTCGGAACACTTAATTACCAGGAACGATTAGGCCGCTACGCGCTGGAAGGGTACTGGCAGCAATTCCAGAAGGAGATCCACTGGTCGTACCAGAAGCAGCATCGATCGCGCATCATCAGTCGCATTTCTCGTCGCACGGGGCGAACGGAGGACGAGGTCCGCATATTGGTCAATCGCACGCTTGAGGGAATTGATAACCCCAACCTGTTACGCGCAGACGCTGCGAACTTGATCATCGAACTGGCCAACCTGCGTTCCGCAATATTTGCCTGATCGAGAATCTCGATCAAGCGATAAGAGCAGGAAGTCTTTAGCCGGCTCTTACCCTGTTTAGTAATTCGGACGTACTAAACACTCGAGCGTGTCAGTTCCTGGAACAGCTTGAGCAGCTCGTGAGTAATGGGGCCCGGTTTGCCGTCGCCCAGTTGGCGACCATCAATGCTGACCACGGGAATCACCTCGGCGGCGGTGCCTGTCAGAAAACATTCGTCGGCGACGTAGACGTCGTGACGAGTCAACGTGGTTTCCTGCATTTCGTAGCCCGCTTCGCGCGCCAGTTTGATCACCGCGTTACGCGTGACCCCTTCCAGGATTCCGGCATCCGTCGGTGGTGTTTTGACGATTTTATCTTTGATGATGAAGATGTTGTCGCCAGTACACTCGCTGACTTCTCCTTTGTGGTTCATCATCAGCGCTTCAATGCAGCCCATATCGGTTGCTTCGATTTTCGCCATGATGTTATTCAGGTAGTTCAGCGACTTGATCCGTGGGCTTAGCGCCTGGGGATGGTTACGGATGGTACTGGCCGTAATCAGCTGCAGACCTTCGTGGTAGTATTCTTCGGGATAGAGCGAAATCGTCGCGGCGATAATGATCACCTGCGGATTACTCGTCCGGCGAATATCAAGACCCAGTGAACCGGCTCCGCGGGTGATGACCAGACGGACGTAACCGTCGTCGATATTGTTCCGGGCGACGGTCTCTTCTACCGCTTTGACCATCTCTTCCTTGGTGATCGGAATTTCAAGGCGGATGACTTTGGCACTCTCGTAGAGCCGGTCGATATGTTCGCCGTGCAGGAAGACGTTCCCTCCGTAGATACGGATGCCCTCAAAGACGCCGTCACCGTAGAGTAGACCATGATCGAATACACTGATTTTGGCCTCGTCTTCGGCGAAGAATTGACCATTAATGTAAATTTGAGACGACATGCGCGGGTTCCGGCGTGGTTAGAGAGAATCAATCAGAGTACAGGCGACCCGGGCTGCGGGGGTCTGGACCGGACAAAATATCAAATTTGCACCGGTTGCGGGAGTCATCCGTGGATTAAGAACAGGATGATCGTCGAAAGGATTCGACATCCAAGGACATCAGCCTGTGAGCGATCCGTCTGAAAAGTCCGAACGTCTCGGGTGGCTTCGTGCCGAATCCCTTCTGGCAGGGCCGATTCAGGCAACTTCTGCCAGTTTCGCGACTTTGCCTTCTTGCAAACATATCGTACGATGTGCCTGTTTGGCGACGGCCCGATCGTGCGTTACCATGATGATAGTGAGCTGTTGTTCCTCATTCAACCGGTTCAGCAACTCCATAATCTCGCCACCAGTACCGACATCAAGGTTTCCAGTCGGTTCGTCGGCGAGCAGGAGCTTCGGTTCACCCATCAGGGCACGGGCGATGGCCGCCCGCTGCATTTCTCCACCAGACAGCTCTGAGGGTTTGTGCGTAATCCGGTGGCTTAATCCGACTTGGTCGATGAAGTATCGGGCTCGTTCTTTCAGTTCCTTGCGCTTTGTCCAGTATTCACGAATACTGTAGCGAATCATCTGTGGAGTCAGGACATTGTCCAACAGGTTCAGTTCGGGCAAAAGATGGTAGAACTGAAAAATAAACCCGAAGACCCGATTTCGCAGTTCGTCCCGCACGCGTGGAGGCAGGTCGTCGATTCGTTGTCCTTCCAGAAGGACCTCTCCGACATCGGGGGTATCCAGTAGTCCTAAGAGGTGGAGCAGGGTGCTTTTCCCCGATCCGGACTGACCGATGATCGACAGAAATTCCCCTTTTTTCGCCGACATGCGAATGCCGCGTAGCACAGGGACCTGAATCTCCCCCTTGAAATAAATCTTTTCAAGTGCAACGGCCGAGATGTGCTCATCATTCATCGGAAGAATTTCTGTCATGTTGATACCACTATACTCTTGGAACGGATGGTTAATTCGTGGTGAACCAAAATCTTTATTGATGTCGCAGTGCTTCAACCGGGTTCAGGTTCGCAGCACGCCGGGCAGGCAGAACGGAAGCGAGAACAGCAATGGTAATCGCACCCAGGGAAACCCAGAAGACCATGTACGGGCTGATCTCCGTTGGAATCTTGTCGAAGTAATAAATCTGATCGTCGAAGATTTTCTGCCCGGTCAATTTAGAGATAAAGTCGGAAATTTCGTTGATATAAACCACAAACGCCAGACCCAACATGACTCCGACACCGCTGCCGACAATCCCCAGTGAAAAACCGTAACCGAGGAAGATTGACATCACTCCCCGAGACGATGCCCCCAGAGATTTGAGAATCCCAATGTCCCGTGTTTTTTCGACGACAATCATAAAGAAGATTGCCAGAATACCGAATCCAGCCACGGCAATAATCAGTGACAGTAACACATTCAAAATGGCGGCCTCCATCGCGAGGGCCTGTAGTAGAGCGCCCTGGCGATCTTCCCAGGTAGTGACCTCAAAAGTACCGGGGGGAAGGTTGGCTTTTAGGATATTTACGACTTCTTCAGAGTCGTCATAGTTTTTCAGTTTGATTTGAAAGGAGGTCACGAGTTCTGCTTCGGGGAGCAGCATTTTCTTGTATTCCTGCAGGGCTTCGATGTTCATGAAGACCAGATTGGAATCGTACTCGCTCATGCCGCAATGAAAGATGTCGACGACGGTGGCAGAAAAGCTGACCGGGTTCTGTTTGGGCATGCCGATTGTGTTGGTCAGCATGACGACATCATCACCAGGCCGGACCAGCCAATGCCGCTTGTCTGTTTGAGGTTCTTTGTAGCTCGCAAGGCCACTACCGACATAAACGCGGGCCTTCATCAATGCTCCCGGTTCAACCGGTTGTTCGTCGATAACATTGTATTCATTGAAGCTTGATTCCAAATTACTCAGCGGGTCTGTCTCAGATTCAGCGACAATTTCCTCCGATGCATTGGTCGAGTCAAATTCTTCATCGAATTCGGGCACGGCGTCCTCGTCGAAGTCCGGAACAGCCTCATTATTTGTTTCTTGCGACTTGGAGTAGACCGTCTCTGGCCGCCAACTGTTCTGCTCAGCGCGGGCGACACGTCGCTGCATTTCTTCAGGTTCGAGCTCCCAGTTCGGGGCTTGACCGGCGGTACGCAACGGTCCGCGAATAATCTGGTCTCCCTCGATGATCTCCTGATACTTCATCAAGGATGGCGTGAGAGCGCTGACCTTATCTTTTTCTTCGGGATAGATGCCTACCAATGTGATCGGGCGAGGCTCCAGCATACCCCCGATGCTGATATTCATAATTGCAAAAGTGGTCACCGTCGGAGTGATCGCTTCTATTTTATCTCCGGCGACCCGGTCAATCTGTCTCATGATCCCTTCGGGATCCGGAGCTCCGTCATAGCTGCGAGATTCGACGACGACATCCGACATGATCCCGCGGATGCGGTCTTTCATCTGGCCACCGAAACCGGCCATTACGCTATTAACCACAATCATGGTCGCCACGCCCAGCATCACACTGATGATACTGGCGAGCGCTATGTAGCGGGTGCGGAGATATTTGAAGCAAAGCAATAGTTTGTACATGACGCCAGTCCCTTGGCGGTGGAGATTTCAATCCTGGAGAGTCTCGCCGGTCGACATCCATTTCAGCCCCGTCGAGGCAGGAGATTTTCGACTAGTTTAGTGAAAACCCTACTTCAAGCCGAGACCGATTTCGATCTTTTTTATGGCAAATTACTGAAAATATGAACACGTGCTGTTCGCTCGAGGGGGACGTAATATCTCAATTCGATACTAAACAGGACGTTATCCATGGCCGGAGCTCAATCCTCAATTCGCTCTAAAAACTCTGCAATCCCGATACCCATTGGAGAATTGGGGCGGTGGGAGAGGTTGTTGTGGCCGCCGCCGTTGATGACCAGCATCGATTTTGCGACTCCATTTTGCGACTCAGGCGGGGCCGCTTCGTATAATCGTTCCCCCAACTCGTAAGGGACAATTTGATCCGTCGAACCATGGATCACCAGAATGGGACAGGTGACCTGCTTTATCACCTCGGTCGACGGGTACCGGTCCACCAGCAACCAACGGACGGGCAACCAGGGGTAATGGTAACTGGCCGCATCGACGAGTGAAGAAAATGTCGACCGCACAATCAATGCGGCGGGGGCTTCATTCCGCTCGGACAACTGCGCCGCCAACTGCGTCGCAATTCCTCCACCGAGCGACTCACCAAACAAGGATATGTTCTTCGGTTGGTAACCCCACTCGCCCGTCACCTTATCCCAGAGATGCGCGGCATTGGCAACGTTCGCTGCTTCAGAAGGTGAGCCGCTTGTCTCACCGTAACCGGGGTAGTCGAAAATAAAGACGTCCTGGTCCAGTGAGTTGAACAGCTCGAAGAGATAACCTCGCCCTCCTCGGTGATGCCCGTTTCCATGAAAGACAATCATCGCTCGCCGTTCGGATGAGGAAACATCCTTCTCCAGATTCACTTTGGCCGAAACAAGCCATACTTTAACTCCGACTTCGTCCTCGCCCGGAAATGATCGTGATTCAATTCGGCTGACTGGCAACGCATACAACGCCGGGGCAATGACGTTCTCTTGCGCAGGCAGATAAATCAGTTTGCGTTGCAATAAAGTCAACAAGAGACAGATTCCCAGATAACAAAATAGGACGAGCAGGCCCAGTCGGCGCATGTGACACCAGTACGACTTCAGCGAAGTCGCTAAGGAACCGGAATTCGGATTGCTTGGCATGGGCGGTTTCAAAGAATTGAACAATGGCCGGAGGGGTTGTTAATTCTTCATGACTTTCTTCAGCCATGGAACGGCTTTGTCGGGACGAAACCGATGTTGAGGCGCGTCGACATTTACATACTGGAAGTATTCTTCATTAGAAATTCCAGCCGGAATGGGAACCTCTTCAAACAGCCGTTTGTCGGCGGTTGCATACTTGGCATAATAGGTGACCTCGATATTCTCCGGCTGACCATTCAGCTCATACGCTTTGCGGATTTTGTTAATCTGCATCGTCCGCCCTCCTTCAGTGAATAACAACGGACGCGGAGCCAGGGACGCTTCGATGTCGGTGTGGTCAAACCATTGGAATAATCCGGGGACAGTGTGGTGCGACCCACCGGGAGGATTGAAGTTGGTGCAGTAGGCCCGTTCGATCCAGTTACAAACGAAGTCGTTATGAATTACCGCTTTGACCGTTTCGGGATACAGTACCCCCAGAATATCGGCCGGGTTGGAACCGAGTGAATGTCCGCAGGTGGCAATACGATTGGAATCAACCCAGTTTTGTTCCCGCAACCATTCGAGAATCTTCGCCTTCTGAAAAACAGAGATGCCCAGATAGTTCCTCCCGAGCCACAAGCCGCAATTTGCCATTTGGCTGCGTGACGATAATGGACTGACGAGTTCGCCCGTTGCCGGGTTTTCAATCGCCACACTGATGAATCCCTGTTTAACAAAGTGAAGAGCCTGCCGGTTGGTTTGGAAATGTTTCCAAGTGGAACGTTTTCCCGTATCAAGTTCACACTCGCCGACGAGCGATTCTTTCGTATGCGTCGAACCGGGAAAACACATCACTGTAGGAGCCGGTGAATTGGCACTGACACCATCAGGGACCAGTACATAAAAAGGGACCACGCTATAAGGTTCCGGGTAGGCTTCCCATTTTTGCCACTCGTAACCCTCACGTTTTCTTTTCCAGATACGTTTGGGGGCGGGTTGAGGATCAGCCACCTCGGGAAAACAAAGCAGTTCCGTCAGCTTCTCTCTAACAGCCGCTTGCCAAGCAGGATACGCTTCGGCAGTCATCTCGGGATCGAAGGCGAGTTTAGGCTTCAGATGTTTTAATGTTTCCTGAAGGAAACCTGCCGTCGATTCATACCGACCATCTTCGCGATCCGTGGTGAAGGTGGGGTGCGTTTCCGTTTCCGCTGCCTGCAGCGAGTTGGCTTCTGAGCTATAGGACGAGTTCGAAGCGGTTAAAAACTCCGGACCTAAGCCGGTGAGCGCCATGCCGGCGGCCCCTGCACCGATTCGACTGATGAACTCTCTTCTCTTGAAACCACTCATGTCGCGCTCTCTTTGTCTTGATTATCCGAAGTCTGGTTTTCTGAGGCGAAGCCGATTGGCGTCGATACTCAAACGACTTTCAACGTGATATAGAAATACTAACATAACACCCCAGGCGTTAAAATCATTAAACCTTGACTCGTCGAGCGTCGATTCTATCTGATAGACGCGGACACATTGCGCATATTCTAACGGGGACTATACGATGGCGATCGGGGCAATTGGCAATCTGACAGAACGACTTACGTCGCTCTTCCCCAATCCAACGCAAAGTACTTCGGACGCGAACGATTTCGCCGCACTTCTTTCCGGGAACCAACCGGTAGAGGGACCGAGCGAAACAGGCCAACAATCTGCGGAAGATTTACTTCGCGCGCTGGGGAATCAGTCGAATCTCATCGCGAGCCAACTGAAGACCGCTTCGTCTTCAGATGCCCAGCCCTTGAAACTGACCTCGCTTCAAATCGATCTTGAAGGGGCGACACAGCAATTCGGAGAACGTCTGGAACAACTGCTTCGTGAAAATGGAATTGATCCCAATATTGGATTTGAAATTTCCGCCGATCTCAATGGACAACCGGTTGTTAAGAGCGAACACCCGCAACAGAAGGAATTGAACGAACTGTTCGAAAATAATCCGGAACTGAGCAATCTGTTCCGAAAGATGTCCACCGATTCGGAAATACTGCAAGTCGCCGCAGAGCATGAGGCATTTGCAATCGCTTATGAACAGGATCCCGATGAAGCAATGGAACTGTTCGAGCATTTATTCCAACCCAGCGGGTTCCGGAATTTCGGTTTGAAGTATGATCAGAGAGCGGTCGAGGTTTTCAACCCTTCAACCAGCGACAGTCAACTCCCGTAATGACACCCGGTTCAGCAGGCGCATAAAAAGACCCCCCGGATGCTGGATCTGTCATCCGGAGGGCGATCAGCGGTAAATACGAATCAGGAATCGAAATTCCGCGATTCCGACGACAAGAGCCGCATGAAAACGCTTTCCTGATGATTCCTGATCCGTGTGCAAAGTCCTCTGCTACTTCACACAACGTTCACCGTGATATCTTCAAAACTCTTCATTCCAAACAACTCATCAACTGGACAACTTCGGTAATCGAAGCTGTTAGACCGCTTTCACGGTGACTGTTTGACGCTTGGCTTTAGGAAGATGGATCGTCAGGATTCCCTGCTTGACCGTCGCATCCACATTCTGCGAGTCCACGTATTCAGGCAAGCGGAATGCTCGTCGGTAGTCGCCAGCGCCGAACTCACGGTATAGGGACTCGTACCCCTCTTCTTGATCGACTTCTGCGTGCCCCACGACGGTTAGGACGTCTTTATCAATCGAAATGTCGAGATGATCCTGATCGACTCCCGGCATATCAAACGTCAGGTCGATTCCCGTTTCCGTCTCCGCAATATCCACGTCAGGAGAATAGACGAGTGTGTTCTCGTTGCTCTGAATGGATTGCTGTTCCTGGCTGGCAGGTTCTTTTGATTCGCAATTTTGCGTTTCTGTATTCGTACTCATAGGACTTCTCCTTGTATGTTTTTCTGATTCAACTTGTCGGACAGAATCGATTTGTATCAGGTCTGTTTGGAATCTCGGTCAAATCGCTTTGACTTCAATTTTCTTAGGCTGCTGCTCTTCCGGTTGCTCCAGTTTCAAAGTCAACACGCCTTTGGTGTAGGTTGCATCGCAACTGGACGGATCGACTTCCACGGGCAGCGAGATCGATCGGCTGAACTGCCGCGTGCTGCGTTCCTGCCGAGAGACATTGCTTGAACTGTCACTGTCCGCATCCCGATTGGCTTTGACCGTCACGCTGTTGTGGGTCAGTGAAATGTCCAAGTCGTCAGCTTCAAGGCCGGGGACAGCCAACTGCACCAGTACTCCCTGATCGTTCTTCAGGACATTCACTGCCCCGAATTTCAACTGGTTCTGCTTGCTGGCTGCGGGCCACTGACGCGTAAAAAGTTGATCGAATTGATGAGTCAACTGATCGAGTTCCTGCCAGGGATTCCAAGTTCGTAAGGTCTTTTTCATCTGCTTACTCCTGAATCATTTAACATATGGAAAAATGGATTTGTTTTGTAGGTCAACGTCTCAGAGGATGTGATTTGAGACGGTATACGAGATAGCACAGCGTATGCCAATTTGACAAAAACGAAATGAAAAGCAGCCTTTCCGAACGTATCTGAAATATTGGGGTAGTGGGGCGTTTTCGCCGTAAACCACCTTAATTAAACAGCTTGCGATCTTGGTTCTTTCGGGGAAATTACGAATCGGACACATTTTCTCACTGCTTCACTTGGAAGGTAAAGCAATTTTCAGACTCACACCAAAAGATGCCAATATGGCATTTGTACCGCCATATTGGCATTTAGTGAAAGCTGCCACAATGGCACTGGCGAGACTTTGCCGGTTAGTCGGGTCGATCCAATTACCGGGGTTCACTTCGGTTAAGACGCCCAGGGAAAGCGGGTTCCGTGTCGATCCGAACTGACCATGGCCCGATATACAAAGAGTTGAACGTACACCTCCGGGAGTTCTTCCCGAACATTTATCTTCAGTAAGCCTGAACCAACGGAGTGGTCAATGGCGGCAAGTTTTGCGGGTGCCCGAAATCTAGATGAACGACGTCGTCGCCGATTGGCGAGTGCGTCTGAAGAGATGGCTGTACCTCCCACCCGCCGGACCCCTTCCGCTGCGCCCTCCTCAAACGAAGAGAACAGCTCTTATAAAGTGGCATCGGTGGCCCTCTTCCCTGTTCGGAAACTGATTTCTCCTCGAACCTTCAAACATTCACTGGTCGCTACTCTGCTGTTCGTTGTGGGTGGATTGCTACTCGTTGCTGGACTGCACCTCGAGACACACCCGGAGCAATTCGGTCCCGGCTTTCAAAGCTTGTTCAACTTCGAGACTGGCCGAGCGGTCAACTATTTCAGCGGTGGCCTGATGACCTTGGCGGGGCAAGTTGCCTTTCTGGTCTGGTGGGCTCGCAGCCGTAGCCTGCACGACTACAACGGCAGTTATCGCGTATGGGCCTGGGCGTCGACCTTTGGCATCGTGTTTGGTTTTTGCCTCCTCACGGAAGCCCATGTCGCTTTCAGCCTGACAGTCTTCTGGCTCTGGAACATGGAGTTCTGGAAGCAAGATGTTCTTTGCTGGCTCGCGCCGACGTTGGTCATCACGGGAGGTCTCTTCTGGCCGCTACGTCATGATATGTTCGAGTGCAAACCGAGCCGGTCACTCTTCGCCCTGGCCGCTGGATGCTGGGTGATTGTCGCCTTCATGCAGATCGGATTTGATTTCCCTGGTACAAATAACCAACAGGCGGCTCATGCAGCCATCGGTATGATCGGTGCCCTCGCCTTCTTCATGAGCATGCTGTTGCACGCTCGCTTTGTGCTGTATGAAACAGCAGAAGCCCCCGTCGTAGTACAGAAACCCTCTGCCCTGAACATCGTTCGAGAACGGTTGGGCGACGTACTTGGCTTATTCACCGGACGGTTGGCCGAGTGGCAACATCAACGCGAAATCAATCGTCAGAACAAACCCAAGAAGGAAAAGAAAAAGGTCGAACAGCCACAGGCTAAAGACAAACCCGTCGCGAAAAAAGCAAAACCGACTGCAGAGGTCGATCAGGCCGACGAGATCGAAGAGAAAGAGGAAGCACCCAAGAAGAAACCTCGGTTCCGTCTGAAAAGTGATTCAGTGAACACGGAAGACCCGGCATCCTCATCGGATGATGATTCGCAATGGGAAGAAGTCGAAGAGGACGATTCGGAATCTTACCCGATGGATTCTGAACTGGAAAACATGAGCCGCAAAGACCGCAAAAAGCTCAAGAAAATGCAGCGACAGCAGACCCGCAAGGCATCCTGATCGACAGGTTCAATTTGCCTGCCATTGCTTACAGATCACGTATCGCCTGATCATCTCGCGTTCTATGCTGCCAGAACGCGTTCCCAGTATGAGATACGGTGACCGGCGAACTGCTCTCGCTCCGACATGCCGCTCGGAATGATTTCAAAAAAGTGGACAATGGATCTCAAAATCGCTCCATAAAACGCTTCCGCCAGCGAAATGCATTTTAAAGGAGTCGTTCGCGCCAGTTTTGCGGAATTGAACCGCCAGCACTCTCTGTTCATTGTATGGCAACCAGATACCATTCAAAATAGAGACTCCTTCACGATGGTCCATGGACGAAGTTGCCCAGAGACCCAACCCACACGCAGCAGTCAGGAAAAACAAAATGTCACGCGATCGTTTCGAAGATGAGTTGGAATACGACGATGGACCCGGCCCCCAAAAAAGTGGCATGTCCACGGGCATGAAAGTCTTTCTCTGGATCTTGGTCGGGGGTGGAGTCTGCATGCTGATTTGCTGCGGGGTGGGAATCTATTTTGCTTCCAACATGATGTCCTTCTCAGATAAACCAGCAGATGCTATCGCCACCACCAACGAGATTACCACCATCAGCATTCCTCAGGAGCAATTTCCTCCTAAGGGAAGCATGAAGATGGATTTCTTCGGGTTCTACTCCATGAAAATGGCAATCTATTCTGATGAAAATGGGAAAGGTGCAAATACGCTGTTTCTGATGAATATGCAGATCGCCAACCTGAGCGCAGATGAGATGGAAACTTCGATGAAAGATTCCATGGGCCAACAGGGACAGGGGAACAACTTGCAGATCGATTCCAGCGAAGTCCGTCAGATCGATATCAACGGTCAAAACCATGACTTCACTTTTTCCGAGGCAACCGACAAGGACGATGGTGGAAAGTTCCGCCAGATTCAAGGAACGTTTCCCGCCAAACAGGGAACTGCCTTCCTGATGATGCAAATTCCTGAAGAAGACTACAACGAAGAAGCGGTCATGCAGATGTTGGATTCGATCGAATAAAGACGGGGGTAATTAACCGCCTGATCATGGCCTGACTTTCACCATCGAAGGAATATTAATTATGTCTTCTAAATTAACGTCATTCGGTTTACTCGTTCTCCGCATTGGCGTGGGGGGCATGATGATGGTGCATGGTCTGCAGAAGTTCCAGAACTTCGAAGCGTTGTCGACCGAGTTTGCCGATCCCATTGGTGTCGGTCCACAGCTGAGCCTGATCCTGGCGATTGGTGCGGAGTTGGGTTGCTCCGTGCTTGTCATCGCCGGACTGCTCACCCGCTTGGCAGTCATTCCGCTCGCCTTCACGATGATCATCGCCCACTTTCAAATTATGGCGGACAAACCCTGGGGAGATAAAGAACTCTCCGCTCTTTACCTGGTGATCTACGCCTCACTCCTGTTCACAGGGGCGGGTTGTTTTTCCATCGACAAATGCATCTTCGGTCGCAAGAAAAAGGATGAGGAAATCACCCCGTGACTTCCGTCGAAGACGATCTTCTCGCCTTGCAGGCTTGGTATCATTATCGCTGCGATGGCGAGTGGGAACACCGTTACGGTTTGACGATTGAAACCTGCGATAATCCGGGTTGGCAAATCAGCTTCACCGACCGGCCCGTTTCGACGAGACAGCAGGAACGTATTCAACAAGTTCTCCAGCAATGGCCAACCGGCGTGCTTGAAAGCGATGACACCCAAACATCTCTTCGCCTGTTTGATACCGACCTGTCCAAAGTGTTACAGGACGCACGGCAGGTGGTCGATGTCTGGAACTAAAAAGAGTGCTGATTCACCGGTGAGAAAGTTCCTGCATGTCGTTCATTAAGAAAAGAATTGCCGCGGCCCTGTTCATCGCTGATGTGGATCCTCACATGCGAAAGGTGATTCGAGCCGTCGGGGACTGCCGGTTGACGTTACGTCGCAATCGTCTGCACATGCTGACCCGCTCCATTGTCGGTCAACAGCTTTCCACCAAAGCGTCCCGCACGATCTATGCTCGCTTCTGCGATTTATTACCTGACGATTATTCGCACGAGGACATTCTTAAACTGAGCGAAAAGCAGATTCGCTCCGCCGGGCTTTCCCGCAACAAACACGCGACGATATTTCGTATTGCTACCGCAGTTGAAGCGGGTGACCTGCCGCTCAAGACTCTGGGGCGCCTGCAGAACGAGGAGATCGTCAATACGATGACTCAGCTCAAGGGAATCGGTCCCTGGACGGCCCAGATGTTCCTGATCTTCAGCCTCGGTCGCCTCGATGTTCTGCCCCACACCGACCTGGGAATTCGCTCCGCCTTTCAGCAGATCTACGGTCTCTCCGAACTCCCCACCCCCCAGCAAATGACCGACCTCGCCGCCCCCTGGTCCAACTACGCGAGCATCGGCGCCTGGTACTGCTGGCAAGGGTTAGATCGTGGAGTGATTGGTTGAGAAGAGACTAGCAGAATTACGAGGCGTTACGTAGTAGTTTATAGTCAACAAAACACCCGCGTCGGTTCTTCAACCTACGCGGGTGTTTTGTTTTTCTTTGAACAGCTTCAACCGGACTACAGAATATACCGGCTCATGTCTTCGTCCTGGGAGATTTCGCCCAGTTGTGACTGAACGTATTTGGCGTCGATGGTGACGGTCTTTTTCTTGAGGTCGGAAGCAGTGTAGTTCAGTTCTTCCAACAGACGTTCCATGATCGTATATAACCGGCGGGCGCCAATGTTCTGCGTATCCTGATTGACCTGGAACGCAATGTTGGCGATCTCCTGAATGCTGTCCGCCTTGTACTTGAGCTTGATTCCCTCGGTGGAGAGAAGCTGCTCGTATTGCTGTGTCAGCGAGTTATGTGGCTCCGTCAGGATGCGGACGAAGTCATCGCGAGTCAGGTCCTGTAATTCGACACGAATCGGGAATCGGCCCTGAAGTTCGGGCATCAGGTCCGACGGTTTCGTCGAGTGGAAAGCGCCGGCGGCGATGAAGAGAATGTGATCCGTTTTGATCATACCGTACCGCGTTTGGACAGTTGTCCCTTCGACGATCGGCAGAAGATCACGCTGCACTCCTGATCGACTTACATCAGCACTGCTGCGACCTTCCTGATTGCCAGCAACTTTGTCGAGTTCGTCCAGGAAGATCATTCCCTGGTCTTCGGCCAGGCGAAGAGCCTGTTCGTTCAAGGCGTCGCGGTCGATGAGCGTTTCGGCTTCCTGTTCCAGCAGAATCTTACGAGCATCCTGCACGGTGACCTGACGAGTCTTACTTTGCCGGGGCATAATCTTTTCGAACATCGATTGCAGGTCCATGTCCATCTGATCCATGCCGACATTCGACATCACCTGCACGGGGGCCTGCCGCTGTTCGACATTTAACTCGACCTGTTTATCTTCGAGTTCCCCATTGCGAAGCTTTTCGCGAAACTTCTGCCGGGTCCGCTCTTTGCGGGCGAGGGCCTTCTCGCGTTCCTCTTCATCGACGGGGTTCCATTCGACTTCAGGAACGAGCAAGTCAAGCAGTCTGTCTTCGACTCGTTCTTTCGCCGGTTCTTCGACTTCGATCCGTTTTTTGCGCAACAGCATAGTGATGGCTGCTTCAACCAGATCGCGCACCATGCTTTCGACGTCGCGACCGTAGTAACCGACTTCGGTATATTTGGTCGCTTCGACTTTGACGAACGGCGCACTGGTCAGGTCGGCCAACCGACGCGTGATTTCGGTTTTCCCGACACCGGTGGGGCCAATCATAATGATGTTCTTAGGAGTGATTTCTTTGCGCACTTCTTCGGGCAGTTGTTTCCAGCGCCAGCGATTGCGCAAGGCAATGGCGACAGCGCGTTTGGCGTCGTCCTGTCCGATGATATGTCGATCGAGTTCTTCGACGATCTCGCGTGGGGTCATTTCGCGCACGGGAGCTCCTCCACAATAATGTTGTCGTTCGTGTAAATGTCGATCTCTGAGGCAATCTTCAACGACTCTTTCACAATCTCCGGGGCGGACAGTTTCGAGTTTCGCAGCAGTGCCCGGGCGGCGGCCGTGGCGTAAGGACCACCGGAGCCAATCCCGATAATCGCATCGGCCGGTTGGACGACGTCCCCTTGGCCCGTGATCAGCAAGCTGTGTTGGCTGTTAATAACGACCATCATTGCTTCTAGACGCCGCAGCATCCGGTCGGTTCGCCAGTCTCGCGCCAGCTCGGTGGCTGCGCGAATAACGTTGGCAGGGTAATCTTTCATCTTGTTTTCGAATCGGTCAAGGAGGGTAAAGGCATCCGCCGTCGAGCCAGCAAAGCCGACGACAATTTCGCCCCCCATCATGGTACGAATCTTACGGGTATCCCCCTTCATGATCGTATTACCATACGTCACCTGGCCATCTCCTCCGATCGCAACTTTATCGCCACGACGGACTGTGAGAATGGTGGTGGATCGCCATTTCGGTTTTTCGGAACCGCCGAACTCAGACATATATACTTCTCCGGTCAAACATCTCCGGTTGGAATCGGACAGACAAAGGTCGCGACGGGCATTCCCATTAGATTGTAAGGACTTCCCCACGTCGCTCGGCTAACGGTATCAAGTGTGCCGAACCTTCTCAAGGTAGCGGGGAATGGGGGCGATACAAAAAAACAGGCCATTCAGCTAACGAGCTGAATGGCCTGAAAAATGGTAACGCAGGTCACCATTCACAAGGAAGGGGTAAACTCATGGAGAAAATGGATCGCGGACGGCGCTTTCGGAACGCCGTCCTCTACGATTCTTAATATGGGCTTGAATATGAGTTCTCGAACCTGGCAAACCTAAACAATGGGTTGCTGGTCTCGTTCGAGTAGCGAGCTGAGGTACAGCAGAGCACTCTCATGACCGGTCGTGGGCTTGATGACGGAGTGAATCGCCTTCAGTACGTCTCGTCGACTAATCTGTCCAACGAGTACACCGTCCCGCAGCACGGGCAGACGGCGGAAATGCGTGTCACGGAAGACATGGGCAATCGTAAACAAGTCAGCTTCTTCACTAATGGTCGCCGCATTACGATCTACGAAACCGTCGATCTGGCTCGTGGGAAGCTGATCGTAAGCTGCTTCAACGAGGATGCTCATGCAGCAACGTTCGGAGAAGATTCCTAAGTAGTTTTTTTGATGATCCACCACCGGAGCCCCGGAGATGCGATGTTTCAATAACAGATCAATGGCTTCAAAGATGTCCATCCCCGGTCGGAGTGTGACCAGCTTCGTCACCATAATATCGCGCGCGGTTAAATCTGATTTCATTGTTGGCACCTTCAGAGTTAAAGAAAGAAATGAAGAAGGTTATCGTTTCGGCGAGGAGGCTGAAGAGGTGAAGCCTGAGAAGGGAATGTTGCCGTACTACCCAGCATACCAGTCCTGACTTCACGCGATAAAGAACTTTCCGGGACGGTATTAACGCTTTTCCGGATAATACGAGTGACTGATCTCGTTAACTCTGGCTCTGCAAAGACTTAGGAAGGGTCCTGTTTGGTCGGATTTCAGGCCGGATAAACGTTAAAAAGGGTAGGGGTGGGGCTTTGGGACGTCTTTTTTACTGCAGCAGCAAGTCATGGGGACCTCCTGCAAATCATGACCTATTCTTGGAAAAGTGGAGTTCTCCCGGCTGTGCCCGGTTAATTTCTCCCCTTGGTTACTGATTAAAAACAGCAAATCTCGCCGCGCGAGCCGGCACCAGATACTGAACTTGTGGAGTAGATGATGGCCCCGATTTCCGAAGTCACCACCGAATATCTTGATCAGGACGAAGCCCGAGAATCGGATCGTTCCGCTACTGATGTGCTTCCTCCCAGTCGAAACGCGGAAGCCGCGGCGGTGACGGAAAAGTGCTGTCCCAAATGTAAATCCACCGAGGACTGGGGCATGACTTCGTGGTGCCCGACCTGTGGCTATTACCCTTCACTCGGAAACGAAGCAGAATCCGTTGCCAACATGGAAGGGATGCACGCCCGTTGGGACGAAGAAGAAACGACGATTCCCAAACTGCCGCTTTGGTCGTTCGTACTGGCCGCCGGTTTTCTGGCTGTTATCGCCGAGAGCTTGTTTGCTCGCCTGATGGTTTCCAATCAGATGGGCGAACGGATGATCTGGTCTTTGAGCCAACTGGCGATTGGCGTATTTGTTTTATTATGTAGTCAAGTCATTGCAGGCGTACTCGCCGCGTTCCGATCTTCGGATTTCACCCCGTTTGACATACTGCTCAAGCCGGTTGAAGTCTGGAAAGCAAACACCTACCGACTGCCAAAGGGGGCCTGGTTATTCTGCCTCCTGGGTTGGTCCATCACCTCTATCTTTGGTTCCATCGTCATCATCGGCAGCATTCCCTACAACGCCGTTTTCGAAGACTGGGGCGTTAAAGAACGAGCCAAACCGAATCTGCTCCAGGCAGTCGTCTCGCAGGCACGCCAGAAGAAGAAAGATGAAGGTCCCGAAAACCTGGAAGACGCGATGAATCAATTCGTCGGTGACGCCAACGCCGAAGACCTCGAAGCCGAAGCAGAGGCGACTGCCAATGCGAAACGACAAGAGATCGACTGCATTATTGTTGGTTATGTTAAGTTGAGTGATTCCTACATTGAGAAAATTCTGCTGTCCGCCCTAGTCGGGGGAGAACTCAAGTACGTCGGCTCTCTTAACTATTACGAACTTCCTGAGGAAACCCAGCGCGAACTGGGAGAGCGGATGATTCACTACCGCACCAAACGACCTCTTGTCAAAGTGGTTGATAAAGACGCCACCTGGCTTAAGCCAAACCTGATGTGCCGCATCAGTTACCTGAAGATGTCTGAGAACGGACGAATGTCGGAGATCAAATTCGAGGCCAGCCTCGCCGATCTGAAACCGTAAGAGCCGAGATGTAAGAGTCGAGATAGAGGGAACGAACCCCAGCCGAAGGCTCCCTTCTGTTACTATTTAAGGACGAGGGGGCCTGTCGTTTCGGAAGGGGGGTGGCGGTCGTCGATTGCCACGCGGTCCCGGACCACCTCCTGCCGGACCTCTACGTTTGAAGCTGAGATCAGGGCTCCCTTTGAAAGCACGCGGAATCCAGGGAAACCCTTCAGTCAGCACGTAGTAATACGATCCCTCTGGATACTCCGGGGTGACTCCTGTGCGACCATTGCATTCATCCAGGTCGCCTGCCTCCTCGATGTATTCATAATCTTCCGTGAACGAACCATCGTGACGTCCCTGTGGCCCAGTCGAACGGTTTCCTTCTTTGAGTCGATAGCTGGACTTCATTTCCTTTAACTCGCTTTGAGCATCGTCAGAGTCAGCATAAGCCCTCGGTGCGTAAATCGGAAACCCGTCTGCCGCATATCCGAGTAACAACATTTTCTCGGAGTTTCCCCCCAACGCGGCAACCAGTGCTGTGGGCAATCCATGGTAGTGATACGCTCCATTTGGTTGAACATGGGCATGGGACTCGTCGACGCCAAGATCGATTTGTCCCGCGAGCGCTTCATATCTCCAACCCGAGTCGGGGTCGTTCTGCCAATACTCGGCCGTTCCCGGATCGAATGGAATTCCATTTGTGGCGATTCCAAAAGGGGATCTTCCCAGATAAGTCAGTCGAGATGCAGTCTCTGGTTTGGCCGGGACCCGGTAAGCGTATCGCTGGGTGGTAATCGAATGCGGGTTCCGCCGATTCGGAAATTGTCCATGCTGATGATCGGGAAGTCCATTCGCTTCAATCAGTCGGAAGTCGCCCTCGATTTCGATATCGACTCGGCTCTTCAGTGGCTCTTCGGAACTTCCACCAGGGTGTGTCCCCTCGTGCCCCGAAGCCAGAACGGTGCCCAAAATCAGGATGAATGGAGTCACTACGAAAGAGCACAGAAACCGCCGTCTGACCATAATTCGGTGGAGTTGGTTTCGGCAGGAGAGAACTCGACACATGGCGACCTCATCGGAGCGAGAAGAAAACGGGGCACGTTCCGCATGGAATTCGGCTTGAAAACCGGCGATAACGGCGCAGATTGACGCGAATGTACTGAAGAAGGGGAATCTAGGACTACCCAAAACCGGTCGTACGTGGCACAATGTGTTTCTGGTGAGATGGCCTCTCCAGACGGTCGGCAGACTGGTTCCACGGAGTCCTGTGCTGCCCCGATAGTCCGATATTAATCGGTTGTCCAACGCTATCGCGAACTGCGACGATTTCCATTCCCTATTGGGATACGTTATCCGTCCTGCGTGTTCAACAGGCTTTATTGATTTCAGTCGTCAGTTCTCTGAAACAGACTGACCGATTGCCTCGGGCACGATTTCCTATCCACTCACCCTCTGGCTGATATGTTCACTGGACTCGTTGAAGGTCTTGGCACAATTCGGGAGTTAATTCCCGAAGAGTCTGCCGTGCGCCTCCGAGTTGAACTTCCCGCCGAGCTGGTCACCGGTATTCAACTGGGCGATAGCATTGCCATTAACGGTTGCTGTCTGACGGTCATCGAGGTGGATGAGAATCTGGTTGATTTTCAGGCCGGGTCGGAAACGTTGTCGAGGACAAACCTGGGAGTTCTGCAACCGGGACATCGAGTTAACCTCGAACGGGCATTAGCCGTCGGGGCTCGATTGGGTGGACATTTTGTGCAAGGCCATGTCGATGCTTGCGGCAAAGTCGCTGGTATTGAAGAAGAAGGCGAGTGGATCTTTATGAGATTCGCAGTCTCCGCCGAACTCGATAAACAGATGGTCTCGAAAGGGTCTATCACTGTAGATGGAATCAGCCTGACTCTGGTTGATGTTCGCCTGGGCGAATTCAGCGTCGCTCTGATTCCCCACACATTGGAAGTGACCACCCTTGGTCAGCGAAAAGTCGGCGACATGGTCAACATAGAGACCGACATCCTGGGCAAGTACATTCAAAAACTAACCGAGGGGGAACGCCCCCCTCTGGGAGAAACATTCAACGCATGACAAGTCCCGCTGAACGGCAAACCCGATCGTATCTGATGGAGTTGTTTGAACGCCGGGGCTTCAGTCCGCGCCATTTTCTGGGGCAGAACTTTTTGATCGACGTCAACCTGGTTGACTACGTCGTCGAAAAAGCAGACCTGACCCCGGAAGACCTGGTCCTCGAAGTTGGATCGGGAACAGGCGGTATGACGACCTTCCTCTCCGAAGAGGCAGGACATGTCATCTCCGTCGAGATCGACCCAAACATGTTTGAGTTGGCGAGTGAAGTGACGGCGACTCGCGATAATGTCACATTACTTAACACGGATGCTCTCAGAAACAAAAACAATTTCTCCAAGACCGTCACCGATGTAATCGATGCCAAACTTGCCGAGAACCCTGGATATCGCCTGAAGCTGGTCGCCAACCTCCCCTACTCGATTGCGACCCCTCTGATCTCGAATATGGTAGCGAGTGATTACGACTGGAAACGGATGGTCGTGACGATCCAGCTAGAGCTGGGGCTGCGTATGGAGGCAGGGCCGGGTAGCAGTAACTACGGGGCTCTTTCTGTCTGGCTGCAATCACAATGTAACGTGAAAGTCATCAAGAAGGTCAGCCCGAAAGTCTTCTGGCCTCGTCCGAAAGTCTTCTCGGCCATCGTCCGGCTTGAACCGGCACCAACCAAGGCGAAGAAGATTAAGAATCGACCGTTCTTTCAAGACTTTGTCCGTCGACTGTTCCACCAGCGTCGCAAGCTGATGCGTTCAGTTCTGGCCGGCATGTATCGTAAAGAATTGAATAAAAACGACGTCGATCTCATGATGGGGCAATTAGAACTCGATCCCAAAACCCGTGCCGAAGAATTGCCGGTCGAAGTTCTCGTTCAATTATGCAACCGGGTCTACGCCGCCGTCATGGCCACCCGGTCACTATAAACTGAAATCAGTAAACAAACCCGCAACTAAACTGTTCCCTCAACCCTCTTCAGACACCCTTAAACAGGAATAAGTGAGCCTACCCGATGCAAGACAGGATTTTGTTCGAAGGTCTGACATTCGACGATGTTCTTTTGCAACCTGCCTATAGTGAAGTGATGCCTTCCGAAGTCGATACCAGTTCTCGACTGACCCGGAACATCTCGCTTAATCTTCCGATCATCAGTAGCCCGATGGACACGGTGACCGAGAGCGAAATGGCGGTCGCCATGGCTCAGGAAGGGGGGATCGGCATTATTCACAAGAATATGACGCTTGAACAGCAGGCCCTGGAGGTCGACCGCGTTAAGCGGTCCGAGCATGGTGTGATCGTCGATCCCGTCACTTTGCCACCCGAAACCACGGTCGGCGAAGCAAGACGACTGATGGAAGAACGGAACATCGGCGGAGTGCCCGTTACGGTAGATGGGGTACTTAAGGGGATTTTGACTAGCCGCGACCTCCGTTTCATGGATTCTACCGAAACACCCATTTCTCAGGTCATGACCAAGGAAAATCTGGTCACCGGGGACGAAAATACCTCTCTTCAGCAAGCTCAACGCATACTTATCGAAAATAAGGTCGAGAAATTGCTTCTGGTTGACGAGAAATATCAATTGAAGGGTTTAATTACGATAAAGGATATCGACAAGAACCTCCGGTATCCCCTGGCCTCCAAAGACGCTCGCGGGCGATTAAGAGTCGGGGCGGCTGTCGGAGTGGGCGACTATGATCGAATCGAGGCTCTGATCGAAAAAGGAGTCGACGTGATCACTGTCGACAGTGCCCACGGTCATTCCAAAAACGTAATTGAAACTGTTCGCAACATCAAACAGCGGTATGAAATCGACGTAATTGCCGGCAATGTCGCCACTTACGAAGGGACTCGCGACTTGGTGGAAGCGGGAGTCGATGCCGTCAAAATCGGGATCGGGCCTGGCTCCATCTGTACCACGCGGATCATTTCGGGAGTAGGTGTGCCTCAGATTACAGCGGTTTCAGAGGCGGTTCGAGGTGTTGCCGGAACCGATATTCCTCTGATTGCCGATGGGGGAATTCGGTACAGCGGTGACATCTGTAAGGCGCTCGCCGCCGGTGCCCATGTCGTGATGTTGGGTGGCCTCTTAGCTGGTCTGGACGAAAGTCCGGGCGAAATGATCCTCTTCCAGGGACGTAGTTTTAAACGCTACCGGGGAATGGGATCGCTGGGAGCCATGGTGAAAGGAAGTAGTGACCGGTATCGACAGTCGTTAGCAGACGACAAAGATGGCCGTAAACTGGTTCCAGAAGGAGTCGAGGGACGAGTTGCCTATAAAGGGCCGCTCAACGGTTTGCTCTACCAGTTGGTCGGAGGACTCCGGGCCGGTATGGGCTACCTCGGCGTCAATACAATTAACGATCTTCGCACGAAAGCGAAGTTCATCAAAATATCGGCAGCGACGGTTAGGGAGAACCATCCTCATGATATTGTCATCACAAGAGAAGCACCCAACTACTCAGCGCAACACGGACCTTTCGAAGGCCAGTAAACGCGCCTCCGGTAAGCTGTTACTGTGCGGCCTGGTGATCGGTTGTTTCCTGGGTACTCACACACCCGATCTGGCCGCTGACGAGCAAACCTCTTCTCTGAAACAGTCCGAAGTGGACGGAATCGACGCGAGCCCGAACGATCCGATCGAACGGCTTCGTCAACGCTCCGCGCTGGATCGCTGGAAATCACTCAGCGATGGCTGGACCAACCGACGACAGAAATCAGTCGAAGATCAAACTTCTACTTCTGGCCCACGGATGCTTCCGCTGCAGACGGCTCCTCAATTGGAACCGGTTGAGACGGCTATCCAACCCGCTCCAGCTGCGTCTCCCACCAAACCGGTTGTGAAGATGGTGCCAAGCAAATCTTCCGACGTCTACTACCGCACCGCCAGCAAGTTGAACAAAGTCAAACAGAACGATCCGCTGGGCATTACTGAAGACGCCTACAAAATCAAGAAGGTGACCGAAATCGATCCCTTCTCCGATTACGAACCCGACCCCAACGTCGCGGCCAACGATCCCTGTCGTAACCTTTGCCCTCGTCCGGAAGATTGTGCCCAGGGAGAAAACGACGAATACAAAGTCTGTCCTGAAATTGAAGAGCTTACCGACGCCGAATATGTAAGTCGCCACATTCCTCCCGCACACTACGCCTGGGAAGCTCCCAACTTGTACTACAATCCGCTCTACTTCGAAGACGTCCAGCTGGAACGCTACGGTCACACCTACTGGGAACCGATCCAACCCTTCGTTTCTATCGGTAAGTTCAGCACCCAACTGGTGGGACTTCCCTACCAGATGGCAATCGATCCACCGCTCAAGAAAGTCTATCCGCTGGGTTATTACCGACCGGGTGAATGTGCTCCCAAGTTGCACTACCAGATCCCCTGGAACACCAAAGCCGCCGCCGTTCAGGCCGGAGCCACCGCCGGAGCAATTCTGCTCGTTCCGTAGAGGTGACGAGTCGTAATCAGACTAAAAGAGCCTTTGGGGAACTTACCCGTTCCCCAAAGGCTCTTTTTATTTATACCGCGATATCCACTTAGCGGTCGGGGTTACAGATCAATCTCAATGAGTTTGGAGGTCAATCGGTGGCTCACCAACCCTGCACCAGCGGCTTCTCAATACGGTTATTGTCGGCCTCTGAGAGGTGGTGTTAATATGCTTACCGAATAACGAGAGTATTAAAATATGAAAGTGAACTTCAAGCAGTTAGAAGTGGCCAGCGATCAGACCCACTGGTATGACGGGAAACCGTTTGACGTAATCGCTGTGTATCGACGTGAGGATGGCACACTTGAGTCAGAAGAGATGTTTGACTAAGGCGTACAACAGGCTACTTAAAAACCATACGATCAATACGCCTCGTCAATGTTGAAGGTGTCCTGTCCGTTCAGGCCGATGACTTTCCGATTCAGATCGAGTTGGACGACGGAACCGCTCTTGCGGTCCTGCAGGAAAACGGACCACTTGTCTCGGTTCAGCTCCTGGTAGATCGTCTGGCCTTGCGGATTACTCTCTATCCACAGTCCTTGAGCAGACTCATAAAAGATTGCTGTCGACGGGCCCACAGTGAAGGTGACCATCTTCACGTTTCTTCCCATAACCCGGCCTCGTCCTGGAGGTCCGTTCCAGAGTCGGCCTCCCTGACCGTTTTGTCCAGGAAGGGGTTGCGGCTTTCGTGTCAGATAATGTGATTCTGTACCGCGGAGAGGAGCGAGGATGATTCCCTGTGGCAATGGAGCGGGAGCATCCGTTACTACAAATGGCCCTTGGGTATTGTTACCGGGAGAAAGAGTCAACCGGTTGTTAGTGTAGACGAGCTGATCCCGCATCAATCGCACCGGCTGTCCATTCTGGGCGATCACCAGTTGAGATGTGATCGGATCAATTTCGTAGGTGTCGTAGTCGGTACCGCGGAACACATAAGCAATGTAAGTGTTATTTGCAGAAGTCTCGTACCACGCCCCTTGTAACGACTGCGGTAATCGCTCTTGTTGCAGAAGAGGTTGCAGCGGCGACATCGGTACAATAGGAGACAGCGGGGATAGAATGATTCCCGGATTACCGTAGGGGGGCGTTCCGTAGGGAGAGGGCGGTGGAGTCAGGTATTTGCTCTCGGGAGTATAAGTATACCCGCCCGGCCGCGTTCGGATTTCACCACCGAACTGGTCCTTCGTGATCGTCTCTACTTCGTTGCTTGCGGGAGGCGACGGACTATTCTGAGCGAACAGAGATCCACAGAGTAGACCGGGAATGACGGCAATATTGAACAGGAGCGTTTTCATAAGTCGAATCTTTCTGAAGATGTGAATCTCGACTGTAACTCGCTCCCGGCCTGATTACGAATAAATTCCCGTATGGAGCGGGTGGTATTCATCAACATCAAAAAGGAGACGCATCTAAACGGATGCGTCTCCTTTTTTGATTTCTATACTTGGCCGCCGGGGAAACGAGGACCAAATTGATGCTAAAACCAGTGTGAAGTTGCTGGAAGCCTGTTGTAGAAAGTCGATAGCCTCACTTCAGCGTTAAGCGAACTTAATGCATGAGATTCAGGTCCGATTCGGCAGTCATTTACTGGAACTGTATTTCAGCCGAAGAGCTATCTGGCCGGTTTCTGTGTGAACTTTTTCCTCGATCGGTTCGAATCCATAGGAATGATAAAAATTCCTACCGATTGAATTAGCTTCGAAGACTTCCACTTCGAGTTCATCTTGAAGTTCCAGGGCTTTCCCCACCAGTAATCGTCCTGCACCTGTACCATGAAACTCTGGCTCGACAAACAGAGCTCCGATTTCATTTCCCATCATCGAAATAAAACCAATCACTTTCCCCTGATATACAGCAACCCATGTCTGTGTATTGGGCAGATAGACGTTGGGAATGTCGTGTCGAACCTGATCCTGGAATTCTTTCGTTAAAAAAGGGTGAGCCAGATAAGCAGCGTTTTCCCAAGTGTTTAACAAATCTTCCAAATCAGATGTTTCGTATTCTCGAATCGTGTAATTCATTCGGTTTTCGTCCAGGATGATCGTGGTGACCCTCAGTCATTATCCAACAGCCATACTTAAAACGTGGCTTCTTGTCGTTCTAAGCAGCGCGGCGTTCGGCTTCCGCTCCCATAAATTCGCTTACGGTCGCTTCCCCAGCGGCGGAGATGGAATCGCGTCGCAGGACTTTCCAGACCGTCATCCACAGAATTTTCAGATCGAGTGCGAGCGATTGATTCTCGACGTACCAGACATCGAGTTCGAACTTCTCTTCCCAGCTAAGTGCATTCCGGCCATTCACCTGCGCCCAACCAGTAACACCTGGTGGGACTTCGTGTCGGCGGGCCTGACGTATCGTGTAGCGATCGAGGTATCGTTCCAGCAAGGGGCGTGGCCCCACGAGGCTCATCTCACCTTTGACAACGTTCCATAGCTCTGGTAATTCATCCAGACTGCTACTGCGGAGCAACTGTCCAAAGCGGGGCAAGCGATCTTTATCGGACAGCAGGTTCCCTTGGGCATCGCGGGCATCGGTCATCGAACGAAACTTCACCATCTGAAAAATATGGCCCCCCTTCCCCGGTCGGTGTTGTCGGAAAAATGCGGGGCTACCCAGTTGTGTGCGTACAAGCAACCAGAGCAAACCAGTCAAGGGTGCTAGCAGAATCAGCAACAGGCTCGCCGAAACGGCGTCAAACCCGCGTTTTCCACGTCGTTGATAAAAGGTGGGTCGAGTCGTCACGGGGATAACATCCTGTTTACTATTCGTGTTTGATCTGGCCTGATTACGCCGCAGCGGAAGTGACAGGTGGCTGTTCTGGTTTTCCAGTGATTACGGAATTCGCAGAGACGTTGTCCTGTAATTGAATCGATATTTTCCGGGCACCCATCATTTCGCGATACATTGCGTCTGTCGCCCGCCACATGTCGAAAGGTCGGAAATCACGCAGCACTCGTTCCCGTCCCGCTGCGCCATGCTCGCGTCGAAAAAGCGGACTCGAAAGATAAGCCGCCAGTCCATCCGAAAGGGCCGGACCATTGGCGACCTCCACGAGCAACCCAGTGACTTCGTTTTCAACCGCATCAATGCAACCCGGGATGTCCGTAGCGACGATTGGCAATTCCATTGCGGCCGCTTCGAGAGTCACGAACGGCAAACCTTCCCGGTAGGTCGGCAGACAAAGCACATCCATGGCGGCAAACAAAGGAGGCGTATTAAACTGTTTTCCGGTGAGGTGAATTCGTGATTCCTGTTCCAGTTTTTCCCGTAAACCTCCCGGCAACGGGTCGCCCTCTTCAAAGAATCCGACGATGAGATAATGCAACTGCGGATAGTCATCTTTTAACAACTGGAAAGCTTCGTAGAACTCGCTGATCCCTTTGTCACGCACCAAGCGTCCCACGAAACCAATTACGGTCGCTTCTTCAGGGATACTCCATTGCTGGCGAGTGGCTGATCTTGTCTGAGTCGGAAGACGATCAGGGTGAAAGAACCCTTCGGCATCAATTCCATGACTCCCACGTAGCAGGACCTGAATGCGTTGGGCGGACACGATCTGTTCCTCGATAGCGACTTGGCGCACAGAGCGACTGACGCACAGCACCCGATGAGCTAGCCGACAGGCGATCCATTCACAGGTCTTGAGTAGTTTTCGTTTGAATCCGAGGGCCGTTACAAATCGTAAACCGCGGATATGATAAACGCGAACAGGAACTCGCGTGACAAACGCTGCAATCATCGCCAGCATTCCCGCTTTGGGTGTATGCGAATGCACGACGTCCGGTTTGAGACGGAGGAATAACAGTATCAACTTGCACAATGAGACCAGATCACGAAAGGGGGCAATCTCGCGTGCCATCGTCAATGGTTGAATCTGAATTTGATCAGATTGACCAATCTCTTCCAGTAATGGTTCTGGAGAAGAAACGGCGTGAACTTCGTAACCCTGTTCTCGCATATGCGCCAGTTGCCCGCGCAGCACACGCAGTGCCCCTGGCACGGTGGTCACATGGACTAACACCGGCGAACGAGTTGAGCTCTTTGTATTGGAGGGAGATTTCATACGAGTCTATTTTCGTGGATGATATGTTTCAGGCGGAGCGACGATCACGAGCATTCTGTCGAGATGTTTCGACGTCGGCCACTTCCGAATCGGATTCACTTTTCTTCGCAGCAACTGAATGCAATTGAGCGACGGCGTTTCGCTTTTTCTCAGCTGCCTGCCGCTGCATCCAGTCTTCTTTCATAACGCGGGCAAAGGCGGGAATCGCTACCAGCCCTAGAATGGCGGGATAGACCATTAACCTTTGTCGCACCATCAACCCCATATTGTACATGAAGCTGAAATAAAAACTGAAACAGAATAGAGCTCCCAGCAGAGACATCGTTAGTGGGTGCATTAACACCATTTTTCGGTCGGGACAGCGAATCCACTGGTAGCAGAGAATGACGAATACAAACCAGGTTTCCACACCCGCGAACAGACTCGAAATGTTATGAACTTCATTCGGCCACGGACGGGTTAACAGTAGAATTCCTCCCGAGATAAATGGCGTGGGCACTCCATTACGAAAATTAATCGCCGAATTCCCGATGCTGGCCCGCAGTTCGTATTCTTCCTGGGCTGTTTCGAGCAACCCATTCTTGACGATCTTGTCAACCACCGCCGGAGCCACCATCTGGATCAGGTAAAACGTCACGACGACTCCCACCAGCGACACGACGATCATTCCGGGCTTCACATCTTTTTTAATCGTTCCTCCTGCCAACCCAACGATCCAGAGAACAGCCATCTGCGGTCGAAAAAAGGCGATCGTCCCCGCGCCCAATATTGTGAGAAACTGTATCTTCCGTTTTCGTTTCGACAGGTACATGTAAGTGAACCGGGTCGTCATACAGATACCCCACAGGGCAGCACCTTCTTTAATATTCCCCACTGTCCAGAACAGGGCAGAGGGGCAGAAGACACTTAAGGCAATCACCACGAAAGGGATTCGACTCGCGCGGAAATGCTGTGAATAGAGATCCACCATCGACAGCAGGCCCCAATAGGCCAGCGAGGCATGCACGGCGTAGGTAGCCGTTTGTGGCGCATCAGTAAGCCAGTAAAAGGCACCCAGGACCAACCGGTAACCTCGGTTCCCAATCCCCAGGATATGCGTCAGATTATCAAAGTCCTGGTGCGCCAGACATTCGGCCACGTGCCGCGCCCACATCTCGTGACTGATGGCATCGCGAGGGGGAAGTATCTGATCGATATAAAATCGCTTCAGAAACACCATCGCAATCCACAGGAACGCCGAGATGTGCAGCAGGAATCGCCACCGGTTCAGGCGATCATTCTTGCTGCAGTAGTACAATGTCAGTCCCTGCAACAGCAGGCCCAGACAGATGCACCAGGTGATATCGGCTGAATCGGTGGACATGGATACGATCCGTTAGCAGTCGTTTTAAAATACTGAAGGTGTTTGAAATCGGGTAAAGGTCAGGCAGACTTACGTTTTAATTTCTCTTCTGGCTCAACGGATTCCTCTAATGCAGGCAAACAGGAGTTCCATAATTCGGTGTAGCGATCCGTAATGCGGGACATGGTGAAGTTCTCGCGAATGCGTTTCCGCGCGGCGAGCCCCCTTCCCCAAAGCTCCGCTTCTGGGGCGGTTAATAACTGTCGCATCGCGAGGTGCAATGCGTCCAGGTCATCGACCGGCACGATCAAGCCCGTCTCACCCAGCATGAACTTTGCGTCTCCCGCGTCGGTGGCGACGCACGGAGTGCTACTCGCCATCGCTTCTCCCAACACGTTGGAAAAACCTTCGCCCGGTCCGGACGAAGAGACCATCAAGTCAAACGCGGCCTGTAATCGAGGAAGGTCCTGACGCGGTCCGAGGAGATGAAACCGGTGTGGGTAATCGGTTGCCTTAATCCATTCCATTAACTCGTCGTTTTCGCGACCGACGCCACGTCCCACCATCACAAAATGATATTGAGGACCTTCGCTGGCTAGTCGACCGGCGGCTTCAATGAATAGTTGATGCCGTTTCATCGAGTGAAACCGACCGACATGACCGATCAGTTTGACCGAATCGGGTAATTCCAATTCTTTGACTACGGAATGGCGGTCCTGATGACTGGGGCGGAACTTTTCGAGATCGAATCCATTAGGAATCATTTCAAATAATTCCGGCCGGTATCCCAGGTCTAAATGAGTTGATTTTCCTACTTGGGAATTCACAATGACGCGATGGGGCAAGTAATGGGAAAGCCGGGCGAGTAGCTTTCCCACGAGACGCGTACTCCGCTTGTCGCTCTCCTGGCTGAGATGACTGTGGCGAATATTCCAGACCACCGGTGTCCGGCGGTTGGCCAGTTTGGTTGCGACGCCTCCCAGCAAGTCCGAATGATACATCCAGGTTTGAACCAAATCTGGCTGTTCACTGCGAATCAGATTGCGCAGATGTTTGACTTCTTTCCAGCGGAATTTTCCCTGTTGCATGTGGCAACGTTGGACGGGAATTCCCAATCGCTCGATCTGATCGACCAAGGGGCCTCCGTCGAGCAAGGTGATGACGGAGAACTCAAACTCATTTCGCTTTTGTAGCGATTCCAGCAGTTTGCATAACATCATCTCCGCCCCACCGACATAGAGTGCGTTGATGATGTGGCAAATCTTTGGTTTACGAGGAGGAGCTTCGGTCTCACGCGGCATGCATCACCTCCGCATCGCGCGACTCTCGCACTACCTGGACCAGCTTGCCCTGTTTGGTTCGTTTAATTGACTCAACCCAGCGGATATTAAACGGCAGCGGATCGACAAATTTCCGAATCACCTGTTTGAGTTTCTCTTCCTTGTCGGCAGAGAGAGGAGTTCCGCTAAGACGAATCTCCAGTTCCTGTCCGTCGATAATCGCCACTTGAAACTGGCGCACGTTATCGTAGTCTTTGAAAAGGTGATTCCAGTACAAATTGTTGATCGTTTTACCGTTCGACAGATGAATAATCCCTGCCGAACGACCGTGTAACGACGAGAGCGAATGAATACCCGACTCGTCCTGACCTTCGGCGCTGCTCATGCCGAGGTCGCCAATATCAAACCGCAGAAACGGAGTTCCCCGATTAATGGTGTTTGTGCAGATCAGCCTCCCGGGAGTTCCCGGTGCTACGGGTTGACCTGCTTCATCGACGATTTCTAAAAACAAGTTAGGCCTAATCAACTTCATTGGTTCGCCGTGACCCGTCTGATACGCCATGGAGGAGAGTTCCCGTCCACCGTAGAAGTTCAGAATGGGCACTCCAAAGACACGCTGAAATAAACGGGATTGTTCAGGGTACAGCATCTCGCCCCCATTCCAGGCGGTAGCGACCTGTCCGATGTAGTTCTCACCTGCCGCCAGCATTTCGCGGGCGATGTACTCCAGCATGGTCGTGAAGCCGTACAGAGCGACGGGCGCATGACGACGGATTTGCTCCCGCACGCGTTGGACTGTCTTCTCGTCGAGGTGATAGCCATCAACGATATGCACATTTTGAACGAACGACGTGAACCGGCCTTTCATTGTTTGCGAATGTCCCACATCCCGTTCGGAACCCCAGATGCAGACGATAGGCATGCCCGGTCGCCAGCCAAACTGTTTACGACAGAAGATGCGTGCGGCGGCTTTATGTCTCATCATCGCTTCATCATGGAAGAAATGAACTGGCTCTCCTGTTGATCCACCGGTAGAGGCCGAGATTCCTTTCAGGCCGAATTGCTGCTGCATCTCTTTTGGATCGAACTGGGATTGCAAATCCTGTTTGGTGAGAATGGGCAACTGCGACCAGACTTCTCGCAGTTCCTGAGGGTTCTGGATGCGGGCAGCCTCTTTCCATTCCGGCAACGCGTCCGCTCTGTTTCCGAAATATTGCATCTGATCCCACAACCGCTGATTCATCTCGGTTCGCATTTCACCCGGCGTCAGCGCGGCAAAGCGGTCGAGTTCACGAACGTCGCGTTCCAGCTTTCGGAGTTGATACACGCCTTGGGCGGTCGTTTTTCGGAGGATTTTCATATTGGATTCAATTACCTTTTCACAGGGGAGACAGGCCCCAGATCTGATTCGTGGGTCGTTAATCCTGACGAACCGGCCATTCGTGTTTTTAACATCGCCATTAATCGATGCAGGTCGTTCGTGAGCGATTTAGCGGCTTGAATGAGTCCTCGCACAAATTGAACGTCCTGAGGGTTTTCCGCGATTGCTCGTAGCTCTACCCGTGTTTGCCAGGCGAACATCAACGCCCGGATGACAGTCGTCAGATACACAGCCACGGCGACGCCGGTGATATTCCACAGGGCACCCATTACTGGGACGAGTACGACGACCAGCATGAGTACGATGAATTGAAATCGGAGGACGAGAGAGAACCGGCGTGTGGCGGTTAATCCATTTCCAAAGAAACGGAAACCGTACTTGAAGGGAGCCAGCCCCATCAGAATGAACAGCAGAGGAGAGTGTACAGCGACTTCCGGCCCGAAGAAGGTCGACAGGAACCATTCGCCACATAAGAGCGTGCCGATGATTAAGCCAATGCCCAGGCCTGTTCCCAGCAAAACCGCTTTCAGCATGACTTGTTGAAAGCCTTTCACATTCCCGTCAGCATAATTTTGTGCTAACCGAGGAGTGACGGCCTGTCCCATTGCGTTAATGACGGGTAACCCGGCAAAGCTGAGCGTCATTAACAGGGCAAAGATTCCCAGTTCTCGCGTTCCGAATTGCCATTCAATAAAAATGTTCGGCAGGCTTTCAGTGGTCGAGAGTAGTAATGCCCCCATCCCGAGCGGCAATCCACCGAGAGCGATTTTCCAGATCGTAAACCGACGCCAGCGCGGTCTCAGTTCGGACCAGACTGTTTTTAGTCCGGTCTTGTTCGTGTCATGCTGGTGATCTTCACGGAACAACAAGTAAACATGTCGAAAATCGAAGAAAACAAACAGCAAAAACCAGCTCGCGGCGACAAGGCCGAGTGCTAATACCAAGCTGCCGGTCAGGGCGATGGTTGTCCCAATCAGAAATAAAGACAGAATGCCTTTCAGACAGAGCGAGCGGGAGACATAGTCGAGCCGTTCGTGCTGTTGAAATGCTCCGTAACAAAGCTCACTGGCCGTCTCGATCATTTTGGCGAAACCCATCGCCAGAATGATGTAGACTGTCTCTCGTGAATATTGACCGGAAGAGCAGATCGCTAACAGGATCAAAAAAGCCAGCGGGCTCATCAGTGATCGCACACCGGCATAATCGGAGAAATGAAATTCCCGATGCGAATCGGTCGTTTGTAATGTTCGCAACTGCAGGTTGGTCAGAAGAAAGATCGGCACGCACAAGGAAAGGGCGAGTGAATAGGCCCCGACCATTTCCAGACTGCCTACCGCTTGGATGACGAACAGAATGCCCACCTGGCACAACGCGTACAGAAAATTGCCGGCTAACGCCCACGAAAAATTTTTCCGTAGCGAAAGTCGGCGAACTCCTGCTGTTGGTTCGTGGACTTGCGTCATCTGATTAAAAGACCATTCTGATCGTCACCGCAAGATCTGGAAATAAATTTCCAGTATCCGGCTGTCCGACGATCAACAGAATGGCTCCCCCCTTTTGTGATGCGGACTATTTGATTTTGGGAATCGCTGAAAGTTGCGGTTCCGGGTCGAACATCCAGCTTTTCTGAGGCGCTTGTCCTGGAGCTGGCTGTTTGGGAATGGAGAACATTTCAGCAAACATGGATGCCGAACTTCCTCCCGATGTCTGCCGGACCTTCGCGCCCATCAGTTGTTTCATTTCTTCGATTCGCGGGTCTTCCGCATTATCAAATGAGCCGATGGTCACATAAGATTTGTAACGAGTGTGCAGAACATACGCTTCGTAGTTCTGGTCATATCCATAGTTACTGGCAGTACGCATAGCTTTACAGAATTCCCAGGCTTTGAAGGCAGAGTCGTCTAGTGAAGTCCCCAGTTCCTGGGAGTTGTTGTTCTTCTTGAAAAGCCCACCCGTGTTCAACGCTTGCGTTTTGGAGTTTCCGTAGAAGGTAGCCACGATCAACGTGTATTTGGCAGGATTATCCAACAGTGAAAATTCGCCACCGCTGTTAAGATCGAGCAGGTAGCGATTCCGTTTGGATTCGTTCATGTCTTCTGCGGAACGTAATGGGTTGATCGTCAGAAATGCCCCACTCAGTGGTTTGGGATTTCCGGGAGTACTGGCGAAGACAGCACCATTTTTCAGTTTCTGGAAGACGCCGTATTGACGTGGATCGTTGCTGTTTCCATTGGGACTGAGTGGTGCCGAAACTTCCAGTTGAGTCTCCTGGTCCAGAAACTTGGGGACGAATTCTTTGACTTTATCAAGTGTTTTTTCCGCTTGCGCGTTATCTTTTTCGCTCGCCATAATGTCGAAGTTGCCCGCCAGCACGCAGATGCTGCCCTCGCCAACCATATGTACTAACTGGTTCGATGGCCCCAGTTCGTCTCGCTTGTTGCGAACGACTTTGAATTTCTCGGAGGCTTCGTGCGGCTCGAACGTATAGGCCGGCAAACCGTGGGAACGGAGTTCGTAAACCAACTCGTTCGCAGCCTCCTGAGGACTCAGCCCCTCCTTGGAACGACGTTCTGGTGGAGGAGGCGAGAAAACGGCGACCATGATCATCCATGGGCCATGTTTCTCGGTCAGGTGGTAATGAAAGCCTTTGCGGGCATCGATACCTGCGGCTTGCGCCTCAACATTCCAAACCCCGCAATTGAAGGTCAGGAGGAGCGTTAATAGACAGGTAATCAGGCGATAATTGATTCGCACGACAGACTCCATTCTGGCTGACGAATAATCTGATAGAACGCCAGACTGGTCTCTCGTACCGCGAAAAACATCCATATCTTCGCGGAGATGCACGTGAGAAAAACCAGTTCAACCGGATTGGCTTAACTTCCACTTCTGCAATGACTTACAGTTAAAGAAGCGGCCCACACTTCCGGGAGGCGCAAAAAGTTTTTCGAATTTCGCGAGGATCTTAGCAATTTGGCTAAAGTCCGTCTAGATGTTCTTTCAGACGGCCTGCCAATTCTCTTTTTCAAGTGGCCGCCGGAGCGAGTTCGGACTTCAGGAATGCGATCAGTTCTGTTTCGCTGAGAGCCTGTTGTGCCTGTGCCTTCAAGTCTTTGACTTGCCAGATACCCTGTTCGAATTCATCGGACCCAGCAATGATGGCGAATCGAAACCCTTTGCGGTCAGCGTATTTCATCTGTTTTTTAAACTGCTTGTCTTCCGGATAGACTTCATTGCGGATTCCAGCAGCACGCAACTGCTGGCCAAGGCGGTAGTACTCGGGCAACCGGTCGTTATCCATGATTGTTACAATCACATCGGCCGGGCATTCACGCAGTTCCAGGCAATCCATCTCGATCATGGCAGCCAGCAGTCGATCCAGTCCAAGGGAAGCCCCGACGCCGGGGAGTTCCTGTTTGGTAAACATCCCGGCCAGATTGTCATACCGTCCTCCTGAACAGACCGATCCAAAATCAGGACGTTCAGTCAGAAAGGTTTCAAAAATGACGCCGGTGTAATAATCGAGACCACGCGCAATCGACAAGTCGAGTTTCAGCCGCTCTTCCGGAACACCCGCAGCGATGACCGTTTCAAAAATCGTCCGGGTTCGTTTGACTCCGGCGAGACCTGACTCATGGTCGGCCAACACCGCTTCCAGTTGAGTCAGCATTTCGTTCGCGTTACCTTTTAATTCGGTCAAGCGCAGAATGCCTTCAGCCTGTTCCACGGCAATACCTGCCTGGGCTCCCATTTCCGCAATGACTCCTTCGCGACCGATTTTTAGAATCTTGTCGAGGGCTCGCAGGACAACCGTCGCCTGATCAAGCAGACCATGTTTATCGAGCCAACCATTCAGGATCTGTCGGTTGTTCATGTGAATCATGAATTGATCGAACCCAAGTCGGCACATCAATTCGTGAATCACGAGCAACGTTTCGATATCCGACATGACTGAGTCAGTGCCGATCGTGTCGAAGTCGCACTGCATGAATTCGCGGAACCGACCCTTCCCCGGGTTTTCGCCCCGCCAGACAGTGCCCAAGTGATAACGTTTGAAGGGTGTCCCGATTTCATTCAGATGCAGAGCGGCAAAGCGCGCGAAGGGAATGGTTAGGTCGAACCGCATCGTTACGTCACGGTCACCCTGATCACGAAAGCGAAACATCTGCTTTTCGGTTTCGTCGCCGCTCTTTCCCAACAGGACTTCGGTCCGCTCCAGAGCGGGGGTGTCGATCGGGCTGAATCCGAAGCTGCGATAAACTTCCCGGGCTGTCTCCATCAACCCTTCACGGGCAATCATCTGCGCGGGCAGATAATCGCGGAACCCTTTTAAGACCTGCGGTTTGATCAACGTTGTTTTAGTTTTCTCTTTCGAAGACACGGTAACTTGTTTCCCAGTGGTATTGGATGGAGATATTGAGTTCGATTCTGTCGAGGTTCTCTCACACCTTCGTTGAATGATGGGGGAGTTCAGACTACGTAAAGTCGATCATCAACAGGATGGTTTATTCGAAGTAAACTCGAAAGCGATTTCCAGAATCATTCAGCTTAATATGCCAGTCGAAACTAATTCAGTACTGGCAACTGCATATGCGCTTCCCGTTCGGCGGGGGCCCGCTGAGGAAGAATCGCCTCGGCGTATTCCCAGAGTTGGTCTGCTGTCTCGAAAAACTTTTCGTAACAGACATCGTCGTCGAACTCGCAGTTGTCGGTCGAGTAGTCGCGACAAATTTGTGGTCGTGTATGGTAGATGCCGCACATGTTGTCTGCCTGGAGATGCTGGCAATCGGCATGCACCATCAAGTACCAGACACCGTCTTCCACAAACAAGGAGACGGCACCATGAATCATGTACCAGCGAAGATGATCGAAGTCTTCCCGCTTTTTGGGAGTGTCAATCGGCAAGGCAAAATAACGACAACATTTGGCGGTGCAATGATCGCAAAGGTTCTCTCCTTTTTTAAGATCCTTGCGACGAAACTTCTGGGCTGCTGGCATTGCGTCTTTTCTTCCTGCCGTCGGAGTCGATTTCCGACTTGAGCTCGCGAAATGAATGAAAACAACGATCTCTCTGAGAACAGAGATCGCGAATATTTAACACTCGCTGTTGTAAGAATGCGGATGTATTCAGCTAGTGTAATTGATTTGAACACGGAAGCAATCCGCTCGTTCCCGAAACGGCGCGGTCTTCATGAGGCTCATCGCAATTGGCAGGAACTGCAGTGAATGTGTACTTCTGAGCACATCCTGTTCGGTCGTGATGGATTTATTAGCGGGCGTTACAACTGGCATAAACAGTTCCTGCCGACATGGCGTCAGGCATTATTCTGCTTGACCCGCCATTTTAGACCGGCTTATCATGAAAAGATCGGCAAAATGGCCGTATACTACCTGGACGGCGTATTCTTACTGGTCTGTAGATACGATATCGTAGATAAGGGATGAGCCTCGTTTTCAGGTTCATCATTTTCCCCGCTTTCGAGCGGACAGACATAAAATCTCAAACATTCTCGCCACGATCGCATTGGTTTATATACATGACGACCTCCGGCAAAATTTTCGTAGTTATTGTCATCCTCGCCGGCATTGTCGGTTTGTTCCTGATGGCAAGAGTGACTGCAACGCACAGTTTTTGGATCAAAGCCTACGAAGCTGATGAAACTGAAATGCTGGCGCAACGGAAACAGAAATTCGATCGTCAGTTGGAACTCGAACGGGTTAATACCGAACATGATAAGTTGATTAATCGCTGGTATCAGACATGGGCCGACGTGAATACGGTTTCTAATGGCGATGGCAGTATTTCGATCGACGCGGGTAGCAATCAAGGACTTCCGGCTCCCGGTGGAAACGTCCCCGTCGTGCTGTACGGCTTCCGTCCCGACCCTCAGAATGAAGGGGAAACGGTCTTTGTGAAGTCCTTCAAAGTCACCGACGTTCAGAATGATCGTTCGACGTTGACTGCCGAAGGTTACACGACAGAAGAGGAAATCGCGTCATGGGATGCCGGTAACTGGCGTTTCTGGAAAATGATTCCCAGCTCTTACTTTTCCACACTGAGCGCTCTTGATGCCCGCCGTGCAGAAACGAATTTCACTTTGGAAATCCAACAGCGATCCGTAGCGAAACAAGAAGAACTGTTGACCCGCGCGAAAAAAATGCTCGAGAACCGACATCTCCAATTGGATGGCGACCCTGAATTCGCTGGAGATGATAACCTTCCCATCGAGATTCGTGTGGGCTACATTAAAGCGATTGAACAAACTCAGAACGAACATCTGGAAATTCTACAGGAAGTCGATCAGCTTCGCCGCGAGATCAAAGCAACGACCGATGAAATCAACGAATTGCTGACTAATAACGACGAACTCGCTTCTCGTTTGCCGCAATAGACGTTTCTCACCACGCAGACCGACGACCCGCCACGCCTCCCGCCCCATAAAGGTTTCGCAATATGCCAGCCCTCCTTTCCCCTATGCGCTGTTTCTCTTTCGCCATACTGTTGTCTTCCTTCACGATGCTGGTTGCGACGACAGGACTCGTTGCTGAAGAAGGTGAAGCGAAAAAAGCGTTTATTGACGGAACTGGACCCGGCTGGAAAACTCTGGTCGAAGACGACTTCACAGACGTCAACGGAGAGCCTGAAACATGGGTCTGGCAGGAAGACGGTACGATTCACTCCACTGGTAAACCCATCGGGGTTCTGCGAACCAAAGAGACGTTCACTAACTTTGAGCTGGTCGCGGAATGGCGTCACTTGGAATTCGGTGGAAATAGCGGAATCTTCGCCTGGGTCCCGATGGAAGCATTGACCGACTTGCCCCCCAATAAGCTGCCCGAATTTGGCATCGAAATTCAGGCACTCGATCACGGTTACGCCACAAAATACAAAGAAAGAACTGGTAAAGAGGGAGACTGGTTCTCGACGAACGGCGACATCTTTGCTGTGGGGAAATCCAAAATGGATCCTTTCCCGCCACTCTCTCCAAATGGAAGTCGAAGCTTTCCCAGCAAAAACCTGAGTAATGGGCACGGCGAATGGAATCACTATTACGTCCGTGGAATCAACGGAGAAATTCGTCTGTGGGTGAACGGCGAAGAAGTCTCTGGTGGAAATAACTGCGATCCGGCAACCGGCCATTTCTGTCTGGAAGCAGAAGGTGCCCCGGTTGAGTTCAAAAACATCCGCCTTCGTGAACTGCCATAACAGAGAAGCGGCTTTCGGTTGCAGTTACTGTCGAATGGCGTTTACGAATTCATTGATCATCCGTGCGTCTTTGACACCCGGCGACGACTCGACGCCACTCGCAGTATCGATTCCCCAGGGATCCACAGCTGCTGTCGCTGCGCGAACATTGGCTGAAGTCAGGCCTCCTGCCAGAACGAGTGGAGGCCAGTTGGTTCGATCGTATTGATCCCGCACCAGGTCCCAGGGAGCGACATGACCTGTGCCGCCGAACTCGCCCTGCACCGCGGCATCAATCAGACAGGCCGATAACTTGACGCCAGCCTGACGACATTCGTCAAGGTAGTTAGCAACTTCGTCCAGCCCCTGGGGGCCAACGCGGAAAGCCTTCATCAATTTGATGGAAGGAAGATCGAGAACGAGTTCGGACTGAAGCCCTGCAAGATAAGCGGGGGGTTCATCGCCATGCAATTGGATCCAGTCGAGTTGCAATTGCCGAGCATGTTCCACCACTTCTGCAGGGGAGTGATTCACAAACAGGCCGACCAGTTCGAGCTGACCGCGCACCGCTGTGGCAATCTCTCTAGCCTGTTTGAGATTGGTGGATCGCTTAGACTTCGCAAAGAAGTTCAGTCCGATCGCAGACGCTCCGGACCGGGCCACCTGATTGGCGGCTTCGATCTCTTTGACACCGCAAATTTTTATCCACATTACAATTTGGTCTCAACCGGCTCAGTCAGGAAGTTGCTTTGTACAGGACGTCCGCACGTCTGAGGAGTTATTCTTTATTCCGTGAGGACTTTGATCAAGCCCCAGGATCCCGTTACCAGTAGCCCCAGGAACGAGAGAATCAGGAAGATGTCCCATACCAGACCGGGCCTCAGTCGTCGGTCGATTCGCTTATAGCGGAAATAGAGGGCCGCAAAACCAATCATCGGTAGCATGATCGATTGCATCATTCCGGCGATGAGAACTGTTGTCACCGGGTTTGCGCGGCTGGCGAAGACACAAAAGCTGATGCAGGGAAGTACGACACTCATGATGCCGACACACTTCATGAACTTTTCTTCAGTGTTGATTTTGAATAAGCCAGCGATCCGGAAGAAGTCCGACCACATTCGGGCATTGGATGCATTCGCCACCAGGAAGGTCGAATAGAGAACGGCAATCGCCCCGATCAGGAAGAGCCAACGGGCATAGTTGCCAAAGATGGGGACGTAGGCACTCGACAAGGTGGTCACCATCCGCATGCCATCGGGGTCGAGCCCCTGACGGAACAGGACCGTCGCTCCCATGAAGTAAAACGCCATTGTGGCGATCGTGTAGATGATCATCGAGTTAAATGCGTCAAACCGCATTACCCGCAGCCACCCTTTCGCTCTGTTACTCCATGCATCCGAATTCTGTCGTGGTCCGGTGAACTTCGCGTATCCTTTTTCCTGGCACCAATAGGGATAGGCGATCAACTCGGATGCCCCTACTCCAATGATTCCAAACGTGGCAATCGCGGTTTTAACCGGGTCGATTCCGCCTATGGGTTCCGGTAGCTTAAATGCCAGTCCCGACATGAGCTCATTGAACGTCACCGAGAAATATTCGGTCGCCTGCAGTGAAATCACATTGCCAATGGTGATTAGAGTAAACGAAACAACTAATACCATCGCCACGGTCTGAATCAGGTTGTAACGGCTTAAATAGAGCAGTATCGCCGTGAAGATGGTCACAAGCAGCGCCCAGAGCCGATCATCCCAGGTATTCGGATCGATCAGTGTTTCCCCACCATCAACGCGCGAGATCAGTTCATCAATCGGATATCCTTCTGCTCGCAGACTTTCAAAACGAGTCTCCAGATACTGCATGCCAAACTCGGCCCGTTCTTGGTGAACGGGGGGAAGTTGACTGAAGTTGGATTGTGTTTGATCGGCAAGTTCCCGGTCCGCTTTATAGGTGAGGTACCAGTCAATCTGCTTTTCGGAAGGAGCCCTGACGACCTCCGCATAGTCACCCGTGATCGGCAGGGCGATAGCAGCCGCCTGTCCGACACCACCGACGATCCCGCCCAGTTGGGCCATACTGGTGAGCATCATCGCAAACCAGACCCAGATAATCCAATTGATTTTTAAGCGTGGGCCGGGCACACTGTTGAGTGCCGCGAGCGAAGTTTGTCCTTCGCTGATGGTGAATCGCCCCAGTTCAATCTGTACGAAGACTTTGATCAGACAACCAAAGAAGATTAACCAGAGAAGTGACAGGCCTGCTTGAGCGCCAGTCTTCGTCGTCGCGATTAATTCACCCGAACCTACAATCGCACTCGCAATAATAAGCCCCGGGCCTAGTTGTTTAACAATACCGAGGAAGCGGGTGGGCGGATCCTGAACATGCAGGTCTTCGACGGTGTTCTCCGGTGTGGCCGGATTGTGAGTTTGTTCGTCGGAGGGGGGCTGGCTCATCGAACGCGATCTTTGTGTCTGAAGTGAGTAAAGCAGAGAGGAGAGTCTTCGAGGAATTGGGAATACTCTGTTTGCCGAGTGGAGAACTCGGAACGCATCAACAATTCTTCATGAATTCTAGACTCCCCTTATACCCTGCCCAACTGTCCAGAACAAGACGCCCGTGAGAAACTGATCGAGCAGAAACCTATACCTCGTAGTTCACACGCAATCCGTCATATGCCATTTCCACTCCCTCGGGCAGAATGGCGTTCGTCGCCTCGTATTCGAGTGAGTGCGAAATGTGGGTGAGGTAGGTTTGCAGTGGTTTCAAACGCCGGATCGCTTCCAATGCCTGATCGACGTTGAAGTGCGTCGGGTGCGGACTATGACGCAGAGCGTCGATGATAAGCGTGTCGAGCCCTTCCAGCAGTGGCCAGCTTTCTTCGGGAATCTCACTGACATCAGTACAGAATGCAAAGTTTCCAATGCGGTAACCAAGAACAGGCAACTGACCGTGAAGCAGACGGATGGGTTGGACGGGTAACCCCAGAATAGTAAAGGGCTCCATCGAGATAGATCGAAATTCAAATCGCGGTACGGCAAACTTATGCGGTCGGGGGCTGTTCGTGTCGAAGGCATAACTGAAGGACTGACGCAGATGCTGTTCAACGATCTCTTCACAGTATAAGTCAACGGGTGCATCCTGACGATGACCGTAGATACGCAGGTCATCCAGTCCGTAGATGTGATCTGCGTGGCCATGCGTGAAGAGGGCCGCATGCACTGCCTGCACACGCTCTCGTACGAGTTGAATACGAAGCTCGGGAGCGGTGTCGATAACGAAGTTTCCCTCGGGCGCCTCGACGTACACGCCCGACCGCGTGTGATTGTTTTTGGGATTCTCTGACAGACAGACTTCGCAGTCGCAGCCCGCCACCGGCACACCGACGGACGTTCCTGTTCCCAGTAGAATGATCTCCCCGGCACTCACGTTGATGGAATCCTTGTTTGATCTCAATCAGAACGGACAGTTGCTGTGGTCAGGTTATCGCGCCCAGTTGATGGCTTCGTGTAATTACTCGAAGTTGTTATTCCGAGTCGTTGTTTACAGATACTTAAATCTGAGTTTCCGCAATCTGGGCTCCTGCCTCATGGACAAACTTCACCAGGTCGATCGCGTTCTGAGGATTGACGCCCGGCATGATACCGTGGCCAAGATTAAATATGTGACCTGGGCGCCCGGCGGCTTTGTCGAGCACATCCTGAGCTTTCTCTTTGAGCACATCGAACTCACAAAAGAGCGAAGCCGGATCGAGGTTCCCCTGCACAGCTTGATGGTAGCCCATCGATTTCCAGGCCTCTGCCATATCAACACGCCAGTCGAGTCCCTGCACCGTACCACCTGCAGCGACCTGTAACGGAAGTAATGCGGGGTTGCCTGTCAGGAAGTTGATCACCGGTGTATCGGCGGGAAGCGAACTGATCAGCCTTTTGGTGTAGGGGAAGGCGAAGTGCCGGTAATCGTCGGGGCTCAGACAACCGGCCCAACTGTCAAAGATTTGTACCGCCTGACAACCCATTTCCAGCTGCCGATTAAGATAACCCGAAACCGAATCGACGAGCGTGTTCATCAATTCGTCCCAGACTTCCGGGTGCGAATACATAATCCGTTTGGTGTCCAGATAATTACGGGAACCGCCCCCTTCAATCGCATACGAAGCAAGAGTGAAAGGCGCCCCGGCAAACCCCAGCAGAGGAATATCGGGGGGCAATTGTTTGCGAATGAGCTGGATGGCGTCGAACACGTAACCAAGGTCGTCGATATTCTGAACGCGTTGAATCCGCTTGAGATCGGCCGGTTCCCGAAACGGGTTATGAATTTGGGGTCCTTCGCCCTTTTCGTAGGTCAGGTCGAAGCCAACGAGTTGCAAAATCGGAAGCAAGTCAGCAAAGAGAATCGCAGCGTCGACCCCCAGTATCTCACGAGCCTCCAATGTCACCTGCGCGGCCAGTTCGGGCGTTTTACAAAGCTCAAGGAAGGTCACCTTGTTCCGTACGGCCATGTACTCCGGCATGTACCGCCCTGCCTGTCGCATTAACCAGATAGGGGTCGTGTCGGTCGGCTCGCAACGGGCCGCTTTCATGAACCGGCTGTTCGCTAATTCGGGGGTAATCAAGAGAGAAGACTTCCGCTCGAGGGTAATAAAAGTAGGTCCACGTTACATCGATAAGGATAACGAATGGCGACCTGTTTTTGAATTCCCGGAGGACAGACTCTCTTTAAATCATCGGTTCACCAGCGCGGGACCCTCGGTCATGATTGTGCGAATAAAGGGGCCCAATTTGGGGGGGCTGGCTTCCAGCTGTGGAGGAAGATTGAGTTTGGTCAGATGTTCGGTTGCCGTTGGTCCAATCGAGGCAATGACCAACTTTTGTGCGGCGGCGAGCCACTCGTCGAAGACTTCCTGCTCATGCGCTGCCTGAAAGACGTGCGTCGCCTGATTGGCGCTGGTGAATGCCAGCACGTCGAACTCGCCCGCGATGGTTTGATGGATGGATTTATACAAGGGGGCGGGGTCATCCGGGAATGCCCAGGAATACACGGGGACAGACCGCACTTCGGCGCCGAGACCGGCCAGTTCCTGGTAGAACTCGGTGCTCGGGATTCCGTACTCCTGAACAGCGATCACCTTGTCTTTGAGGTCGAGTCCGGCCTGCATTGTTTCGAGCAGTTCGTGCCAGGTGTTCGGTTCGGGAGCGACGAAGTCGATGCGAACTTTTTCTTCCTTGAGTACTTTTACAGGTTTGGGGCCGCGGCTAATGACGACGTATTTCTGGAGTTCGGTCAGAAATTCAGTGAGCGGCCATTTGGTTTCAATGACGTTGAACAATTGCCGCGTACCCACGCCCGTCATGAAGACGACGTAATCGATTTCGCCCGCGAAAATCTGTTTGGCAAACTTCAGGCCATGTTCATTTTCGGTGAGCGGTACTTCCTTCATGGAAGGAACCACCGTCGCGACGCCGCCCATTTTGGTGATCAAGGTTCGCGTTTCTTCCGAACGTCGGCTCTCGAAACTACAAACTCGCAACGGATTCGTGGTGGTGTTCTCTGTCATGATGTTCTGTCAGTTATTCCAGCAGTCCCCGCCAGAATCTTCCCGAGGTGAAATGGTGCCGCGTGAATCGAGCGTCTTTATCCGAATTCTATGCGTCCCCGAATGTATAAGGAAGGCAGGAACCAATGAGCGGACAGCCGGACCATACTTTTCGTTGAGATCGCGGAATGAGATTTCGGAATGAGATTGCCAGAAACCATGCCTGCCTGATTTACGCACGAGAACATGATGGAACTCTATTCCACTCACATCGCTCGGTTTAAATCAGCTCGGTGATGGGTTGACCGGTGTTGACCATTTTCATGGGACGACCGTTGGCGGAACGGTATTCGGTATTCACGGGGACACCCATGGCTTGGGCCACAGTCGCCCAGATATCGCCCGGTTGATACCCTTTGCCGATGACTTCAATTCCTTCATCGTCGGTGGCGCCGACGGCGATACCACCTTTAATTCCGCCACCACCAATCACGACCGACCAACTGCGGGCCCAGTGATCGCGGCCAGTATTCTGATTAATGCGCGGTGTCCGACCGAACTCACCCATCCAGACGAGAACCGTGTTGTCCAGCATGCCCCGTTCTTTGAGGTCTTTCACAAGTGTGGACATCGCTTTATCGACTGTAGGCATGCGGTTGTCCCGCAGAGTAGAGAAAACATCCTGATGCAGGTCCCAGCCTCCCATGTCGACTTCAATAAAGGGAACGCCACGTTCAGCGAGGCGACGGGCCAGCAGCAGTCCGCGACCGAAGCCAGTGTCTCCGTAGGCTTCCTGAACCTCAGCAGGCTCCTGGGCAACTTCGAAAGCGGTCATCTGATCGGAATACAGTAGCGTCAGGGCTTTGCGATAAATATCCTGATGGTCTTTAGACATTGACCCGCGGTTGGAATCAATGAACTGGGTCTCCACTGTTTTCAACATCGACAATCGGGACGCCATCTGAGTCGGGTTGAGCCCTTCCATGTTCGCATTACGGATCTGACCGTTGCTGTCGACGTTAAAGGGTGCATGGGACATGCCAAGGTAACCTGGTGAACCGGGAGAACCACCAACGGCAACGAAGGAGGGAATCGTCAGGTTCTCCCGTTTGTCTCCCAGCTCTTTACTGATGACCGATCCAAAGGGAGGGTGTACCACGGTGGGATTGGGGACGAACGACGTATGCAGGTAATAACGTCCGCGATCATGATCGGCTTCGCGTGTGCTCATCGAACGGACGATGGATAGGTTGTCCATGATCTTGGCCGTTTCGGGGAGCGCTTCGGTGATCTGGAAGTCACCTGCTGTTGAGATCGGTTTGAATTCTCCGCCGTTGGTGGATTTCGGTTTGAGGTCCCAGATATCAATCGTAGGAGGACCGCCCCCCATCCACATCAGAATGCACGACTTCTGATTACTTTTGACGGTTGCGGCGTTCGCTTCAAGATGCGACATGAACTGCAGCGCAGGAACAGTCGCTGCACTCGTCGCCATATGTCGGAGAAAGTGACGGCGGTTCATTCCAGTTGGAGTCGGTAAATTCATGTTTGGCTCCCGCAATGCTTGCGGTTAGTAGATTTGTATTTGGTGATGAAGTCGGAGCGATGTCAAATAAAGTTTGTATTCGATTAATGATTCGTAATAAACTCGTTCGAATTCAGCAGGGCCCATAACAGATCCTGCAAGGCGGCTTCTTCGGGATTCCCTTTGAACAGTTTTGTCAACGCACTTCGCTCGCGGCTGGTTGGGTATCGATTTAACGTGGCAAGGTAAACTTCGTTCACTTTTTCCAGCGGTTTTAGTTTGCTGTTGTTCTTCAACTGCTGCAGGAAACTTTCCCCTTCCATCGACATTGCGTTACGAACAAGTTGTCCGTTCATCAACATCAGCGCTTGTGGAATTGTTCCGTTGAAAGTGGTCGCTTCGGTGCCTTCATCGTTACCGAATTCGATTACAAATTGCCGCAACCATTGTTCGCGGCGGTTCAATTGTTCTTCGTAGTCAGCACGACCAGCGGCGTCGGCCCGGGTTGCGACGAGTAGTGAATCGTAAAGTTGTTCCGCTTCGAGTGATTTCAGATACATCTTGCTGAACAGAGGCGTCTCGCCCGCGGCGGGGTCGTCGAATTCATTGCCAGGGTTGAACTTGCTGGTCAGGTTGTACGCTTTCGAGTTGACGATCCAGTTCATCAGCTTTTTAACGTCGTAGTTGTTTTTGACGAACTCGTCCGCCATACGGTCAAACAGTTCGGGCATGGCCGAGTGGTTGTGCGGGCCGATGTCATCGACAGGATTGACGAAGCCATAACCGAAGAAGTGTGACCACATCCGGTTCACCATCGCCGAGGCAATGGCGGGGCGTTCTCCCTGAGCCAGAAGTGAAGTCAGGCCTTCGCGGCGGTCGGTGGTGACATCGGGATTCACCGACTCTCCGTTGAAAATCGGGTAAGCGACTTGCTTCAGACCATCACGTCGATCGAAATGGACGGGACCAGAAAAATCACGGAGAACGACTTCTGAATAGTCATCAACTCGACGACCTGAATCGGGGTCTATTTTGCGGTGATCAATTTTATCGATCTGTCGAAAGAAGCTATTGAACTGCCAGAACTGTTCTTGCTTCCATTGATTGAATGGATGGTTGTGACATTGCACGCACTGGAGCTGTTGTCCAAGAAAGAGTTTGGCGGTCTTCGCGGTGAGCAGTACTTGTTCGTCCCGCATCGTCATCTGTGCCAGTAGATAATTGACGGCGCCATTTTCTTCGTAGTGACCTTCGGCCAGAATGAGATCGGTAACGACTTCGTTCCAGGGACGGTTTCTCGCAAAAGCTTCGCGGTAGAATTTTTCCATACCTCGACGACTGACCCGGCGAGGTGTCTGCCGACCGATGGACAGATTCGTCCAGACAGTGGTCCAGTTGGAAATGTATTCATCGCTGCTCAGTAATTCCTCAATGATCTGCGTTCGGCTGGGGGCTTCCTCTTTTTCTCCCAGAAACCTTCGCACCTCTTCAGTGGAAGGAATGCGGCCCGTCAGATCGAGGTACACGCGACGGAGCCATTCTTCGTCGTCGGCGATATCGGAGGGAACAACTTCGTTGTCTTTCCAATGCTGATCCAACCGTTGATTGATTTCGGTCACGAACGGATCCCGCGAACCGGTGCTGAACCCTTGCGTTTTAGGCGCCGCCGAAGCGGACACGACCATCCCGCTCACAATCAACATCAGGCCGAAGCAGAATGAGTATCGAATGAAGGGAACGCTGCCGCTGTTTGAAAAAGATGAGAACATCAATCAGGTGTTCCTCAGTAGTGATCGCGAAGTGAATGCCGAACGGCAGGGATGTCGGGAAAACTCAGTGAAATCAAACTCAGTGAAATCAAACCCAGTGAAATCAAACCCAGAGAAATCAAACGCAGAGAAATCAAACGCAGATACGAACGGTGCGTAAAATTCTCCCGTCCCTTTATAATACGGAGAAAACCTGATGCTTACTACCTGATATTCGGCGATTTTAACGAACAGTGAACAAACAGTCCGGTAGGTTTCCTTGCGAATCTGCTCAAGAGGGACGAAAGTAGGCCCCGACAACCGATGTGAGACGACATGAAATCAGCGAGATGAATAACAGCGACTAAATTGGGAAACAACGTGAACAGGAAGGGACCGATGACAACTCAGGAACTGACTGGCAAAGTAGCTGTGGTGACCGGTGGCGCGAACGGAATTGGACGAGCCACAGCGAAATGGCTCGCTCGACGGGGGGCCAAGGTCTTCATCGGCGATGTGAATCTGTTGGACGAGAACCAACAGGACTTCGCCGATCTGAATATCTCTGAACAACGATGCGATGTACGAATCGAAGCGGACGTGCAGGGTTTGATCGAACAGGCCGTTCGGGAATCGGGGCGACTGGATATCCTTGTGAATAACGCTGGGATCGGTATGGTGAAACCGATCACGGAGGTGACTGAAGAAGAGTGGGACGCCTGCATGGGCGTCAATTTAAAAGGGGCTTTCTTCGGCTGCAAGCACGCCATTCGCCAGATGCAGCGAAATGGAGGTGGCGCCATTGTAAACACGGCGAGCAACGCGGGGCTCTTGCCCCGACAACATGACCCGGTTTATTCGATCAGCAAAATGGGATTAGTTGGAATGACGAAATCGCTGGGACTCTGTCATGCGAAAGACAATATCCGCATCAACGCTGTCTGCCCTGGCCCTGTTTGTGAAACAGGAATGATGAACGCTGACCTTGCCCAGTCGAATGATCCCGAGGCGATGGTACGAGGTTTCATCAACGCCTCTCCTCTCGCCAAGGCCAACAATCGTATGATCACACCGGAAGAAGTGGCTGAAACGATCGGTTACTTGGTCAGCGACGCGGCCCAGTTTGTCACCGGCACGATGATCGCCATTGACGGGGGCAAATCTCTGGGTGTTAGCCAGAGTTAGGCCTTGCCTCGGAACGGTTTAGACAGAGTCTGTGCGTATGAAAGTGATTCGGTTTTTCTCCGAATGAGCTGAGGTTCGGCGGAGAGGGCGATCTATTCCTCCTCTCGAATAAACAGACGAAAACGTATGGAAATCCAAACATAGCCTAGACCTTTTTTCACAGGCGCGGTACTTTGGCTGTGCCGTCTTTTCAGCAGATTGGTTGGATTCTAAGCCCAAAACCAGCTCAGAGGTGTCGGTGTCGCCGTATCATTTCACGAGGACGTTCGTCTTCAACGGCACTCAGACACAGGTTTTCATCACGTCTCTGATTCCAGCCGCTCCTGGCATTGTCGGAGAGAAGGTTCCCACGGGAAATGCGCGCCATTGGTCCGTTTTCTGTCGCATTTTACTCCGAATTCACCCCAGTCATGGGAACCCGTCTATGAGCACATCATCCTCACCCCGGACTCAGTGTCCTCACTGCCGCAAAGTCATGAAGATCAAATCCGAAAGCCTGTTCGGTCGACGGACTAAATGCCCTCAATGCAGTGAGAAGTTTGAAATACAACCCGTCCGCAAGAAATCTCGAACGCAAAAACCAGCGACTTCCACCAGTGAAATGACGGCGGATGAAACCTCCAACTGGCTGGAAGACTTCAGCGAACTGGAGCAACCCCGTCAACAACGTTCTTCGGGTCAACGATCAAGTCGTACCGCCTCTGAAGAAGAGGACTACGGATTTGGCGATACTTTGCCAGCCCCGGTTCCTCGGCGACGTCGCTCTTCCTCTGATGGTGAGGCATTGCCCAAAAAGAAAAAACGCCCGCCTGAGCAGAGGCGTCGCCGACAACCAACCGGCCCCTCTCCTTTCGTGCAGTTCCTGGCCTGGGCGGGTGGTAGCTTCGCGGGTGGCTTGGTGGGCGCCGTCCTTTGGGCCGTGATTGCCTACTTCACTTGGCGTGAAAGTGCCTTTATTGCCTGGGCTGTGGGAGGGCTTACTGGTATGGGAGCCCTCGTGGCGGCAAATGCCTGTGGAGAGTCTCAGGGCTTCGGCTCCGGCTTAACGGCTGCCTTCATGTCACTGGTTGCCATTTTCCTCGGAAAAGTAATGGCCTTTACCGTGATTTTTGGAGGTGACGTCGTCCTGTCTTCCATCGTCGCCGTGCTTTCGGTTGGGCTATTCGATGGGCTGTTTATTCTACTCGCATTTTTTAGTGCCTACCGCGTGGGGGCGGGCCTTAGTGGCGATGAACCCGGCTATTAAAGCGGGATCTACATTAAAGTGATCCAAGGTCATATCGATTCCCCAATCAAGACGGGCATGCGATCGTGTCGGGTCATGATTCGGTAGTAGTGAGATGCCGGTGCAGTGATGACATAAACACGACGGGCAACGAGTACCCCTCTGATCCCTTCGTTGACCGTAAACCAGATCCCTTTGTCGCAACACAGGGTGGCAACAATCTCTACGGATTCTGGTTGACGTTCGGACCAGCATCCTGCATCGAGCGATTCCCGTGGGCAATACCCTGCCCAGGGGAGAATGCTGAGTTGCCCCTCAGTCCAAACAGGGAGACAGGGAGAACGCTGCTTAAATGAAAAATGATATTCCAGGTCACCACTCCCACGACGGAATGCAGATAACCCGCTCTGGTTGATGAGAGCTTCCGGCAGTTGACGCCAGGTAACAGAAATGATGTCGCACATAGGGGACCTTAAAAACACATTTTTCCAGATACGTCACAGATCTCGTAATTGTTCGCCTCGTCTCCGTAAAGATCATTCACTTCGAGGGTGTCACCACTGCGAATGACAAACCTTCCCAGTTTGGTGTTTACTGCTTCTTTGAGTTGATCGATCGCCGAGGGTGCGCGTTGTTTGAATAATGATTTTTGAACTAACCCGTGAGGCGTTAAACGATCAGCGATTAAGTGCATATAAGAAACGCATTGATCCAGGGGCATACAGGACATCATCTGCTTGGCCGCACCGAGGAGATCCCCGGAATCGGAAGTCGGTTCTTCCAGTTTTACTGTCTGGCCCCAACCGGTATGGTCTTCAAACTGAATCGAGAGCGTGAGTAAATGAGTATGCAACTGCGCTGCGTTCAACGCTTCCGAGAGCCGCTCTATGTTGCGGGTTAACCAGCCGGTGATTTTGTTCCAGTCTTTTGACTTGTGTCCAATCGACCCTCCTCTGGAAATCGCTTTGTGGGTCGGTCGGCGCGTCACGATGGGACAAACGGATTCGCCATGCAGTTCGTACCAGAGAGCCTCTCCTTTAACCGTTAACAGGTTCCGGATTTTGATACGGTCAGCCTGGATGAAGTCGTAACAAGTGTGGATTCCCTGGGCCTGTAGTTTCAGGTTACTCTTCCCACCCACTCCGCAAAGTTCCCCGACAGGTTGCGACTTTAGAAAATCATCATCCGAGTTCAATAACACACGACAACCATAAGGCTTTGCGGTATCGGAGCCGAGCTTGGCGAGTGTTTTTGATGGGGCGATCCCAATGGAAACCGGAATCCCCACCTTTTCGCGAATCTGTTCTTGCAAGCAGTAGGCTGCCTTTTCCATGGAGCAGTTATAAATCCGGGGAAGTTGGTTTGCATCGAAGAACATTTCATCAATGGAGTAATACTCAACAGAGGGAGACACGGTTTTGAGCAAGTCCAACATCCGTTTGGAGACCACTTCATACCAACGGAAGTCTCGTTTAACGAAGACCGCGTGAGCCGAATATTTCACCGCCTCCCAAATGGGCATTCCCGTCTTAACCCCATCCGCTTTCAGCTCATAGCTCTTGGCGATCACACACGCCCCCTGGTTGCCAAGAACCCCGCAGGGCACGTTCTGCAAATGGCTCCTGCGTACTCGTTCCGCCGAGACGTAAAAGCAGTCAGAATCGACATGGCCAATCAGTTTTGTGTACATGCGAATATATTCGACACAATCTCCTTCCTGGTAAAGTGTTCAGGTACGTGTTTCTGGAGATTTCCGAAATATTTAAATCCTGATTCGGTAATAGGCACGTTGAAGCAAGGCAGGTTTTGGTGACACAAAACTTACGTTTTCAGACCGATTCGTGTTCTCCAGGAGACGAGGAGAATAGCTTTCTGTACTTAAAAAGTACGTCCAGTCTCGAGCTGAATCGATTACGGAAACCAACCCGGATGCCGGATCGTAAGTGCAGGATGTTTCGCCAACCGTTCGAAAAGACCTGTTACTCGAATTGAGAATTGGTACTCTATTAGGTGGAGTGATATTCACTCTTCACCTCATTAGCCCGGATGCACTTCTTATTTCAGGACCGAAATTATGTTGGACGGAATTCGCTGTTTTGCTGCTCTACTGGGATTGGCCGGTTGGCTGACGTGGGGAGCTACAGCTTCGCTGATGGCCCAGGAAGAGGTCACTGTCGAATCGTTGATTCAGGTCGACCCTGTGTTTTATCTTTCTACGGATGGTCTGGAACAGCATCGCGAGGCGTTTGAACAAACGGCGGCCTACAAAGCCTTTTATGAATCGGGAATGGTCGATGCTGTTTTTAAACTGGTCGACCAGTTTGGTGAAGAAGGCCAGTTGGCGAAAGAGGTTGGCCAGCATCTGCTCGACCATGGAGCGAGCATCGCCGTCAATCTGCCGGAACCGGGACAGCTTCCCATCCCGCGCGTGACGGTCGTCCTGCCCGAAGCTGCGGGTTACCACGATCAATTGAAATCATTGGTAATACAGTTCCTCGAACAAGAAGAGCTTCCTGTTGTTCAAGAAGAAATCGAAATCGAAGGCCGTACGGTCTTTAAATTGATCGCTCCCAAACCACCACTGGTAGAAGCCGCTTTATGGAGCGAGGGGAATCATCTTGTCCTTGCCGTCGGAATTGGGGCGGCGCACGCGACAATTAAAGTCGCCGAAGGAAAAGTGGGCGACATCACTAACAGCCGTTGCTGGAAGGAATACATCGTCCCTGCCGCAGCAGAGAATCCGATGGTCTCCCGATGCTGGCTCGACTTTGCTCAAATCCGTACGAACTACGGACAGATCCCCATCCCTGCACCGGACGAAAAAGGTTTCATCACGGTAAATCAGTTCCTGGAAATCATAGGGCTGCATGAATTCGGCGCGGCAATCATGTTCAGTTCGCTAGCGGGAGAAGAAACCGTTCGGAGTTTTGTGATCGAAGTTCCCTCCCCCTCTCAGGGAGTGATGACCTTCTGGGATCCGGCCCCTCTGGAGCTCGATCAAGAATTTACTCTACCACCGAACCTGATCATGTTTGGCGCGAACAGCATGGAATGGAGTCGCATTTATGCAGCAGGCTGGAAGATCGCAGATGGCATGGTGTCACACTTGAACCCGGCAGAGCTACAGGAATTTCGCGAGCTAAAAGCACACGTGCCAGAGATCATCGGCTTTGATCCTCAGGAACTTCTCGGTTGTTTAGGAGGAGGGACCTATGTCTGTTTATCCGCTTCTCCCGGGATATTTTCGATCCCGAATGCCTGGATCCGCCAGAAGGTGGAGGATGAAGAAAAACTGAAACAGATGCTGGCGATGTTAGCTGAGCGGATTGAACCTCTGTTGATCGAAGCTGAAGGCGTCGTGTCCATTCGTCAGTCCGTTATTAATGACAAAGAGGTGATGACCTTCTCACTGGCGGGGGCATTTACTCCTTCCCTGGTTGTTTCTGATGGTTGGTTAATGATCTCCTCGTCAACTCAGGGGCTAAAATCCTACTGGCTGCGGGAACAGGGAAAACTCCCAACCTATGAACCCGAACCCCGCACTGCGGCCCGCTTGAAGAATCTTCCCGAAGGCACGATCTCTTACGGAATCACGGACCCCACGTTTTCTTATCAGCAGTTGCTGTCGGTCATTCCGATGTATATTGGAATTGGGCAACAGGCGTTAATTAAAGAAGGTGTTCTGCCACCGGATGTACCGTTGCCCGACTTTCCGCCAGTGGAGTTGGTGACCCAACATATCAAACCAAGTTTTACGGTCGTCTGGCGTGATGAGGAAAAACTGTACGCCGAAACTTATTCAACTGTTCCCGAAGTTTCGCTGGGCGTCGCGTCCGGAAGTATTATGGTGGCTCTATTACTGCCCGCAGTCCAACAAGCCCGCGAAGCGGCTCGACGTGTGCAGCTACGACAAGAGATGCAAGAGGGATACGACCTGGAAAACGGCCCCCTCGAAAGACGGGAAAAGGAATTAGATCGTCCCGAACCTCGTCCCCGTCCGGGAAAACCACGGCCGTTACCTCTACCTGCTCCCGAGCAATAGCGGATGAATTAAAAAAGAGGTGGCGACGGTCACCATCATCAACAGGAGTCGGAAGAGTGCAAGCTGTTCCGACTCCTCTTTTTTTTGTTCCGGTCGAATTCGTTCTCAGAAATAAGGGAAGACTGTCTCTCGCCTGCTGAATCGAGTACGCTGAATAGGAACAAACCGGAGAAACTGTCTCCGGTAGATGATCCTCTTTGCGCCTCCATTGATAAAGGTGATTTGATAATGAAGTCACTGCGATTCGTTCGCCCGTTCCCGATCTCAACCGTCAGCTTCTCGTCGGCCACGTTGTTCAGCCTGGCTTTGCTTCCTGCACTGTTTCTGGCGAATGCCGCGTTGGCAGCCGACGCCGCTCCCCTGAAAGTGGGAGCCTACGCAATGGACATTACGCCGGAAAATTTCCCCATCTCTTCTGCCGGCAGCTTGCGTGCCCGTATGGTAAAAGGGGTGCATGATCCACTCCATGCTCGCTGTCTCGTCGTGGATAACGGGAGTACTGCTGTTGCCTTCGCTGTTTGCGATCACTGCATGATTCCCCGTGAAATTATGGACGAAGCCAAAAGCCGGATTGAAAAAACAGTCGGCATTCCTGCGAAGAACATTTTGATTTCAGCGACACATACGCACACAGGCGTGACCGTCACTCCCGTCTTCGAAGCCGAAGTCGACGAACCTTATTGTGATTTTCTTACGGACAAAATCGTCGAAGGAATTGCCGAGGCATGGGAACGACGCCAACCGGCACAAGTTGGTTACGGTTCCGGTCACGATGCCACTCAGGTCTTCAATCGCCGTTGGTTTACGACGACGGAATACACGAACCCTTTCGGTGTCACGACGGATAAAGCGAAAATGAATCCGGGAGGAAATATCGATGCGCTGATTAACCCGGCCGGTCCCATCGATCCGGAAATTGCTTTTCTCTCGGCACAGACTCCCGATGGAAAACCGATCTCTGTGCTAGCGAACTATTCGCTGCATTACGTCGGTGGCATTCCAGGTGGATTGCTGTCGGCCGATTATTATGGTGAATACGCCACCCGTCTCGCCGGGATGCTGGGAGCGGACGGAGAGTTCGTCGGCATTATGTCGAATGGAACCAGCGGTGACATTAACAACATCAACTTCCGTCTGGGATCCACCCCTCGACGCGAACCCTTCGAGCAGATTCAGATCGTCGCTGGTTCGGTCGCCTCTGCAACTAAAACTGCTTATGAAGAAGTGGAATATCATTCTGCTCTGCCCATTGATGTCCGTGAGACGGAAATCGAATTGGGTGTCCGTAAACCTACAAAAGAAGAAGTCGCCCAGGCCAAAGCTTATATTGCCAGTCAGGAAGATTCCTATAAAGCCATCGAAGGAGTCTACGCGAACGAGACCGTTTATCTTGCCGACTTCCCGGATTCCGTGAAAGTCAAATTGCAGGCAATTCGTATCGGGGATCTCGCCATCGTGAGTACTCCCTGCGAAACATTCGCCGAAACCGGTATCGCGATCAAGGATCAAAGCCCTTTCAAACAGACCTTCGTGATGGAACTGGCCAACGGTTACAACGGCTACCTTCCCACGCCGAAGCAACATGAGTGGGGTGGTTACGAAACCTGGCGTGCCCGTTCGAGTTATCTGGCCACCGACGCGGAACCTAAAATTCGTACCGCGTTGCTTGGTCTATTAAACGACCTCGCGGAAGAAAAGTAATTGGAAAACCGAAGGTAAGAAAGATGCGTTTATTGTGAGACGAAGGGTAGGGAGTATCTCCGGTCGATTTCGTTGTTGATGCTTTAGTGTCGCTACGCGACCCAGGCAACGCTGACGCGATTGTCTGGGCCACCCTTCCCTTAGCTCTCTCTCTCTCTCTCTCTCTTCGGGTGCCATTGCTGGTTCGTTCAGCAGTGGCTTTATTAACGAAGTCATTGAGGACTGAGTACTTCATAAACCAACCCCATTTCGTCATATCACTGAAACTAAAAGCCCATGATATCCCGATTGTCCACCACGCTGGCTTGTATCGGTCTTGCGACTCTGTCTCTCTTCACGAGCGATCTTTTCGCCGCCGGTCGCCCCAATGTGATTCTGATTCTTACAGACGACCAGGGCTCAGTTGATGCCCACTGTTATGGTGCCACCGACCTGGTGACTCCCGCCTTGGACCAGTTGGCGAAGGAGGGAACCCGGTTTACTCAGTTCTATGCTGCGGCCCCGGTTTGTTCGCCTTCTCGCGCGGGGTTTTTGACTGGCCGCGTACCGCAACGAGCGGGCGTACCGGGGAATGTCTCTTCGTCACACGGTCATGGAGGCATGCCGGCCGAACAGGTCACCATTGCCGAGATGTTTCAGCAATCAGGATATCGAACCGCCCACGTGGGCAAGTGGCACCTCGGTTATGACGAAGAAACGATGCCCAACAGCCAGGGATTTGATTACTCCTTCGGGCATATGGGAGGATGCATCGACAACTACTCTCACTTCTTTTACTGGCATGGCCCCAACCGGCATGACTTGTGGAAGAATGGTGAAGAGATCTTTCGCGATGGTCAGTTCTTCCCCGATCTGATGGTCGATGAAGCGAAGACATTCATCCAGACCGAAGATGACCGCCCTTTCTTCATGTACTGGGCAATTAACGTTCCTCATTATCCATTACAAGCGACGGAGAAATGGCGGAAGGTGTATGCCAACCTCGAGTCTCCTCGCGATAAGTATGCCGCGTTCGTTTCCACCATGGATGAAAAAATTGGCGAACTGCTGCGATACCTTGATGAACAGAACCTGCGAGAAGAGACTATCATTGTTTATCAGTCCGACCATGGTCACTCTACCGAGACGCGTGCGTTTGGTGGTGGCGGAAGTGCGGGTCCTTATCGTGGGGCCAAGTTCAGTCTGTACGAAGGGGGAATCCGTGTACCGGCGATCATTTCGTGGCCCGGCCAGTTGCCCGAAGGAGCCGTTCGCGACCAACTCGCCACCGGTTGCGACTGGTACCCGACCATCCTCGACCTGTGTGGCATTCCTCAGCCTGAACATCAACTGGATGGCAAAAGCCTGACGAACTTGATCCGCTCTGAGGAGGCTGCTTCACCCCATGACGTCTTTCATTGGCAACAGAGAGATCAATGGGCGGTTCGCAAAGGAAATTGGAAACTGATCGCGAACCCGCGAGACACTTCTCTTCCGCAAGAGGAACAGCCGAATGCTCCGATTGAGGATCGAGTTCTCTATGACCTTTCGAAAGATATCGGCGAGCAGCATAACCTCGTCTTCCAGCACGCCGACCTAGTTCGCGAATTGGAACAACTGCACAACTCATGGAGTGCAGAGTTGGCCGGCGATAAAAACTAAATCACCATTCTGAAATTGAAAAAAACGATAATTATGAATCCGGTACGTCTCGTCCTGAGTGGTTTCTGTTTATTAATGCTCTGCATATCCGTAGGTGTCGCGGCAGAGCCTGCCGAGTTGCCGCTTGATTGGGAGTGGGTGGAAACACCGTTTGGAAAACCTGTCGTCGATCGCGGTCCGGAGGGGGCTTGGGATCATTACGCGGTGGATAACCCGTATGTTTATGCTGAAGACGGCAAGTATTATTGTTTTTTCGAAGCGCAGGACATTCCCGGTTCCCAACCCGACTGGCATGAACGGATCGGCCTGGCGATTTCAGAAGATGGACTTAATTGGCTCAAGCAGGATGCAACCAATCCGATTTTGAAGGAAGGCCCCGCAGGAGCGTGGGACAACCCCATCACCAAACTTCCCGCAGGTGTCGTTAAACGTGATGGACTTTATTACCTCTTTTTCTCTGGCCGCAACAGCGAGGCGAAACAAGTCGGCGTGGCCACAGCCAAACAGCTGACCGGCCCCTGGACGAAATCGAAGGACAATCCGGTCTTGCCTCGACGCGTTGGGAAGTGGGATCAGTTCGTCACCACGCATCCCTCTCCCGTATTCCAACGCGGAGATGAGTACTTCCTGCTTTACCGAGGCATGAAGGGTCTCTTCTTCGACGAAGCTGTGGGCCTGGCCGTCAGCAAAGATTTGGTTCACTGGGAACGCGCTTCCGAATCCAACACTCAACCCGTGATTCCCGTCAAAGCAAACGTTCGGTCTCTCGCAGCCGCAGAAACCTCCGCGGGTTATGTGGGCATTTCCCAGCCTGAAAAATTGACCGAACGGCGGTACTGGCAATCGAACGATTTAGTCAACTGGGAAGCGGGACGGTCCATCACGATCAAAGCCTCCGTCGCCGCTGAAACCTTATCCGCTCCATTCCAGGCTAAAGGTCAGTGGATCATTCTCTACGAGCAGAAAGACCGTATCTACCGTGCCGTACTGACACCTCCGGACGGTAATCAGGAATGATTCCGCTTACAGCCTTCAGAAGACGAGTGAACTACTAAGTAATCTGAGTACAGTAAAATAAGGACTATTCGGAATCGTCGAAAAAGAAAAACGTGATATGAGACAAAGATCATCACTCATCTCAAGACGTCTCGGTTCCGCAGTTGCCGATAATGTCCTCTTGATAGTTGCTGTATTCGGACCGGCGATATATCTATTCTCGAACGATGATCACGTGGCTTACTTCAACTTCTCTCTGATATTGGGTTGGTGGATCTATTTCGCGTTTCTTGAGAGATCGCCTCTGCAAGGGACGTTATTCAAAAGGTTAAACAACTTCCAGGTAACTGACCTTCATGGAAATCGGGTAGGAATCATTCGCGCAACGGTCCGACACATCGCTCGAATATTAACCTTTTTTACCTTTATGCTCGGTTATTTAACCATTACCTATACGAGACGGAACCAAGCCTTGCACGATTGGATCAGCGGCACGGTGGTCGTTGATATCCATCCCGAAGTAGAGGACGAACTCGACTTCGATTCAGAAAAACCTGTTACTCCAACGGTGCATTATTGAAGTCGAAGTTCAATTCACGACGTACACTGGAACCAGTACAAAATGATTCAGAAAATCTCCCTACTCTTTCGTCGCGTCGTTTCGGCTTTCTTCGATAACTTTTTTCTGTTCATCGTGACTTACTTAGTTTCGATTTTTCTGTTCCCAGAAACATTCATATTCGGAGAGCGGGAATGGACGGAAGAGCAACGGATCGCGTTCACTTATCGGTATTATTATTTCATTGCCTGCTGGTGGGTGTACTATGCCTTTCTGGAGCGATCGCGTCGGCAAGGGACGTGGGCTAAGAGTATGAATAACCTGCAAGTCACCGACCTCCACGGAAATCGCATCGGCCTGTTGCGGGCGACCGTCAGGCACGGGGCTCGCTTGGTTACCTTATTGACATGTCTGCTCGGCTATCTGACGATACTCTTTACCAAACGAAACCAGGCCCTGCACGATTTGCTAAGCGGCACCATGGTCGTTGACCGGCACCCTCCAGAAGAGGAATTTGATGATTCTGAACTCGAGATTATGCCAATAGAACCTCCCCTCTGATTCAGAGCAACTTCATTGCGAACTGTTTTCTTCCCAAGTGCATTTTAGTCTCTAACTGCAAACAGAGTTTTTCATGTCTGATACTGATCTTAATCCTTCCGAACTGTGGACGGCGCTGCGAAATTCGATCGAAGATCGGGACATGCAGCGACTGGCATTTCTGTGCGAGAAATACGAAGAGTCCATTAAAGCCCATTTCGTCGAATGGCAATCCGTTCCTCCCGAGGTTCGGCAGGACCGTGTACAGCGAGAGGCCTACGCCGAATCCCTCGTGACGTTGGCCCAGGTGTTTGATCGTGCGGGCAAACCGGAGTTGCTGGATGCCTTGCAGAAACAGGACCCGCAAAACCCGGTCGATCGGCTCGACGACCAACTGGAAGATGCCAAGCGGCTGATCAATCAGAAAGAGTATTCGTCCGCTATAGCTCTACTGGAGAGCATGATCACGGAGTACGACAATATGCTCGGTACCCCGGTTCAGGAAGGTCTGGCCCGCATTCACGGGTTACTCGGCGTCACCTGGGCGCTTTCCGATGAGCTCCCGCACGCCATTCTGCACACCCGCATCGCCCTGCAGCATTGCCGCGATCTGGGTGATCAGGAAGGGATCGACATTTACACTGAAAGCCTCGAAAAAATGGAAAACCTGCTCGAAGAGGGGTGAACCTGAAAAGGTGAAAATCGGTCCAATATACCGGTAATACAGCCACAATTGAGCAGCAGGCCCGATTACCCCGCCCCTCCCGCTTGACAGAGCCGGGCGAGCGTGATAATTTCCGAACGTTCCGACCCCAAAGGGGTTTGAACGCCCAATTTCGGGGGATTAGCTCAGTTGGGAGAGCGTTTGGCTGGCAGCCAAAAGGTCACCGGTTCGAGCCCGGTATCCTCCACTCGATCCCGATTTATAGCCCACTTGCGATTTATCGTAAGTGGGTATTTTTATTGATCTTGTATCATGCCTTCCGCTGATAAACGCACTTCTGCTACCAGATAAACCCCGATTTTGCCCCCGATTTCAATCCCGGTTTGGCTTGCAACAACCCCGATTTCGTATAACTTGAGAGTTCACCGGAACATTCTCATCGGAGACAGAAATCGTGGCGACCTACGCAACCAAACAGCTACCTAAACTTAAGAAGGGTGCATGGAGACCGAGGATTGGAAAGACCCATAAAGGTAGGGAAGTGGAGTTCATTGTTGGACGTCCCGCTGACACCTCTGAGAACGAAGCGAAGCGTCGAATAGATTCCATTAAGAGCCTCTATCGCAATCAGTGTGATGAGCAAGGTGTTGACTACTGGAAGCCGATCTCACTGACCTACGCTCGCAAGATTGCACGAGGCGAACAAAACCCTTTAATTTATAATGTCTCCCACATGGGTAAGCGGGATCAATATCATGCAAGCGAGGACTTTTTCATCTTCCGCCAGCTTCAACGTGTCGGCGTAAACCTCGTTGCCGATGATCCTTTTGCACTACAGCGTGGTGAAGCGGTCGTAAAGCAGTTGTTTCAAGAGCAGATCGACAAGGCAGTTGCTCAAGCGATTCGTGATGTTCGATCCAAGTACCCAGAACTCGATGAACCACCAGTCGTTCCAGATGATCCATCGACCGCTGAGCTCACGACTTTTCATGAGGCACTTAGGCAATTCCGGCAATATCTGTTGGAAACCTCACCAAAGACAGAGGCGGGACAGTTAATCGACAACCGGCGAAAACGTCGAGACCAAGCGAGGTGGTTGATCGAGACTCACGATGACATACCACTTTGGCAACTCAATAAAACCGAGTGCCAGAAACTCGTATCATATTGGGGTAATCGTCCTGAAACCAAGAAATCGAAACGCTGTAGTAATTCACACTCGAAACATATGATTGCTTGTCTGACTGCTTTTTTCGAGTGGTGTGATGAATCTGACTTGCGTTGGAATAAACCCAAAGGAAAACTTGATCGAACGATTTTGAAACTGCCGCAGGACAAGAAAAACAACGGTTTCGGACAGATCGGTCCTGAGACATACAAGGTACATCAACTTGCACAACTTGCAAAGGCAGCCGATAATCAAGGAAAATTGATTCTGGGATTGTCTCTCAATTGTGCCTTCGGTGCTGCCGAAATTGGTCGAATTACAGCCGAATGTTTCTTTTCAGGCGTACATCCTCACGCTGAACTATTAAATCTCGATAGCACACCCGATGACTGGTTTTGTTATTTTCGTTGGAATCGACCCAAGAGCGACGTGTATGGCGAGTGGCTGTTATGGGAGGAGGTCATCCCTCTTGTGGAATGGGGAATTGATCGAGCAAAAAATGTCGGTCAAGATCGGCTAATCTTGTCGAAGCGAAACCGACCATTCTACAGAGATCATGCCAAGAATAAGCAAACGAGTTTCGCTAATTGGTTCAATGCTCTGAGAAAACCATTCTTATCTGATGATTTTCCGGCTCATCCGTTTGGCACCCTCCGAGATACTTTACCCTCAATTTTACGGCACGAATACTCTCAGGAGATTTCGTCGGTATGTCTCGCTCATGGTGAGACAGGCTCCGACAGCCTTATCGAATGCTATACCAGTCGCCCCTTTGGCAAACTTCACACTGCCATCAGGGAGTTGAAGGGAAAGTTTCAACCAGTTCTTGACGAACTTGTCGTAACATGAGTGAACTTTCCAGCTTTATTGAATCGTACCAGTCCATTACGGCAGGTACGTAGGAGAAAAGAGAAGAGGATCCTTAGTCTCGTTAAACTCATCTCTCGCTTCGAGAAAGTACTGTGCCCCCTCTTCACACAAACGATGCCAATGTTGAGTATAGGAATTTTCAGAAGTTCGTATAAAACCGATCCGCCTCCCACGAATGGCTCGAAGTATGTCCCATTAGTCCTTGGAAATCTTTTGACTATTTGCTTCGCCTGTAACCGCTTACTGCCTGTCCATTTTATTAAGACAGGTGAATAACTCCTTCCGACGTTGTTCGGATCGCTCCAGAGTTCTGACAATTCCACGCCGAAAAAAGCAGCCACCTTTTCGAGGTCGCCTTTTGATCGGTGGACCGGTCGAACCAGATCTTGATGGCAGAGGCGGCGAAACCATTTATAGCTCACCCCGATCCTCTCCGACGCCTGCTTTTGCGTCAGCATCTCTCTCCGGAGACGCTCTCTGAGATTGCGTTTGAATGAGTGTTGTCGGTGTAAATTCATGCAAAGACAGCTATTATCTTTTGTCTTTTACTCTTGAGCCGTTGTCTCTACCACCTGATTCTATACAAAGCGGCATCCCTAACACACTGAAAGGCAAAGTGAATAAGATATAAGTTTTATCCTCAAAAATAAGGATCCCACTTACACTTGTCTTACTTACTCTCACTTTCAGGTATTTATACATACATGAACAGTTGAATGACATTTTTTAAGTAATAAAGAGCAGACTACAGGTAAATCACACAACATTTTACCATCGCTTTATATTGGCAGTTTTTACTGTGATAATAGACTGGGACGTCGCCGTATTATGCAGGATCAAATACCTGCCCGTAGCCCAGATAAAACCTCTTACGAGGAAAACTTTCCATTTCCGCTTATCTACTCAAGTGTGGAGGTGTAAGTACACACTATACATGGTCATTTCGACCTGAAGCCATTTTTTGTGTCAAAACGACACCTTTTTGCTTGGATAAATCCAGCCCGTCCAGAAGGCTCCTCCCAACGAAGTCATTTCATTCCCTCTCGTAATCGTATAGTAATTCATTCGTAATCTATGTGGTAACATTATATCACAAGCCGATTTCCTTACGAAGACCAGTTTTGTCATTCATAATTATATAGTATCGCCATTTATTTTTGTTTGTATTTTCGAGATTAAAATACCACCCGACTTCTTGACAATAAAGTCATATTGCAAACGAAACCTTTATGTACATTTTTCGTTCACTTTTCGTTTTTGATATCAAAACTATTCGAAACTCGGACTATTCATATATGTATACCACTTATATACATACAGTATGTCGCTGTATGTCTGCCGTCACACAAACATACATTCGACCTGTTCAGTCTGTTATATTTTCCTAAGTGATCTTGACACTTTTTATTTATAATTATAATATTCCGACTATAAATTTACTAAGAATTACGAACACAGTTACTACAAAGCTACTGGCAAGCCATGCACCTCGGAATGAGGTCTCTTAAGGCGCCTTCTGTACCTTTTCATGTTGGGAAGGTCGCAAATAATCGCAATTCACAAAAGTTGCGATGCTCAAATCAAATAACGAAGGAACGGTACGTACCTCGTAGGGTATTTATGCTGCTCGGAGGATTATATTCATGGAAGAAAAATACAAACTGGAGCGACCACTTGGTTTTCTGGGCGATCTTCTTATCGAAGAACGCATGAAAGTTCTGGGATTCGATGACGCTTATGATGAATGGAAGCGACTTGAGAAGCTTATCGAATTTATGATTAAAAATCCAAATATTGTGGATTACAATAAATACGATGAATTTCGAAAGGAGAGACGGAGGGAATTCCGAAAGCTGGTGAAAAAGTGGTTTGGAGATCACATGAAATCTGCGGATGTGGATGCCATAAGCTATTTATATTCTCTTTTTAATCGCATGGGATTACTGCAGAATCCTTCTTTCCGATGTGACACCGAAACACTGAGACACATTCTGGTCAGTGACCTAGGAAATGACGAAAATCTCGTTTACTCTTTCGAAGAGACGGATATGGAAGGTCTAAAAAATGACTTCTTACTATATGTACGGCAACACGACCTGACACAGCTACCTATCAAGACGGCGTTGAAGTTATTTATTCGATCTTATAAGTCTTAATGTACATTAACCGTTTACTCCCGAATCGTTGCTCATCCAATCAGATAATCATTCAACCGCTCTCGTCGCTGTTCCCAGTCGGGCATAAGCTTCTTCAGTAGGCGGTAGAAACGTGGACCATGGTTGTGTTCTTTTAAGTGGCAAAGCTCGTGGGCGATTACATACTCGATACACGTTTTGGGAGCGATGATCAAATCGGGATTGAGAAGGATACGACCTTCTTTCGTGCAACTACCCCAGCGATTCTTCATGTTGCGAATTTCGAAGTTGTCGGCGCCGATCCCGTGTCGATTGGCTTTAGCTACCATAGCATCGAATAGCTCACCAAACACGATCTCGGCACGCTGGCGAAACCAACCGACAACGAGAGTCTTGATCCGTGATTTATTTGTGGGGTCAGATAGATAAACATTGATCTGCCCTCGTGCCATCTTGACGATATTTTCATCACCTTCGTGAACCCTCAAACGATACTGACGTCCCAGATAGCGGTGGGACTCACCGCTGACGTATTTGCGAGTAGGGATGGCTGGAAGATAGTTCTCGAAAAAACGCTGTTGCTGGATGATCCAACAAGATCGCTTCTGCAACTTTCTTTCAACAGCGAAATCTGTAGCGTCATGTGGAGCAGTTACGACAACAGACAGGTCAGGATGTACGTCGATTGCCAAAGTCTTTCGAGGAGAATACGAAAGCTCATAGTCGATCTTTTTTCGACCATACTGAATAGTCATTCGACGTGGCTTCAGGCTGATGTCTCTGTTATGGCTGATCATTTCTGAACCTCTCGGCGTTTGGCGACTCGCATGATACCTTCCAGAATTTCATCAATATCTTCACCAGTGAGAGCCAATTCGTAACGCCCTTTGGTAGCAAACATCAGATCATCAAGATCATTAATCATGGCGTTCTCTACGTCTCGATTGTCTACCCAGTCTCGAATCTTCTTTTCGTCAATGATTTTCTTCGCCTTCAACGCTGTTTCCGCAGCGATACCAGCGAGATCATTCCGCATGGTTGGCGTTTCATCAACAGCATGTCCAACGTCCGATTCTGCATTTTGACCAGATCTGGCTGCAATCTTCTCAAAACCATCCAATAGTAACCGAAAGTATGCCTTGGCTTCTGGATCGCTTCGCAATTCGGAAGGCACCTTGGATGATCCCTGATCTTTGGCTTCGTTCCACACCTCAAACATCTTCTTAAGGTACTCTTCCTCGCTCATCCGTTTATCCAAGTATGCCTTAATCGCCTCATCGATCACCTCAGAGAGTTTCTGATAGAGAACCGGGTCTTCTTCCATCTTCTCAGTGCAGGTTTTCTTGACCCGTGAAGCAATGAAATCAGCTTTAGCGGCTTGTCCTTCGATATCCTTCAATTCGTCATCCAGATTATCCACTTCAAAGATATTGACCGGCTGGACGATCTGCTTCACTTCGTCGGCACCAATGTACTTATCGACCATGTTCCGAATCTGGTCTTCGTACTCCTTATAGTCGACCGCTTCATTGTATCGCTGTTTGACGGCGGCTCGCAGATTACGGAAATACTTCAGGTCATCGACGTAACGCTGTACTTCCCTCTGTGGAGTCTCGTCATGAAACTTAGCTGATGACATCGCCAATTGCAGCGTCTTTGAAAAATCATTCAAGGTATCGTAGAATTCCTGCCTGACATCCTCATGGCGAAGATGCTGCTGCATCGCTTCTAAGTCTTGCTTATTCTGCACTGGATTGAAGACTGACCAGACATGGGTATGTCGCTCCTTAAGCTTGGCAACCTCTTCTGCAACCGCTGTGAACGTCCCTTCAAGATCTTCCTCCTCAAAGCCACTCAAGGCGTCGTATTTCTTTACCGCCTTGTCAAGTGCCCCGAAGATTCCCCGATAATCCACGACTAATCCAAAGTCCTTACCATCGAAGAGTCGGTTCACACGGGCGATGGCTTGTAAGATGTTGTGGTCACGCAGTCGTTTGTCGATATACAAAACTGTATTGCAGGGTGCATCAAAGCCCGTGAGCAGCTTATCCACACAAATAATGATTTCTGGTTGGGGCTTCTTCTCGAAGTCGTCGATTGTTCGTTCGAGGTATTTCTTCTCCGAACCGAACTCATCCATCGTCTTTATCCAGAACTTCTGAATTTCTGGCATGTCCTCTTCTTCAATCGTCTCATTATCCTCCCGTGTGTCAGGAGGTGAGATGATTACACGAGACGAAACCCTACGCTCCGGGTATTCCTTGCCGATATCTTCGAACAACTGGTGGTATTTCAGAGCCATCGCTTTGCTACTGACAGCAAACTGCCCCTTGAACTTGGTTCCCTTGAAGTTATCACAGAAGTGAGTCACCAGATCGAAAGCGATTTCATACAACCGCTCTGAGGTTTTAGTGAGTTCTTCCTCACGGCGAAATTTCTTCTTCAGATCAGCTTTCTGCTCGTCAGACAAATCCTTGGTGATTCGGTCGAACCATTTGTCGATAGCCTTTTGATCGCCTTGAATTTCCGACATTCGACCTTCATACAAGATCGGCGTCACCGCTTTGTCCTCAACAGCCTTACGCATCGGATAGCTGTGAATGAAGCCGCCAAACTTGGTTGCGGTACTTTTTTCCTTCTTCAGTAGTGGAGTACCAGTGAAACCGATGTAACAGGCGTTGGGGAACACCTGCTTCATCTTGGCATGAGCCAATCCATATTGGCTGCGGTGGCTTTCATCGACCAGCACAAAGACATTACTCCCCTCGTCTCGTAGTTCATGTGTCGATGCGGCTGACTCGAACTTGTCAATGATCGTGGTGATGATGTCGGCTTTTCCCTGCGACACCAAATCCACAAGATGCTTGCCGCTGCCTGCTCGTTCGACTGACTTTCGACAAGCCAGAAACGTCTTCCAGATTTGCCGGTCGAGATCGACTCGATCCGTAACGATTACTACTTTGGGATTCTTAATCGATGGTTCCAGTGACAATGCCTTCGCAAGCATCACCATTGTCAAACTCTTTCCGCTTCCGGTCGTATGCCAAATGACGCCGCCCGGTCGCTGCTCATCACCTTTAGCTTTAGTCACTCGGGCTAATGTCTCACCAATAGCAAAATACTGTTGATAGCGGGCGATCTTCTTCTGGGTTTTGTCGAAGACGATATATCTGAATGCCATCTCTAGCAGACGCTCAGGGCGGAACAAGCAATAAAGTAATCGATCCTGAGGGGTAGGTAACCGCTCACCCGCTGCCAATAGCTGCTTCATCTTGTCTACGATCCACAACTTCCGACTTTCAAACATGCGGTCAAGTTGCAGTTGGGATAGCGGTGTATTGATGAGCTTCGCCAGCTTCAAGTCCAAATCCTCGGCGTGATCCTCTTTCCATGTAGACCAGAACTTCTTGGGTGTTCCCGCAGTAGCGTACTTGCCTGCGTTCTGACAAATCGAGCCAAGAAGCTGCGAATAGACGAATAAGCCGGGAATCTCGTTTTTTCGTTGATTACGAAGATGCTGACTGATGCCAACTTCCACCGCATCATGTTCATCAGGACGTTTACATTCGATAACGGCGAGGGGGATGCCGTTTACAAACAACACAATGTCCGGTCGCCGTAGCTCGTGAGAAGCTGTCCGTTCGACCTCGAACTCGTCGGCGATATGATAGACGTTGTTTTCGGGGTGTTCCCAATCGATGTACTGAAGCGTATAACTCCGCTTGTTCCCGTCGATGGTCTGCTCTTGTGCCTTGCCTAACGTCAGCAGGTCAAATACTTGCTCATTAGTCTTCACTAAACCGTCGAAGGGAATGCTGGTCAGTGCATCGACGGCGTTCTTCAGATTCGTCTCAGTAAAGTCGTGCGACTGCCCTTTGAAGTTGATCTGGTTCAGATTGCGAAGTTGGTCGAGCAGAATCGATTCCAGTACGACACGACTGCGTTTACCGCCTCGCAGTTTAAGTGCCTCAGTTGGCGTAAGGTACTGGTAGCCAACCTGTTGCAAAAGTTGTAACGCAGGTAGGTGTGAAACCAAATCTTCGAGAAACTCCGAAACTGCCATGCGTCAACCCGCCTCCGTCTCTTGGTCCACGTTGACCCGGACTTTGCCGGTGAGAAGCTGCTGCATCAGTCCACGTTTTTGGGACTGAAGCGAAGCCAGCTTCTTTTGCAACAGTTCGATTTCGTTTTCAGCCAGAGTCAGCACACGACCAATCTCTGACTGTTCCTCAACGGGAGGAAATCGAAAATTCAAAAACGAGAAATCGTCAAAAGCAATTTGCTTACCGTCACGAATTCCGATGATGGCAACGGCAAGCCGTCCGATAAATTCTGCCGACTTAAAGAAATGCCTGAAGTACTCCGAGTCGAGCTTTACTTTTGGTCGAATGACATGATATGCCGGGCTCACGATCCCCCGGAGGCGAGACATTTCTAGCCCACCCTGAAATGACCTTAGGCTGATTACAAAGTCTTCCGGTTCGACCAGCTTGTAGGTTCCTGTGGTGGTCTCGTCCATGCTGATCTTGCGATCAAGCTCATCTCGACGAACTACACCTTGATCTTGCGTCACTGAAAGCACTGGCTCATTGGGGTGCTTCTTCATCGAACGAGCGTTAAAGAGATCGCCAGCTTTGCGCAGGCTCCACTCCTCATCAAAGTCGGGCAATCGCACCTTACCGGTCAAAAGCTGCTGCATGAGGGCTTGTTTGCGTTTCTGCTTGGCGGCGATCAGTTTCTCGGTCAATTCAATCGCCCGATCCCACGTCGAAAGAATGGCGGCAATCTTCTGCTGTTCGGGAAGGGGAGGGAGATGGATCGGAAACTCTCGAATTTGCCGAGTGCTAATATGTGGAATAGCTGTTTCTGTTTGAACACCTTTGACATATTCTGTGAATCGATGAGTCAAAAGGGTGTGATAGAGAAATTCGATTTCGAGGTCATCCGAACCTCGCATCCTTGCGACTCGTTGGACTAGCAGGCAAGGCAAATCTTCGGCAGTTAGCCTAGCACACTTAAGCCCGGCTTTAACCCATGTACGATCCATTGCCAGTACTATATCACCTTCTTTCAGCTCGTAGCGGGACAAGCCGTCAACTTCCAATACAGACCACCTTTTGACGCCATCCCAGCGGAGTTGACCTTGGACTATATTGTCCCCCCTCAGTAGCATCACATCGTTTTCGTTGGAAGAATACTTATTGCTTTTGAAGGCATACCCCGAAAGAAGATCTATATGCGGACCGATTGTTGTGTGCTTCCATGTTTTCACAGTCCCAACTCCTTCAGAAACCCCTGCATCTGCTCTTGGACTTGGGCTAACTCGACATCGAGTTCGTCGATGTCATCCTGCACCGCTCGAACGTCGATTTCTTCTTCTTCCTCGAACGTGTCCACATACCGGGGAATGTTCAGGTTAAAATCATTCTCTTTGATCTCCTCGAAATCAGCGACGTAGGCGTACTTTTCTAAATTCCCCCGTGCCTTATACGTGGCAACGATTTTCTCGATATGTTGGTCGGCTAAGCGGTTCTGAGTCTTGGCGTCGTCGTATTCTCGGCTGGCGTCAATGAATAGAACCGACTTATCCGGTTTCTGTTTGCGGAAGACCAGAATAGCGGCGGGAATGCCCGTACCGTAGAATAGGTTCGCAGGTAGACCGACGACTGCATCGAGTAAGTTCTCTTCGATGAGTTGTTTTCGGATCTTGCCTTCGCTCGATCCCCGAAACAGCACACCATGCGGTACAACCACACCGACCCGTCCGCTGGTCTCGGTAATCGTTTCGATCATGTGCGAGATGAAGGCGTAGTCCCCTTTGCTCTTGGGCGGCACGCCTCGGTGAAAGCGGTTGTAAGGATCAGCCCCCGCTTCATCCTGTCCCCATTTGTCGAGCGAAAAAGGAGGATTGGCAACGACGACTTCAAACTTCATCAGCTTGTCGTCGGACAGCAGCTTCGGGTTACGGATCGTGTCGCCCCATTCGATACGAGCATTGTCCATCCCATGCAGAAACATGTTCATCTTGGACAGTGCCCACGTCGCCCCGATGTTCTCCTGCCCCCATAAAGAAAAGTCTTTCGAGCCAACCTGTTGACCACATTTGATGAGCAAAGAGCCTGAACCACAAGCTGGATCGCAGATACGTTCTCCCGGCTGTGGATCGACCAACATAGCAAGCAATGACGAAACTTCAGGGGGCGTATAGAACTCTCCCGCTTTCTTCCCGGCATTGGCGGCAAATCTGCCAATCAGGTATTCATACGCATTCCCGATGACATCCATTGTCCCAACCCGGCTGGGACGCAGATCAAGCTTGGGATCACTGAAGTCTTCCAGCAGCGATTTAAGCCGGTTGTTCCGCTCCTTCGTCTGTCCAAGGCTGGCTTCTGAGTTGAAGTCGATATTGCGAAAGACCCCTTCGAGCTTTTCCTTATTGGAGTCTTCGATTTCATCGAGAACGGTGTTAATGACTTCGCCAATATTGGCAGCATTCCGCTGCTCGTACAGAGAATCGAATGCGCAGTGAGCAGGCAGCACGAACCGTTCCCGCTTCAATCGACGTTCAATACGTTCCTTAGCAGTCTTACTCTTCGGATCGCCGTATTCTTCGACCAGCTTGGCATAATGATCCTGCCAGACATCCGAAATGTACTTAACAAACAACATCACAAGGATGTAATTTTTGTACTCCGAAGGATCAACTGCCCCCCGAAACGTATCACACGCCTTCCAGAGAATGCCATTGATCTCAGATTGAGAGACTGTATCCGAATGTTTGCCGTTTCCGTTCGCCATCAATCTCCCTTTACAGCGTCACTACTGAATGCTTGACCATTGAGAACCACTAATCTACAGTGATGCTTTCAGTTTAGCAATCGAGTAACAAGTTAACTCGTACGACGATTTGAAGAACAGCCTCTGACATATAGTTAAGAAGGGGGATTCACACATCAGAGACTTGCTAAGTGTCTCGATGTCAGTCTTTCGTGCAACTCAAAAGCTGAGAACGAACGACCCAAAGTTGGTGTCTACCTGAGTGAGAGGTTTGCCCTTCGATTGTTCGAAGCTTTCCATACGGACCAGTATGATTAACTTTCCCTGACTGACTGAGTGCCAGCGGCAATTCGAGAAAGAATACAGCAGATCAACCGAGCAATTATTCCCCACGCCGCTAAACGAGAAGTTAAAGGAACCAACAGCATCCCGACCAGCAGAACTCACCATTCGTTTTGGCACAGATCAGGATCAGCCAGATCTCCATACTACGAACTATTATTCCCCAGTGATGATTTTCGTATGACGAAGAACCATTCATCGATTCCACCATATCATGCTCCATTCCATTGCAGGCTACTCACTTCTTGCTTGGACCGTACTAGAGCATTTTCAGCCTGACTTACTTCATGCTGCTCCCACAATCAGTATCACAATTCATCAATCCTACTTGAGTTCAAGTTCCGTGACGATAGGTAGGTGATCCGAAGGGAAGCGACCATCTCGCTGGTCGTCGAGAGTCTTGAACCACTCGACTTTGACATTCTTGGTAACGAAAACGAAATCAATTCGGCGATCAGGAACAACCGCTTTGAATCCGTTCCAAGTCGAATCTGGACCTTCTGGGGGCTGGACTGAATGCTTGTAAGCATCAAGGTAGACTGGATGAGTTTGAGTACCGTTTCCAATCAGGATTTTATACGGAGCCGAGTCTGGGGTCGTGTTAAAATCGCCAGTGAGAATAACAGGATGATCAGTAAACTGTTCTCGCATCTGTTTCAATAAAAGTTTCGCACTTTCAGTTCGTGCCTGCTTTCCACGATGATCAAAGTGCGTAATCATCACATAAAAGACGGTTCCTGTCTGGCGGTCTTTGAGCTTTACCCAGCTTGCAATTCGAGGCAGGTCTGCATCCCATCCCTTGCTGGCATTCTTATCGGGTGTCGTGGAAAGCCAGAATGTCGATTGATCGAGCAATTCAAATCGATCTTTACGGAAGAATATTGGAGAAAACTCGCCAGCTTTTTTGCCATCATTCCGACCTACGCCATAAACGTCCATTTGAGGTAGCCGTGCTTTCAAATCCTCAAGTTGATCGACGAGAACCTCTTGGAATCCAGCGATATCGACTTTGTTTTCGATAACGATCTCTGCCACCCAATCTTTTCGATTTTGCCAAGCGTTAATTCCGTCGTTTGAATTGTTGTAACGAATATTCCACGTCATCACGTTTAGCGATTCGGCTACTGCATTTTGCCCCACCGCAACCAGAAGCACAAAAGCGAATAAGAGTCGTTTCATCAAGCTTTCCTTAGGTCAAGAAGTCTTTGTCGTATTTCGGATACCGAACAATAGCATTTTCGAGACTCAACCAAACCAAGTCAATCAAATACCGGTTTTCCAATGGTTCACAACAGCTTTGCCTTTACGATCCGCCAGTAACTGAACTGTGAGACTTCGAGGAATGTTCTCTGCGTAATATTCGCTTCCTTTCTCTGATCAACATATGAAGTCCAGAAAGGACACCTCGTAAGCGTTCATAACGATCAACAATCCATCGAAAGGAACGCACTGATGACCATTTGTGACCAATCACACGAAGAAGCTGTTGAACAATATGCTGGCAACTGGAAACGATTTGATTGCTTCATTTGGGACCGACTTGAAGAACTAGATGACGCTGATAACTGGGCGATTATCTACACCCACCATCGAGACAGCGGGCTGCTCGATCTGTCGAACGCATCCGTTATCGATAGAGAGATGACACCTTTCACAGAAGCAGACGACCCTGACGTGATTTTCGAATCGCACAACCATTGGGCAGTAGGGCACGTCGATGGCTTCTCTATTCGGGTCATCAGACATGGTCAAATCACCGAAGCATTCAAGGTTTACCTCGAATTGCAGGAGAGAATGGACACCTACCCTATCCTTGACGAGGACGACTACAGCGAACGGGAAACAGAAGCCACCTTCGCCAATCTGGAGGACGCTGCGAGGCGACTAAAGGACGAATACGACCTTCCTGAGGGATGGGAAGATAAAGTCTACTGCTGGCTCTCAGACAACAATCCGTCAGCAATCGAAAACCGGGACGATCAAGGTGGATATCCAGATGAGAATGAACTGCGGGAAGCGTTCGATGACCTACAGTTCGTCGCCACACCTTGACACCTCACAAAAATATTGACACCTATATATCCTACAAGGAGAAAACAAATGAATAACGATATCAGATCAAGTTCACCTTCTTCTCTCGCCCATCTCATCGGACAGACGAGGGTGATCGATCAAGTCACCGTGGCGTTAGATGCATGCCAAATGGATGGAAAGATTTTCGACCATTCGCTTTTAACGGGTGGTCCCGGCTTGGGGAAAACCGCTCTAGCACAGGTCATCGCCTCTGAGATGGCGAGTGATTTCCATGAGGTATTAGGACAATCAATTACGACACCTTCTGATCTGAATGCCGTCCTGCTTTCGGCAAGAGACAAATCGATTGTGTTCATCGATGAGGCACACGAACTCAAAAAGGAATACCAAACCGCCCTGTACCTTGCATTGGACAAGCGGAAGGTCATCGTTAGTGGTGGGAAGTCTCCCAAGAGCATCGCTCTTGCAGACTTCACTTTGCTTCTTGCAACTACCGATGAACATTGCCTGTTGCAACCGCTCAGAGATCGCATGAGATTAACGCTGCGTTACGAATACTACTCAGACGACGAACTCTTCACCTTATGCAAACAAAGAGCTCTCTCGCTGGGCTGGTCTGTTGAAAACACCATCTTTCCATTGATCGCAATCCGGTCAAGGGGGACACCCCGTATTGTTATTAGGCTGCTCCAGTCGTGTCACCGAGTTTGCCGTTCAGAGGGTGAACATCACATCGTTCCTGATCATCTCTTTCGAGCATGTGAATTGGAGGGAATCGATCATCTCGGACTCGACGTCACGGAGCAGAAATATCTGGAAATCGTTAGTAATGGAGCCACAAGATTAAACGTGGTCGCCTCCCTATTGGGACTCCCCACAAGAACAGTGAGCAATGTCACTGAAAGCTTCCTGATACGAAGCGGACTGATCACGAAAGACGATCAGGGGAAACGCATTTTGACACAATCTGGACAGGATCACTTGTCCGAACTGCGTACAAACTCTGTCTAATTTGTGAAGGAATTCTGTCTAATGAGTGTCGAATTACGAACAAAGACTATCATTTCCGTCTCTGAAATGGCACGCATTTGTCGATTGAGTCGAGCCCGATTTTACCAGTTGGTCAAGGAAGGTGTTTTCCCATCTCCGCTTTATCGTTTGGACAACAAAAGACCGTTCTATCCAGAAGATCTTCAAGAGATATGTGTTGAGGTCCGGCGTCGGAACTGCGGCGTCAATGGAAAGCCGATTCTCTTCTATTCGAGAGGGACAGCGACACCTACTTCTAAACCAAAGAGAGTGAAACAACCTACTCAATCGACCAAGTACAATGAGCTGATCAATGATCTAGCATCCCTAGGTTTGACAAATGTCAAAGGGAAGGACGTTGAGCAAGCAGTTGCTGAATGCTTCCCGAACGGGACCTTCCAAACTGATGAGTCAATTATTTTGCAGACAGTATTCCTGCATCTAAAGCGTCAGGATTCGACCGATAATCTGGGGTGATAACTACCATTATCGCCCCAGTTTGAGCAATTCAATGTCAACTTTGTGTCTAATATGTGGAGATAAGTCGTGAAGAATTCGGGCAATAATGTTTTTCAGAATATCCTTACCGGAACTGCGGAAGAGGAGCTCATCCAGCGGTTCATTGCAGAACACGATTTCTCCCCAAATACGGTCAGGGCGATCATCCAAGACATCAGAAAGTTTGCCCAATGGTTCTCAAGTACCAATCAGGAGTCCTTCGCATTAAAACGGATCACAGTGCGGGATGTTTCTGACTTTAGGGACCACCTTCGTCGAGAGAAAGGGCAAGCGGTCGCTACGGTTAACCGCTGCCTTGTGTCGATCCGTCGATGGCTGCAATGGCTGGTGGTAAATGGACACCTTCATTCCAATCCAGCAACACCTGTTAAGGAACTAAAGCGACAGGCTCTCGCTCCAAAGGGGCTGAGTCGATCCGAGGTACGGCGACTCCTTCGAGAGGTGGAACTCCGAGAAGACACCCGATCCAAAGCTATCTTCAACCTGTTTCTTTATACTGGTTGTCGTGTTGGCGACTTGGTAAATCTGGAACTCGATGACGTGATGATCGGAGAGAGAACCGGTTCAGTCGTTTTCCGTCAGGGAAAGGGGAACAAGCAGAGAACAGTCCCGCTACCTTTACCTGCACGCCGAGCAATTGAGGAATGGCTAGAAATGCGACCACCAATAGACACCTCGTTGATCTTCGTCGGAGAAAGGGGACCATTAACGGATCGGGGAGTGAGGAACCTTTGTGATAAATATGCCGCTCTGTGTGGCGTCGCCATTCATCCACATTTACTTCGTCATACGATGGCTCATCAGTTTCTCGAAGACAATCCGGGAGATCTCGTTTCGCTTGCCCAGATCCTTGGGCATGAGAATCTAAACACAACCAAAAGATACGTCCAGCGGACTGAGGGGCAATTGGCGGAGGCGTCTGAGAGGTTGGCGTATTGAATTCGTAGTAATCACTCAGGTTCTAGTAGGACTCTCCTGTCCATTCTTCGTAATCCGCCCTCGACCATACTCCTGTTTCAACATTGAATCTCGCACCTTCCATGATAAGTGCTCGGTTCATCTTGAGATGAGCTTCAACTTCTGTGTCGGCGGAATCGGTAGTTTCACGAACCCATTCCTCAGAACGCCCAAATTGTTCTGACCAACCTGAAGTTCTGGGATCAATTCGCTCAGTTGTGAAACCTCTTCCTGTCGGCTCTGGGGATATTTTCGTTCTTGGATCTGAGATTCGAGAGATGAGGCTTACTACGAACACCATTACGAATACCGCAGCAAATATTATAAGGGCAGGTTTAACATCGACGTCTTTGACATCTTGAATCTTGTTCATGTCGTGCTTGAATTGAAGCAGAAGTTCCGCTCGTTCTTCCGGCGTGAGAATCGCAGATTCATCCGACTCACTATTAGTCTTACGGTTTATGACATGGTTTGGTTGAACGTTCGTCAAATCAACTGGGGCATCTTGAATCTTCTGTTCTTTTGAAGATGCCGGCTGCTCTGTTTGAGGAGGCAATGGAAATAGACCTTTAACATAGTCAGCAGGTACCCACTTTCCGTCAACGCCCTTTCGGAGCATGGTATCGACGGAAATCACTCCCTTGTATGAGAGGACTCGGATTTCGTGGGCATCTGCTGGCCCAATTACTTGCCCCATAAACTCGTAGTACCAATGTTTTTTCATTGCCCCTTACCCTCAGAAAGATGCCATTACAAGCCACTTCAAACACAGATCATACAGATCGTACGTACACATCTCAATATAAGAGAGCTCGTTAAAACAAAGTAGCAACCATCTGTTTCTTGCGACAATCTATGACACCCTCCCCACAGACGTTCTTAACACCGCACCTTCACAAAAAGGAACGTCACATGATTCAGGAATCGAAACAACTTTTCAACCTCGGACAGGTCGTAGCCACTCCCGTAGCTATCACCACCTTTGAAAAAGTAGATGAGACCATGAGCTCGTTGCTCAGCCGTCACGTTGGAGGCGACTGGGGAAACCTCCACGAAGAGGATAAGACAACAAACGATGAAGCCGTCAAAGAGGGGTATCGCATTCTCTCCGCTTACAAGCTATCAGATGGGACGAAGATCTGGATCATCACCGAAGCAGATCGTTCTTCAACCTGCATTCTCCTACCCGAGGAGTACTAACACCTACTTTTCAAGTATCGAACAACACAAGTCACTTGAAAATAGGAGCATCCAAATGGGTTGAACATTTACCAACGATCGGACACGCAAAGAACTGATCACTGAGCGGACCAAAGATTGGGAGAGAACGAGAGACGACGGCATCGTCGTCACGTCAACATGCCTTACTCACTGTTACCGTGGCAACGCATTCTCGGGAGCACTTTGGTCTGTCTGGGAACGGACCTTTCACAAGGACGGAGAGGTCACTCAACCGACTGAGCGATGGATCGCTTGCGACCTCCTGAAATACCAATCAGGGGCGTGGGGCTATAAGGATATGGATGAGTCAATGGGACCGTACTATTACTCATGCCCGCTGAAGTACCTTGGAATGGTGCCAATAGGGAATGCGGAGTGGCGAGAGACCTTCCATTCTCACCACGAACAACGTCGGCAGAAACGACGTAATACTCAGGTCGAATCTGCTTGACAAAGTATCAAAAGAAGAGCTCCCACGGACGGGAGTTCTTCTTTTTCTTTGCTCAACGACAGGGACAATTGTGGAACTGCGACACCCATGTTGCATAACTAAAAATGCAACAATTCCAAGCGAAAAGGGTATTTAACAGACACCCACCCCCGCCTTTGATGCAACTCCGTTGCACTTTCTTTATAGTACCCCTTGGAAAAAACTCGGTTCATATCTGAAACCGCTTTTCCTAGTGCATTTCGAAAATTCGGCGGGCGAGAAATTGAGATATCTAACGGGGTCGATCTGTTTCAGAAGATAAGGGGGGGGACGGCGTTAATCTCCTGCCGGACTGTAGTCGAACGACCACCAGCGGCTTATTCGTCCCGGCTTTCCTCGAACACCTCCCATTCTTCTCGAAAGATTAAAGCAGCGATCACCAAATAAGCACCGGAATCTGCCCACCATATCTCTGCCTAGAGGTCCACGGGCAACAAGACACATTCTTAGTTTTCTTTCGAGTCGGCCACGAGGCTCCGGCTATCAATACTTTTGCAACGAACGTTAAAAAATAAATCATCTGCTACCGAACTATGGTGTCACTGCGATTCTGAAATGGTAAAGTATGATATAAACTTAGTGAGATGTCGAAAAATATTTAGGTGGCGAGAACAGTTATGTCTTCGTGGTACGTAAAAATCAATCATCATGTTTACGGGCCTATGTCCGTTGGTGACCTAAGTCGGTTGGCTGATGAAGGGGGGATCGACAGCGATACGCTGATTCGCAAGGGAGAAAACGGGAAATGGTACCCCCCAGAAAAAGTGAAGGGTCTTTCGATAAAGCCGCCTTCTCTCGAATCGAATTCCGGGAACGGTCAATCGCTGAATGAAAAGAATCTGCTGGTTAACCTAAACAATCCGAATCTATGTCCCTGCCCTGATTGCGACCATTTAGTGTCCTTTAGAGCTATTTCTTGCCCTTCTTGTGGTTGCGTACTGTTCGACGAATCTGATTTGGAAGCAGAAGATCAATACTCTCACTCCGGCATCGATTTCGCCACATCGCACGACATAAGTGGTGATGGTATACCGGATTTACATGTATTTCATAATACAGAGCAAATTCGGGAAGCAATCTATGATTTTCGGGAGGCTATAGGCATTCCCGATGACGAAACTCAATGGAAATCACTCAAAAAGTGGGGATGGCTGTTTACTATCGGGTGCTTCATTATAGGTTTCGTTATTGCACAGGTAATGACATCGGGCGGTCCAATGGAAGAAGACGCCTTCGTGATGGGCCTTATTGGTGGGACGGGAATCGCCTTCGTCCCACTCATTATGACTATCATTGCAATGAATATAGATTGAGTCATACTCTCATCCCATCATTGCTGGTGGGTTTTATAAATTGAATAATTCGAACTAAAATCGATTAGGCAGGCACAGGTAAATGACATCAAAACGACTACGATCAGTTTTTTGTGGGTCGTTATTCCATGCCGTCTCACATCTTGGGACGGGTCACCACGTGAGCTTCGAAATTACGCCAAAGAGGGAAAATTTCTCTGTGCACAAGAAATGCATCAAGGCGGTTAAATCTGCTCAATGGATTTGATTCAGTTAATTGGGATGAATCTCTCGTGGTTTCAGAAGAGGCGGTGATTAGGGCAGAGCTCCTTACGAACGATGCAGCAATGCTAGAAACAGCACCCTCTAGCACGCTATACCCGACGGTGAACAGTGACAACGCCAGAGCTTGCCTACATGATGAGTTCGTGATGTCTACAAGTAAAAAGGAAATAATAATAGAGATGCGGGTGTAGTGGAAATAACGCCCATTCCAAGCATGCACGTCCCCCCTCTGAAACTACGTCTCCAATCCCTAGGACCCAGATTTGATCCCGATTTTGCCCCCGATTTCCGATGCCTCAACCCCGATTTTATTTTTCGTATATCGCTTTGATCCTATAAGAATAGAGTTTCCTGAAAAATGTTCTGTTCCGGTATCCTCCACTCGATATCTTGCTAAAGGCTCTGAGGCGTCGAATTGACGTCCACAACCAAGTCTCAGCAGTATCAATCAACCATTAAAACCACACGTAACTTTCACGTGTGGTTTTTTTGTGCGCGGTTCGTACTCCTGTTCCTGATCGCCTCTTACTTAATTCTGGCGAATTCAGACGGAGCAATTCTCGTTTTATAAGCCCTCGGTGCGTCCCAAGGTTGTCATCATTTTCCTGAACAAGATTTAATGGCCATCATCCTGTCCTTTTCGCTTGTTCAGTTCTGCAGCCAACTCGGACACTGCTTCGGGAGACTCTTTCGCGACATTGACGTTTTCACCCGGATCTGCCCCATGGTCATACAGCATTCGACCACTTTGAATTCCCTGATGATCTCGAAATTCGGTGTAACGGTAACCCTCGGTACGGATCGTGTCCCCTTTGCGATAGCGGCTGATCGCGGACTTCTTCCACTCGCTCTGTTCATTCAGAAGTAGCGGGACAAGGCTATCACCCTGCAAATGGATCGGCTTGGAAATTCTGGTCAGGTCACAGAGTGTCGGGTAAAGATCGATCGACTCGATTAACTGCCTCCTTCGCTGACCACCGTCAATTCCAGGGGCACGTATAATAATTGGAATTAGGAGTGATGTTTCGTAGCAGGAATGTTTACACCAGAGCGTGTGCTCTCCCAGGTTCCAACCATGATCCCCCCAGAGGACCACGATGGTGTTCTCGGCCAGTTCGAGTCGGTCCAGTTCTTCCAGCACCTGGCCGATCAGGGCGTCCGTGTAACTGACACAGGCGTAGTAACCGTGAATCAGCTTGCGGGCAGTTTCAGTGGAGACGGGTCCATTGGCAGGAATGTTTGAGTAAGCACGTAATTCGCCCGATCTGTGTATCGATTCCGACGGGGCGTCTTTCGGAACGTGATAATTATCCGGAAGCTGAATCTCGGCGTGATTGTACAAGTCCCAGTATTTTTTCGGTGCATTGAAGGGAAGATGCGGTTTTAAAAACCCCACAGACAGAAAGAACGGTTCCTTCTGTTTGCTCAACCTCTGAAGATCGGAAATGGCTTGTTCGGCCAATAAGCCGTCCGAGTACGCATTGTCCGGGACCTCGGGGGATTCAAAGGCGGGGCCACGTATTCCCTTGCCCATTTTCTGTCGTTGATTGTGTATCTTCTGGCTCGCCGGATCTTGCCACCAGGAAACGTTCTTAACACGCCATGCCGGTTCCGACCAACCCTGCTCATTGTCTTCGGGGTGATGAAAAATTTTCCCAAGCGAAACAGTGTGGTACCCATTTTCTTTGAACTGCGTGTTCATTGTCTTCGCATCGGGGGCATCCTTCTCGGCCCATGCCAGATAATTGACAAACCGATGGGGCGCCGGCCGGATGCCCGTCATCAGACTGGCTCGAGAGGCGCCGCAGGTGGGCACCATGCAGTAGGCCCGTTCGAACAATACGCCCGTCTCAGCCAACCGATCAATGTTGGGAGAATGGATATGTGTTTTACCATAGCAGGCAAGTTCTGGACGTAAATCATCGACAGCAATGAATAACACATTGGGACGGTCGTCGGCATGCAGGAAACCACAAGAAGTAGACATCCCCAAGAGGAAGAACGAGAACAGAGTGACGTAGAGGAGTCGATTCATAACTTTTGTTTCTCTTATTCTTGAAGCGAACCAGATCTGCATTTTGGACTCTATCTCATGATGATATTTCAACGAGCAGCGACAGGTGCTCTTTAATGAGTGTGTGAAAAGACCACCCATCCCTCGAAGATTCCATCTTGAAGCTTAGAGACGCTACACACAATGTATAATTCAATTCCATGTGAGAATATGATCGCTCCAGATGTGCCGCTTCCGCTATGATGGACGTGCTGTCATTCATTATACCCCACTCCCGTCTATGGTCTCGCACACTCATGAAACGCTCTCTCTTTTACGGCACTTTGCCCGTACTCTTCGTCCTCACGCTATCCCTCTTCGCTGAGGCCGCCCCTAAAGCCAAAGTTCTGTTCGTCGGCAAGCAGCCCGATCATCCTTTCGCGACGCATATGTATTTACATACGAGTGAGATGCTGGCGAAGTGTTTGAAATTGAATGGAGAGATCGAAACTGTCATCAGCGATGGTTGGCCGAAAGAGGCTTCTCAACTGGAAGGGATCGACACCATCGTCGTCTATTCGACGCCGGCGGCCGAGTTTCTGTTCGACAGTCCATTTCGCGATCAAGTGATCGAGCAGCTAGACAAAGGCGTGGGGCTCGTCACGATTCACTGGGCCTCTTCCATCTACGAGAAAAACCTGGATCGACTGGGGCCAGTTTGGACGAGTTACTTGGGCGGCACCTGGATCAGTAACGTGGGGCAGCACACTGGCAAGTCGCATCTGACACAACTGGCTCCGGACCACCCGATTAGCCACGGGTGGGACGAGTACGAGATTTACGACGAATACTACCTCAACCCGTCCATCACCGACGCCGCCACTCCCGTTCTTGAAATCACGGCCAATGACAACCCCGTGGTCGTCGGTTGGGCCTTTGAACGAGAACAGAACGACGGTCGCTCCTACGGTACGACGCTTGGTCATTTCTACGAAAATTTCCAGGACGATGCTTTCCGCAAGATGATCGTCAACGCGATCCTCTGGACCGCCCATGTCGATGTGCCCAAGGAGGGTGCCAAAGTTGATTTAAGCGAAGCCGATTTAGCGCTGCCGGAAAAGCCGGAGGAATAAGCAGGGCGAGAAGTAATAGGGAACGGCAATCACTGTTCAGGTAGTTGCTTGCCTACGAATTGAATTTCACTGACCGCGCATAAAAAAGCCCAGTGGCTCCCGATTGATGGACAGATTTACTGGAAGGGTAGACACTGTCGGACGGGAACCCTGGACTGTTGCTGAAGTGCTTCGCTGTGAGTGATCGTTGTTATTGATCAGCTTTAAAGTTCTTTCGGAGTGGAGCTAACTGGATTCTACTCAGGTTGTCCTCGCATCAGGCGTGGATCAAGCCTTCACGAATCGCCAGTCGGCAAAGTTCAACACGATCATGGATACCGAGTCGTTGCATCAGACGGTATTTGTGACTGTCGACCGACTTGGAAGAGATGTGTAGATCGTTAGCGATCTTCTTCACGGAGTCTCCTTCGGCCAGGCGTCGCAGTACTTCCAGTTGACGTTTAGTTAAAGCGCTCAGCGTGCTTTTACTATCCAACCGGTAGTGACGAGAACCTTCTTTTTGCTCGAGTTTCTCTTTAATTTCCGTAGAGAAACTCGTCCCGCCACAAGCGATACGGCGACAGTGTTGTACGAGTTCCAGGATAGGATCAGACTTGAGCAGGAACCCGGTGGCACCGGCTCGGATGGCTTGGTCAACAAGCACGTCCGCTCCGCGATCTGCCAGGAATGCGGTATTGATCTCGGGCATCTCTTTTGACAAGTCAGCGACCAGTGCAAAGGGAGAACTGCCCGGCAGATCGACGCTCAATAGAACGAGTTGCGGTTTATGGAACTCGATAGCTTCCCGAGTTTCCTGGGTGTTTTCCGTCGTTGCTACAACAACCATGTTATAGACGTTCTGAAAAACATAAGAAAAAGCATCAGCAATTGATTTATGAGAATCGGCCAACAGGACACGGATAGGTGGTTGCGGATTGGCGTCATACATGAATTCAATCCTTTCGTATGAGTTGTTTCCCGGAGAGGGATTATTGATGTGACGACTGAAAAGAAAATCCAAGGTTCAAAACAGTCGAACGGTCTCGAAATCTAACTAGTTTGCCGGAGCAGGTAAGGATCCTCCCCACTTAAGTAAAGCGGGGGGAAATCGACTGACTGTGGCTTTCGCCAAGCCTGTCCTTTTACCGTAAAGGCCTCATTTCGCTGAGGCCCGGCAGCGATAGTCTTATTGAGGGTAAGACGACTGATAGAGGTGAAACCGCTTTTTTTCCATTTGAGAAGTTATGTAATCTTTAGTCTGATAACTCTGCCGGACAACCAGCAGCGTTAAAAGAACAGGAAGATCGTTCTCTTCGATCGTGAGCAGACATCAGTCAATCGCCTTAATTAAACCCGCGATATCTAAGGGAAAACTGCGCAATCAAAAGTGATTAATTTTCTTTTTTGTATGAATTAAGAGGCTAAGTGCTTGTAAAAGATCGACTTAAACATTCGAGGGGAATTGGGGCGAAGAGGGATCAAATTGCGAAAGTGTGCGATCATCGATTCTGCAGCGTGACCCCGAACTAGCTAAAATAAATATTTTCGGGTTTAATATATTTCAGAAGCTTCCCGGGGACGCCAGTTAAATACTTTAAATAGGACTCACTTGAGCCACCCTCTCACATAGTGAGTTTCCCTATGACTAACACGAAAATTTCACAAACGACGCAGTTCTTGCAGGCCCTATCCCAAGGGGATCAGGCAGCGTCCGAAAAGCTGTTGCCCATTGTCTACGAGGAATTGCGACGGTTGGCGTCCTACTTTTTGAAGAACGAGCGCGTCGGACATACGCTCCAGCCGACGGATCTGGTACACGAGGCGTACCTTAAACTGGTGAACCAGGATAAGGTGGAGTGGGAAGGTCGCTCGCATTTTATCGCGATTGCGGCGCGTCAGATGCGACGTATTCTGGTCGATTATGCCCGTGCAAGAGCAACACATAAGCGAGGTGGCGATCTGGAGCGAATTCCGCTGGATCGAGCAATCGTATTTTCGCACGATAAACCCGAGGACATCCTGAGCCTGGAAGACATGTTGTTGAAACTGGAACGCCTCGACGAGCGCCAGGCTGAGCTGGTAGAACTTCGTTTTTATGGAGGCCTGACAGTCGAACAAGCCGCGAAGCACTTGGGGATCTCTAAACGAACGGCCGAACTCGAATGGAAAATGATCCGGGCCTGGTTCCGCAAAGAATTGAAAAAAGAGGACGGCTGAAGGTACTGGTGATTGAAATAATGATGCTGGGGTAAGGGTAGCTCTTTCGACGGTTGACTCATTAAACTCGCGATTACTCTGTTCCGTCGCTTTCCCTCCCCTTTGGCCCTGGTTCCCTTTAGATTTATGTCCCGCTGGTTTACCGATTCTCGTTCGTTGCTGGCTGCAAGCCTTTTGTTCTGCGCCGTCTTCTTTTACTTTTCTCAATTGCCCCTCTGGCATACCGATCTGTGGGCCCATCTCTCGTTCGGTCGTATGATCTGGGAGACTGGCGAACTTCCTGTCCGGGAACCCTTTCTACTCACTCCTGATGACCGGTATGTCGTCGATACCGCCTGGCTCTCTCAACTTATTCTGTATGGGATCGAAGCGGATTACGGTGTCGGGGGATTACAGTTGAGCTTTGGCCTGGTCGTGGCTTCCATGGTGGGATTCTTCTTCTTGACCGGATATCGATTGTCGCAGAGTGTACTCATTTCAATCTTGGGAGCGGGGTTGATGCTCTGGCTGGAATGGGAGCAATTTCAAATTATTCGCCCCCAACTGGCGGGGGCATTTCTGTTTGTACTGCTCGTCTGCCGTTACCAATTTCCATTCAGACCTACGTTGCTCCTGTGGATTCCGCCTGTAATGCTGATCAGTGCGAACTTGCATGGGTCCTTCGTCATGGGGGTTGGCTTGTCGGGAGCGTATGTGCTGGCGCAGCTGATTGATTCCATCCGTCAGTCACGAAGTTTGACACATTGGATCAGCCAACCGGAGATTCTATTCAGTGGTCTTCTGTTGCTGGTAACCTTCGTTGTTCCGCTGGTGAATCCCTATGGGGCCTACCTGTATGAGACGGTGCGGACTTTTTCGAAGGATCCCAATTTATATGATCTCATCGAATGGAAACCGCTGACATTACAGATGCGCCAGGGGAAGGCCGCGTTATTTGCCTGCTTGTTACTGCTCGTCCTGTGGCGGCGTAATCGAGCAAGTATCAGCACATTCAATGGCTTATTGCTGTTGGTGTTGGGGATTGCGATGTTGCTCAACAGTCGCATGATTGTCTGGTGGGCTCCAGTGGCGGCAATAGAAGCGACTCGACAATTGCAGGGCAACTTCGGCTCGCTTATGACGAGATTTAAATCACATGAATCGGTCGGGCTGAATCGACTTTATCTGGCGGTAAGTGCATTGATTATTTTGGTCGGGATCTCCTTGACGGTCTCCCAACGGAGCTTTCAACGAGTGACTATTGCTTTGAAAAACGATCACATTACCCACTCACTTACGAAGGCTGTTTCTTTTAAAACTCCACTGGAACTGACGTCATTTTTAAATCAACGATTACAGGAGCGGTTGGAACACGACGAAAAACCCTTTCGAATGTTTCATACAATGGAGTGGGGTGATTTCTTTATCTGGGCGAGCGATGCCGATCAGCCAGTCTTTGTTTATTCGCACGTCCATCTGACACCACGGAAAGTCTGGACTGACTATCGGCTGATGATGCAACTCCGCTCTGGATGGTTGAAGCGGTTGGACGACTACCAGATTGACCTTGTCGTGCTCGACAAGCCTCGGCGAGCTATGATGATCAACCGTCTGCGGGACTCAGACAACTGGCGAGCAATTTATGAGGGTCGCACCGGGATCATTTTTGAGCGTGTTGAACCACTTCGTGATTCTAACTTGGCTCAATAGAGGCAAGGGGGGTAAGTGACGTTCACGGTTTCCACCGTCGGCCGCTCCCGCTCTAATAAAGACGTCGGTGCAGCTACTGGAGACGCCATTCACTAGCTGTGGAGAGCATGATCCTTAGTGCTTTCCTGCAGATACTTCTGTTGAGCCCGCTCAATCACATCAACAAGACGTTTGCGATTGATTGGCTTCGTTTCGAAATCATCTGTTCCGGCTGAGATACATTTTTGTCGGTCGCTACTCATCGCATGAGCAGTCAGAGCGACGATAGGACGCTGGTAGCCAAGCTGTCGCAAAGTCGATGTTGCGGTGTAACCGTCCATGACCGGCATCTGCATATCCATGAGGATCACATCATACGGCCGTCTGTCCGCTTCTTTCTCCATCGCTTCTTCTACGGCTAACTGTCCGTTTTCGACCACGGTGATTTCCATCCCCGCCTTTTTAAGTAGCATCGAAATCAGTCGTTGATTATCTTTACCATCTTCAGCAAGCAGAATACGGGTTTCTTTCTGCGAGGTGGAGGCGATTTCAGCAACGGGAGCGACTTGCTTTGGGGGTAAGGCCATCTCTGTTGACGTCGAGGTGGTCGACTCGATGGCTTTGAAACTGACGGGATTGACCATGCACGAATCATTGACACCATGGACTCCAATCGTTGCGGTGAAGGTGCTCCCTTTGCCTGGTTCGGATGCGGCTGTCAATTTTCCGTTGAGCATCTCGGCGAGACGTCTGGAAATTGTCAGACCAAGGCCCGTTCCGCCATATTTACGCGTCGTTGATTGATCGGCCTGAGAAAATGGCTGGAAGAGATTGGCAACCTGATTGGAATTCATTCCGATTCCGCTGTCGATGACTTCGAATACCAGCTGCTCCACTTCAGGCAGGAAGGAAACCCGCAGTTTAACGAAACCTTCTTTGGTAAACTTAATCGCATTACTTAGCAGGTTGAACAGAATCTGCCGCAACCGAACCGGATCACTATGGATTAGTTCCGGAATCGTACCTATGTATTCCACGAGCAGTGGGATATTCTGATCCTTCGCCCGTCCTTCCATCAAGGAAAAGACTTCTTCGATCAACTCGATGGGGCGACAGACAATATTTTCGACCTGAAGCTTACCCGCTTCGATTTTGGAAATATCCAGAATGTCGTTAATGATTTGTAATAGAAACTCACCATTACGGTTAATGATGGAGAGTGCTTCGGAGAGTTCCCTATTGTCTTCGTATTCTTCGAGCAAGATGTTGGAATACCCAATAATAGCCGTCATCGGGGTTCTGATTTCGTGACTCATGTTCGCCAGGAATTCGGACTTAGCCCGCGTCGAGGCTTCTGCTCTCTGCTTGGCCTCTTCCAGTTCTTCGACCACTTTTACCAATTGCTGAGCATTACGCTCATCTGCTTCCTTGGCGGTTTGCAGGTCTTCCGCGTAGGTTTTGAGTTCTTCTTCTGCTAGCTTGGATTCGGTGACATCTTCCACCGCCCCGAAGTACAGGACACCCTGATCGGAACAGACCGGATTGATGCTGAGCATGCCCCACCGTTTTTTGCCTTTCAGGTCGTTAAGGCGGAAGAGTGAACTGAAACGTTCGCCTGACAAGGTGGTTCGTGTCCAGGCATCGTGTGCTTTCTGGCGTTCCGATTTATGAATAGCATCGCACCAGTGTGCGTTCATCATCTGGCTGAATGGTATCTGCGAAATCGACTGCCAACGGTTATTGGAAAAGGTACAACGGCCTTTGTCGTCGGTTTTGAAAATACCGATCGGCAAGGATTGTCCCAACATACGGAACAGTTCTTCACGCCGCTGCAGATCTTGCAGGATCTGCTCCATCTCCACTTTCTGGGCGGCTTCATGAGCGCGGGTTTCGTTGAGTTCGTGGAACGATTTCATACGGATGAAGTTCACAAACAGCGAAACACCGGCAGAACAAAGCAAAATTATTGCATGTTCGTCCAGCAGGTTTTCTGGAGAGAGATCCAGATGAATATAAAAGAAGATGAGGAAGTAACTGGCTAAGGTTCCCACCAACCATTTACGTGAGAGATAAAGGCTACCAATTCCCACCATGGCGAGCGGGTTCAGGACATCAGCCAGCGTGGAATGGTAATAGTTCTCAGAGATGATAAGGAACGTCAATATCTGCAGCATGCACAAACTGAGCTTCAGATGTGCGGATCGATTCTGAAATCGGGTCGAAACGGACAAGAACCATATCGTCAGCATCAGCAGCGAGGTACTTGCAGCCGCTACCGTAAGCATGTTTCCTCTCGCAGGCAAAGCGAAACAGTAATAACCGGTGAGCGCCAGGAAGAAGAGGCTGAAATAGCCGGCCAGCGGGCGCAGAATACTGATAACAAAGTCGTTAACCGACGATGCGCTTTCGTTTGCAACAGACTCTTCGCTAGTAGTTGTGTTTAACATGAAGTTGTACCAACCGGTTCCTCAATCAGAGACCTGCTTTCGAATGAAAGCAGAAGAGGTAGGAAGTGAAGAAGCTTGTAGATTGGCAAATGCCCCGAGGGGGAAACTGCCAGAACCGAGAACCTTGCTTCCAGCGATAAACTGGCATCTGTTCTACGAAGGGATCTACTTACTTCCACGGTCTCTAAATTGTTTAGACAGCCTAACTATATTTCGTCTAAGCTAAATAGGCGGCTGGAATTACTTAAATTCAGATCGACTTTGGATTGACGGTTTAGTTCGAGAGCTTCTTAGGAACAGACGATCAGGGCCGAAGAGTACGCATGGCCGGTTGTGGCGGTTAGACGAATGCTGTAGCAGGCTTTACAGGTGTATCGGACCTGCCTTTGATGCTTGCTTGGATTCTGTCGCTTGTAGCAGTCGCAAGGGGCGGGTTGAGGTAATTTCCTCAACAGAAGGCCGGGCCTTACTCAGACATCCCGTAGCGATTTGGCGGAGGCTTTCGCTTCGACTTGAACTTGTTCAAGTAACATGGCAACCACGTCGTCTGGTTGGATCCGGTCACTATCTGCTTGGAAATTCGTCACCAAGCGGTGCCTGAGCACAGGTCGTGCAATGGCCTGAACATCTTTAGTCGTTACTTGAAATCGTCCCTGCAGGAGCGCGTAGGCTTTGGCCCCCATAATGAGGAACTGCCCCGCGCGAGGCCCGGCTCCCCAGGAAACGTACTGTTTAATAAAGGGGTAAGCCCCCTCCTCCAGTGGTCGGGTTTGCCGGATCAAATCGCGGGCATAGACATAAACATGTTCGGGAACTGGAATCTTCTGTACGACTTCCTGTAGAGCCAGCACCTGTGCCCCAGTCAACGCGCAATCGAGTTCGGGACGGGCGCCGCGTGTCGTTTGTTTTAGAATTCGGAGTTCTTCCGCGGCGGACGGATAGGAAACTGTAATCTGATACATAAACCGATCGAGCTGCGCCTCGGGAAGAGGATAAGTCCCTTCCTGTTCAATCGGGTTCTGTGTCGCCAGTACAAAGAAGGGATCAGGTAGCTTGTAGGTATGGGTGCCCACGCTGACATGGCGTTCTTGCATTGCTTCGAGCAATGCCGCCTGTGTTTTGGGAGGCGTCCGGTTGATTTCATCGGCCAGCAGGATATTGGTAAACAACGGTCCTTTCATGAACCGGAAACTCCGTTTACCCGTTTCCGGATCGTCCTGTAATACGTCCGTTCCGGTTATGTCCGAGGGCATCAGGTCGGGCGTAAATTGGATTCGTCGGTAGGAAAGCTCCAATGCCTGGGCAATGGTGCTGACCAGTAACGTCTTTGCCAAGCCAGGGACTCCCACCAGCAGGCAGTGTCCGCCGCTGAACAGGGATGTCAGCATCAGGTCAACGACTTCCTCCTGACCGATGATCACCTTCCGGATCTCGGTCCGCAACCGTGATTGAGCTGCCGCCAGACCTTGCAGTGCTTTGGCCTCCCGTTCCTGTAACGCCTCTTGCGCGTCCTTCGGATTGGGGTTTCTTTCGGTTGTGGGTTGGTCTGGGGTCGTCATGAAGAAGCGTCACCATTAATTTTAAATCACGGATCGGGTACAATCGGAGCACTACAGGGGAGTCGTCACTATCGTATCGAGCGGACCGGGGGAATGCCATTCCCAGTTTTTCAGGTCATGTACCGACACGAACGGCACCCTTGGTTTTCACCGTATCTTTAAGGCCCCATAGAGACAGTCATCAGGAGAGAGGCTTCATGGAAAATGAACAACAGCAGCAGGTCGCCTACCTGATCTTTGACGTAGAAACGGTTGCGGATGGAGATTTAATCGCCAAAGTCCGATACCCGGGTAAAGGGCATTCCGCAGAAGAGGCGGTTCGGCAGTATCGGGATGAGTTGCTGGAGCAAACTGGGAGAGATGTTTTACCAGCAACCTTTATGCTGCCGATCTCGGTGGCGGTGGCAAAGATTGATTCCCACTTTCGCCTGATCGATCTGACGGTCCTCGACTCTCCGGAATACCGCCCGCACGAAATTACGCGGCGTTTCTGGATGGGCTGGCGGCACTACCAGCATCCTACTTTTGTCACTTTCAACGGTCGTGGCTACGATTTGCCCGTGATGGAACTCGCTGCGTATCGATACGGTTACAGTCTTCCAGAGTGGTTCAATCTCAACGCCCGGTCATTCGAGCAGGCGCGGAACAGATACAACACGACTTCGCATTTGGATCTGATGGATCTCTTCACCAACTTTGGTGCAGGCAAAGCAACCGGTGGCCTCAACTTGCTGGCGAACCTGATCGGCAAACCGGGCAAGACAGGCATCGATGGTTCTTATGTGCAAGACATGTATGAACGGGGTGAAGTCGAAGCGATCAACGATTACTGTCGCTGCGATGTGCTCGATACGTATTTCGTGTTCCTTCGCAGCCGCGTTCTCTGCGGTCAACTGACGATCGAGCAGGAACAGGATCTCGTCTCCAAGACTAAGACGTGGCTCGAAACCCAGGCAACCGATAGCCCGGCTTATACACACTACCTGAAACACTGGGGCAAATGGTCTCCACCAGCGACAGAGGTGTAGGGCCATTTCAAAACCGCCAGAGGCGTAGGGCCGTTTCAAAACAAGGTATGCGTCTAATACAAACCCGCGATGGCAAACGTTGCCATGCCGTGCTGAGCAATTTGGGGATTCAGCAGGGTTGAATGGCCTGGCTGACTTCGGCCAGTTGTTCCTGAGTGTTCACGCCCATCGCTTCTTCGATGGTGAACAGGCAGCTGGCGAGAACCGTTTCACCTGCTTGCTGCATTATGCCGGGGCAGTCCGTCAGGTAATACTCCGATTGAGAGTTTTCCGGTTTCAACTGATCGAGTGAACGGAGCAGCGACTGCGAGTCAAACGCGTAACATCCGGTATTGATCTCGGTGATTTGCTGTTCGGCTTCATTGGCATCTTTCTGTTCGACGATCCGTTCAAATTGACCATCGGCGCTGCGGACAACGCGTCCGAGGCCGAAGTTATTTTCGGTGTTCGCAGAACCGATCACGGCACTCGCATTATTATCAACGAGTTGTTTAACCAGCCCTTCCAAAGAGCTTGCTTGCAGCAACGGCGTATCGCCCGCAAGAACTACGACGGGTCCGTTGTGTGCCGCCAGTTGATCGCGACAACTCATCACGGCATGGCCTGTGCCCAGTTGTTCTGTTTGCAAAGCAAATTCTAACTCGTCATGATGCGAAAGTGCTTGCTGCACGCGTTCAGCCTGATGGCCGACGACGACCACGACTTTATTCAACCCCGCACTGCGAACGGCATCCAGAACATAGTCGATCATCGGTTTCCCGTGGATTTCATGCAGAACCTTGGGCAGGTCTGATTTCATCCGGGTACTGCGTCCTGCTGCCAGTACAATGGCCAGTTGATCGCTCATGGTGCTTCGCTTTCAGGTAGGTTGTCGTGGTCTGATTATAAGTTAATCACGGCCCGTTCGGACGGTCGCCTGTCTTAGAATCGGTAGCCACCCTGCAACAGGAAGCCATCGCCGATATCAAAGCCAGGGGTGCCATTGTTGAAGGTCACCTCACGATTGAAGACCCATCCTGCTTCGATGAATTTCTGATAGTGTCCTCGATCGAAATAGATACCCATGACGGCTCGCCAGTCTTCAATTTGAATTTTCTCTCGAACACCTGCGGGTTCCATGTCGATCTCGTAAGCATCTACGTGATACTCCCCTTTACCATAGAGCCAGGTTTTGTATCCCATAAAGTTACCCAGGAAGTAACTGATTCGCGATTCGGGTGACATGATCCGGAATTCCCATCGGGGGCTGGGGGTCCAGACGAAACCAGCGTAGGGAATCCATTGATCATCAACACGGTCCCAGAACCCAACACCCAAAGCATAAGTCATCGTAGGTGATGCATTGTAAAACAAAATTCCGCGACCATCCCAGTTGTAGGCATCCGAAGTTAAATTATCCTGCAAGTCGGTATTGATCGACGGAGTAAATCCAAGTTGCACACTCCACGGACCGTTGGCAGGTGTTTCCAGTTCAAAGTCCCAACCAAAGCGATACACTTCGCTGGGCAAGTTGCGTGTCGGAATCGGGGAGCTATCAGGGCCATCCCAGAACTGAACACCAAACTGTGGTGTTGATGAGAGAACCCAGTATTGAGCGAACGGCATCGAATATTCCCACTCGGCGTCGAACTCGAGAATGCCAAAATCTCCCACGTCCGGCGAGGTCGATTCTGCCGGCATCCAGTTGACGTCGTAACGCTGTTTCCAGCCGAAGTCGTAAGGTTGAGCTCCAGTGAACCCCTGCGTGGGAGCAGGACCAGGCATGATTGGCTGATACGGATTGAATTGCTGTTGTTGCGGTGCGAGGAATGGATCGTTCCCGGGTACCGTAAAGGCCGGATCGGGTGCTGGCGACGGGGTCGTTGGTGACTGCAGCGGAGCCGAGAAATCGGGCGGAGCGCCAAAGTCATTGCCCCCAGGGGCGGGCAGATTGAAATCTCCACTCGGATCTCCCAAACCACTAAAAGGATCGGAGTTCTGCATCGCCATGGTAATGGGGGGCAAAAAATCATCGGCCAGTAAACAGGGCGAAATCAGCAGAGTCAGTATTAAAGTGCACAGTTTTGTCTTCACAGTGCTACCTATCCAGTACAGGGTCGAAATCGAGAGAAGAGACCGGCAACAAGCCCACCGGTTTCCTGGAGAAAGTCGGCGGATTGTCAAAAAAGATTCAAGTTTGGTCAACACCAATGTCGAGGGTGGGCGTTCCCTCGGGCGTTGGTTTCACCAAACCCCTGTTTTTGCAGCATTTAATGAATACCTCGCTCGAAGTCCCTCTACCTCCAAAGGGCCTCCAATTGAAGGAAACGGGAAAATTTGGCGCGGAACCGGGAAGGAAAACGAGTCTGGTGAACTTGGGCTTGATTGAATACAGTTACTCCCGTTCAGAAAAAAATCTTCTGCCTACCGAATCAAAAAGTGTTCCCGATGAATCTGTTTAAACGCCTCGAATGGAATCTTTCGCAGTCCCTGAAGCACACCGTGATTGGCTTTCACAAAAAGTCGGGCAAGGTGATGCTCAGCGACACGACTCTCCGCGATGGCGAACAGATGCCGGGCGCCACCTTGGAACCAGACGAGAAAGTCCGTATTGCTCAACTACTTGAGAAAACGGGAGTTCATTCGCTCGACGCCGGTTTCCCTGCATCCTCGCAAGCCGATATCGACGCCATTCGTATGATGGTGGGAGTCATCAAAAAGCCGGTCCTCACAGCTCTCTGCCGGACTGTCAAAGGAGATGTCGATGCTGCCGAAGTTGCTCTCGAAGGCCAACCACTGGCCAAGAGGGGGGTCAGCCTGTTCTGTGGAACGAGTCCCCTGCACCGGGAACATAAACTGAATAAATCGAAAACAGAAATTCTGGATCTCATCGGAGAGACGGTTTCTTATGCCTCCAAAAAATTTCTGATCGTCGCCTTCAGCCCGGAGGACGCCAGCCGAACCGAAAAAGATTTTCTTTGCGAATGTTACACCGAGGCCATCAAAGCCGGGGCAACCACCATCGGCTTCCCCGACACCGTCGGTTTTCTCACTCCACCGCAGGCGGTTGATTTCATCAAAGAGATTCAGAGCAACGTCCCCAACCTGCACAAAGCTCTGCTCGCCGTTCACTTTCACAATGATCTCGGTCTCGCCGTGGCAAACTCACTCGCCTGCATCGCAGAGGGAGCCAACGTCGTCCAATGTACGGTTAACGGAATTGGCGAACGAGCGGGCAACGCCGCGCTCGAAGAAGTCGCCGTAGCACTAAAGATGCATGAAAAAGAATTCGGTCGCAAAGTCAAAATCGATCTCGCGCAACTTGGACCGCTAAGCCAAACCGTCTCCGAGCTAACCGGCATCCCCATCTCGCGTCTCAAACCCATCGGAGGTCAACAAGCCTTCACCCCCGATCCCACCGGGTTTGAGATAGCCGCCTACGATGCGAGCATTGTAGGGCTATAGGATAATACTCTTTGCTCTCCCGGCTTGAATGCTTCCATCTCACTGTCCTACCAGCTTGCATCACCCTTACTAATGCAAGCTGGGGTTGAGAGGGGGGAGAGAGTGATTCAAAAACTCTCCTTCATTACAATTCAACTTCTCATCAACTCATCGCGCCGCGTGCTGCCAGGTAACTGCATAGCGTCAGTAAGGTCACACCGGAAATGGTTTTTGTGAGTTGCGGGAGTTTGGCGAGGGTGATGGCACCCAGCATCAGGATGACTGTGGGGCCAACATCGCCCCAGGGGATGAGGGGGAAGACAAAGCCCTTGTTGTGAAATGGCCAGAAGGGGAGGACTTCCCAGTGTGATAGGCCGTGGCCGCCCGAGACCACCATGTCGCAGAAGAGATGCACGATCTGACAGGTGGCGACGATTACAAACAGAAAGAGAAACGAGGCCGCGACTGGTGGGCTATTAACTCGCGTCTGGGCCTCGGTGAGGAGTATCCGGCTGGACCGCCGGGCAAGCCGTTCGATCCAGTGAAACCGATACTGTGAACCTGCCAGGATGAGAGAGGTGATCACAATCACCAACAGGTTATGTCCCCAAACCCGGTGCCCCGCATCAAACTGCTCCACACTCACCAGCAGTGCCAGCCCGTCGAAGTCGGGGAGAATCGACGCTACCGCCGCCAGCGTGATTGCTGCCCAACCCGCTTTTGTATTCACCCCTAATAGTAAAGCACCATGCATACCGACCAGCGCATGTTCGATCGTGGTCATCGATGAAACCCTGTCGAGAGGGGAAACGAAGAAAGAACTGTGCTGTAATATTAGCTACGCATGGTCGACTCGTCCAGTAGTGAATTCAACGATATAATAATTCGCATCCGCCCGCCGAGGCATTTCATTCGAATTCATTCCGAAAGCGACTCACTCGACATGCAACCACACGGTGTTCTGGAAACGATTATTTACGCCGACGATCTCACGGGGATCAAGCAGTTCTACACGGATGTCCTCGGGCTGGAAGTGCTGGATGAGGATCCCCCGCATCACATTTTTTTTCGTTGTCGGCAGAGTCTGTTTCTCGTCTTCAATCCAGACCGATCCAGCGGGCACAACATGGAAGTCGCCGGTGTCGAGATCCCCCGCCATGGAGCCCACGGCCCCTGTCACATGGCTTTCCGGATGAAGGAAAACGAACTGGAAGAATGGAGACAAAAACTGACTGAGAAAGAAATCGAAATCGAAGCTGAAATCGACTGGCCCCAGGGCGGCAAATCCCTCTACTTCCGCGACCCGGCCAACAATAGCATCGAACTGGCCACCGCCAAGTTATGGAAGATCTTGGAGGATTAGGGGGGGGGGGTGAAGCTCTCTTTCAACACGAAGGCACAAAGGCACAAAGATTTTAAGATGACAATGAGAGAGGGTGTCCTTCAAGGGTGCATTTCCGGTTGATGGTTCTGCACACGCTTTGTGTCGCTATGCAGTCCAGACAACTCTTCGAGTTTGTCTGGACTTACCCTGATTTACTTCGTGTCTTCGTGACTTCGTGTTGAAAATCAGCCGTTCAACTCGAAACAATGCTGATCGAAACGATGTCGAGTTCTCCCACATTCTCCCACCCTCACCTTCACCCTCCCCCCTTCGCTGTGATACACTGAAACGATGCTCTTATCGGAGGCATTTCTTCTCTCTATGTTCATCTCAGGTTGGCGTTGAATTATGCGTAAACTGAAAAGTGGCGGTGGGTGGCAGGCGATGAAGTATAGCTTCAAGCTGTTCCATCGAGTCGGGTGGCTTAATATGTGGCGGTCGATGTCTGCCCGCAATACGTGTAAGACCTGTGCGGTTGGTATGGGGGGCCAGTCCGGGGGGATGAAGAACGAAGCGGGGCACTTCCCCGAAGTCTGTAAGAAATCGTTCCAGGCGATGGCGTCCGATTTACAGGCGGCTATTCCGGCGGACTTCTTCGAGAAAATGACGATCCCCAAACTTCGGTCCCTCTCTTCACGCGAATTGGAGAACAGCGGGCGGTTGGTTCAACCGATGATTTGTGGACCGAAGCACGACCAGTATCGTCCCATCAGTTGGGAGGACGCCTTTGATAAAATCGCCGGGCAAATGAACGCCAGCGGACCGGACAAAACCTTTTTCTATGTCAGTGGCCGCTCCTCCAACGAGGCCGGGTTTCTTCTGCAGATGATGGCCCGCCTGTTCGGGACGAACTTCGTCAACAACTGTTCGTTCTATTGCCATCAACCGAGCGGCGTCGGGCTGACGAGTAGCTTGGGAACCGGGGCGGGGACGGTTCAACTGGAAGATCTCGATAAGACCGACCTCTATATTCTGGTCGGTGCTAACCCGGCCTCCAATCATCCGCGGTTGATGCGCACGTTGATGGAAATTCGGCGACGCGGTGGTAAAGTCGTCGTGCTGAACCCGGTTAAAGAACTCGGCCTCGTCAACTTTAAAGTGCCAAGCGATGTCCGCAGCCTGTTGTTCGGTTCCGAAATTGCGAGCACCTACATCCAGCCTCATATCGGGGGCGACATGGCACTGCTCGCCGGTGTGGCGAAGAATGTGCTCGAAAGTAATGCCCAGTCTCAACAGTTTATTGATGAACACACCGAAGGCTTCGCGGAATTCAAAGATCAAATCGATCAGACGAGTTGGGACGAAATCATTACCAAGTCGGGTGTGGATCGCGCGACGATTGATGACTTGAGCCGCCAGTACATGGATGCCAAAAACTGTGTTATCGCCTGGGCCATGGGAATCACGCATCATCTGCATGCGACCGAAAATGTGCAGATGATCGCCAACGTCGCTCTGCTTCGCGCGATGGTTGGTCGGCGTGAAGCGGGCGTCATGCCGATTCGTGGTCACAGTAATGTGCAGGGAATGGGGTCCGTGGGCGTCGTGCCGCAATTGAAAACGAATATGCTCGAACGGTTCGAGCAAAAACTCGGCATTTCCATTCCCAAGTCACCCGGTTACGACACGATGGCCTGCATGCAGGCGGCCCGGCGAGGAGAGATGGAAACTGCCTTCTGTCTGGGAGGCAACCTGTTCGGCAGCAACCCGGATGCGCAGTTCGCGACGGAGGCGTTTGGTAACCTCAAATTAAACGTCTATCTCTCGACAACATTAAACACCGGCCACGCCTGGGGACTTGGTCAGGAAACGATCATTCTGCCCGTTTTTCCTCGCGATGAAGAACCTCAACCCACAACCCAGGAGTCGATGTTCAGCTTCGTCCGAATGAGCGACGGAGGAACACAACGCCTGGAAGGTCCACGGAGTGAAGTCAGCATTATCAACGCCATCGCCAAAAAATTGCTTGGCAGCGACAGCCCGATTGATTGGGACGAACTGGAAAGTCACTCCGCCATTCGCAAACTGATTTCGGAATTGATTCCAGGTTACGAACAACTGGGTGAGATCGACGCCACCAAAAAAGAATTTCACGTCACTGGCCGAACCTTGGAAGGCTACAATTTTCCAACCCCCAGCGGCAAAGCGAAGTTCCACGCCTTACCGATTCCGGAACCACCCGCTCTGCAGGATAACGAACTCCGGTTAATGACGGTTCGTTCCGAAGGTCAGTTCAACACGGTTGTTTACGATGAAGAAGATATCTACCGGGGACAGGAACGCCGCGATGTCATACTGCTCAACGAAACGGACATGCAAAAACTCGGGTTAACCTCCGACCAGCGCGTGCGAGTCAAAAGTGGCGCGGGTGAAATGCGTTACCTACTGGCCCGGCCGTTCTTCATTCGGGCGGGCAATGCCTTGATGTATTACCCCGAAGCGAATGCACTGGTTTCAACCGAGGTCGATGATACGTCGAAGACTCCCAGTTATAAATCGATCGTCATCACCATCACTCCCGAAGAAGTCGCTTCCGAACAGGTCGCCACCCCGGTCGGATAACGCACGATGCCCTCCCTTCCCCGCAAATTGTTCGATCGTGTTCTGTCGCACCCTACGCTCGTGGAGCAGCCGCCCGTGCTGGTCGATATTGGCGCGTCGGGTGACATGCACGCTGCTTGGAAATCGCTGGCGGCGCACTCGATCTGTATCGCCTTCGATGCTGATCAACGGGAATTCGATGAAACGACGACGGCCTCTTCCGGGTATAAGCAGTTGCATCTTATTCCCGCCGCAGTTGTGGCTGAAAAACAGACCGACGCGCCCTTCTACCTGACAGAATCCCCCTTCTGTTCCAGCCTGCTTTCCCCCGACAACGAGGCACTGACCGTTTGGGACTTTGCGCCGTTGTTCGAGGTTAAAGAGAAAACGACCGTCCCGACCATTACGTTACCGGAAGTCCTCAATAAACTGGAACTTGATTGCATCGACTGGTTCAAGACCGATTCGCAGGGGACGGATTTGCGTCTCTTCATGAGCTTGCCCGAAGAGATTCGGAACCGAATTCTCCTCGCGGAATTCGAACCCGGCCTGATCGACGCTTACGAAGGGGAAGACAAACTGCACGAAGTCCTGGCACAATTATCCAAAGAACCCTTCTGGCTCAGTCACTTCGATATCAAAGGCCCTCGTCGGATTGCATCCGAAATACTTCGCCAGCAATCCCCAACGCGTCAACGTCTTTGGTCGAAAGGGCAACGCCCCTCTCCCGGTTGGGGTGAGATGTGTTACCTCAATACTTATAAGGGACAACATTCGCTGCGAAGCTATCTCCTCGGTTGGATGCTCACCACACTCCAGAACCAACACGGCTTCGCTCTGGAGTTGATGGTTAACGCCCAAGAGTTATATAACGAACCTCTCTTGGACGACCTGAATAAATGGACCACCCGCCGACTGTCTACATCCGGGTTAGCACAAGTACCTACTTGGGTGATCGGAAAGTTGCTAGGCAAGTGAGTTTCTTACCAACCTACGATTTCGTCTGTCGGCCTATATCATCAACTTAAGATGTCATTCACTTAAGTAAGCACAAAACATAGGGTGCCACGGCTAGAGCGCATTCCAGATGACCGTAGCGTGTTCTGGCGGCGTAGCCTAGTAGTAGTTTCAAAACCCTCTGATGGGTCACGTTCACCCTGTCCATGTAGAGTATCAGACAGCCACAACCGGGTTTTGAAATGGCCTCTACTGTTTTTAAGGGCTTTTCGGGACCGATAGCCGCCACACTTATCCTGGACAGGTTCTAGCTAGCCTAGACGTGCGATAGCAACATCGGTCCTCGAATGCTGCATCACAAGAAAAGCGGTCACCTCTGGCTTGATTCCGTAATCACGACCCGTTGAAACTACACTCTCAATCGTCCACACAACGGCACGGTTTGGCAAGCAAACCGTGGCACACTTCAATAGGTCGTCTGATATTGAGGGGAAGGAGATGGGCAATTAATAGAAGCGATGATTGTGGACCATGCTACTGATGATATATCACTCAAGGGTGCCACGGCTAGCTCGCCTAGCCGTGCGATTGCAACATCGGTCTTCGATGCTCTTTCAAGAGAAAAGCTGTCACGTTTGGATTGATTCCTTAATCACAACCCGTTGAAGTTTTATCCTCAATCGTCCACACAACGGCACGGCTTGACAAGCAAACCGTGGCACCCCTGCCTTGTTGATTTTTATTTTTCAAGCCTAAAGGAATCGAGCTTGTCGATTCGTGGTAACTCGCTGTCCGGTGGTGTTTCTGGTAAGACATACGATCGTCCACTGGACCATTTCCAATCGACTGCCCGTTCGACTAATCCTCGTTTAACGGGATTCTCGTGGATGTAGTTAATGGCTAATTCCAAAGTCTTCTGATTCGTGATGTTTCTATCGTAGCCTGGTCCGTCCAGCCAAAATCGGAAGCGGAACTCACCGTCACGTTTAGGCATCATCAATTCGTTTAATAACGGACTGTCCGTCTTTATCAATTCTTGCTTTATCCGATAGGAGAAGGGACGTTTGATTCCACTCAGCAATGTTGAGATAGATCCACTCCCCGGTTGGGGAGTGACAAGTAAATGGACATGTTCCGGCATTAATACGAATGCAATCAGACCATATCGATGCCGAGCCATAGCCCGTGTGATATGTTCGGCGAGGAGCTTCTTCCAAGTTTCATTCACCAGCAACGGTTTCCGTTGATGACATGAGAATGTGAGTTCGTGAATGTCGGGAGAATCCTCGAAGTGGCGAACTGTTTTACGATGATTGTGGACCATGCTATTGATGATATATCACTCAAGGGTGCCACGGCTAGCTCGTCTAGCCGTGCGATTGCAACATCGGTCTTCGAATGCTCCTTCAAGAGAAAAGCTGTCTCGTTTGGATTGATTCCTCAATCACAACCCGTTGAAGTTTTATCCTCAATCGTCCACACAACGGCACGGTTTGACAAGCAAACCGTGGCACACTTCAATAGGTCGTCTGGCATTGAGGGGAAGTGCCTGACTTCAATTTGCCTTCACTCTGGACCAGGTTTTAATCGTGTTATTTCAATTGAAATATGGTTAAATCAAATCCGTGTTTATCTGCGTCCATCTGTGGTTCCAACCCGAAAAACATATTCTCCCATGACCTATCTTCGATCTGTATTCATACTATGTGCCCTGTTGGTCTGCGTGCCGCTTCATGCGGAGGAGCCTGATTTGCTGAAGACGTTTGTGGAGGAGTTGGTAGTCATCACTCCTGGCGAGGGAAATTTTCCAAAGTCGTTCCAGATGGGATCGAGGATTGAAGGAGAACAGGCGGAGCCAGTGCACGAGGTCACCTTCGATTATTCGTTTTCGATAGCGAAGTATGAGGTGCCGCAAAACCTGTATGAACTGGTAATGGAGGAAAACCCGAGTCGCTGGACCGGGCCGCGGAACTCAGTGGAGATGATGTCGCCGGACGAGGCACGGGAATTCTGTGAGAAATTGACCGGTCTGTTACGGGCCCGGAAGTTGATCGCCGAGAGCGAAATCATTCGGTTACCGTCCGAGGCGGAATGGGAGTATTGCTGTCGTGCGGGAACAACGACCGTTTACAGCTTCGGGAACAAAGCGCAAGCGGACGAGGATCTCGGCAAGATGGCCTCGATTCTGGACGACTTTGCCTGGCACACCGGGAACGCTGCCGGGAACGATCCCCCCGTTGGGGCCCTCAAACCGAACCCTTGGGGCCTGTACGATATGCATGGATATTTGTGGGAATTCGTTTCGGACGATGGGGTTGCTGGTTTCACAGACGCCCCGACCGACGGTTCTCCACGTCGAACAAATGACGCAAAACAGGCTGTTTTGCGAGGAGGATCGTGGAAAAACAGGTATGATGAGTTGACCAGCAGCTATCGAAAAATGATGAAGGAATCGGTCCGGGACGATGCTGTTGGGTTCCGCTGTGTCAAAAGTACACCTGTCCCGGGAGGCGAAACGGGCCAATAGGGTGGCAGCGGGGCTTTTCCGGCGGAGCAAAAATATTTGATGAACATCTCTGTTCAGGCATAAAACGGACTCGAATGTGGGGTAGGCATTAGCTATCGTAAAGCATGAAACGAATGATGTCGTGCCCCATCGCGCCGACAGAGACAGATCCCACGGACCGTGACAATCGTAGAGTGGGAACATACTTATGTGATGTTCGCCATACACACCGTGCGACGGATGGATTGATTCCGACTATTGACCCCTGTATCAAGGGGTCAACTCGGATGGACGCTCCATCAGCTATTCCAGGAATTTAGGTAAATGACTTCGAACGAATCTGTGACTCCGGACCAAAACACTTCAGCGGATACGGAACAGCAAAAACAAACTGTTCAGCCCGAAACTTCTGCGACTGAGGAATCAACCTCGTCCGAAAAGGCGCCCCTGGCCGAACGGATGAAGCGGAATCAACCTCAGGAGATGAAAGCGGTCGGAACCCAACCCGCACCGGAAGTGTCATCTGCCCCAGAACAAACACAGTCTCAGGAGCAGTCGAGTACACCGGCAGCGGAACAATCCGCTCCGACCTCCGAGGTCGCCGAGACACCCGCAGTTGAGCCAGCGGCCGAAGCGACTGCCGAAGCCACAACCGCCATGGAAGCCACCACGAATCCTGAAACTGCGATAAGCGAAGTAAACACGAGCGCCGTGAATAGCGAAGCGATTCTGGAACAGATGAAAGAAGCCTCGGCTCCTAAACCGAAGGCCGCAAAAGTCGATATTCCTAAAGCCGATGATCTCGATGCCGATATCGACGCTCAGTTGGAAGCAGCGATGGCTGGGGAAATGGCCAGTGGCGATCTTGCTGCCACCGCCGCATCAAACTCCGATGCTGACCCCGTCAAAATCAGCGAAGCTGAAGTTGGTGAAGGTGATCGACTCAAAGGAAAAGTTGATTCCATCAACGGCGACGATGTCTTCATCGAACTGGGACTCCGCTCCTCTGGAGTACTTTCACTTCGACAGTTCCCCAAAGGGCCTCCCGAAGTGGGCAGCGAAATCAGCGTGCGTGTCGCGAAAGTCGATCCGAATGAGGGATTAATTCACTTGAACCTGTCCGGTGGTCGCCAGAAAGTGGGCGGCGACTGGAGTGCCGTCGATGTCGGTCAAGTTGTCGACGCAATGGTTACCAAAACAGTCAAAGGGGGCCTTGAGGTCTCGGTCAGTAATCTCCGTGCTTTCATGCCCGCAGGTCAGGTTGATATCGGATTCATCAGCGACCTCGAGCCATTCGTCGGTCAGAAAGTGACCGCCGTTGTCCTGGAAGTGAACCCGAAAAAACGAAACCTGGTCGTCAGTCGTCGGCAGTACCTGCAGGCGCAGCGCGAAGAAGAGCAGGGTGAAATCTGGGGAACTCTCGCTGTTGGTCAGCAACACCAGGGTAAAGTCAAAACGATCAAGAACTACGGTGCCTTTGTTGACTTGGGTTCGATTGATGGTTTCCTGCATGTCGGTGAAATCAGCTGGATGCGGATCAACCATCCCTCCGACGTTTTGAAAGAAGGTCAGGAAGTCGAAGTCCAGATCATTTCGATCGACGAAGAGAAAAAACGAATCGGCCTCGGTATGAAGCAACTCGTTCAGAACCCCTGGACGACAGCGGAGACGAAATACGAAAAAGGAAACTCGGTCTCCGGCAAGGTGACCCGCACAACCGATTTCGGAGCATTCGTCGAACTGGAACAGGGGGTCGAAGGGTTGATCCATATCAGCGAACTCGATCATAAACGAGTGAACAAAGTGACGGACGTTTTGAAAGAAGGCCAGCAGGTCGACGTGCAGATCCTCGAAGTCGATCAGAAGAAACATCGTATCGGCCTGTCGCTGAAAGCTCTGATCGCCAAACCAGAATCAGCGAAGGATGAGCCAGAAGAAGATGTCACTCCTTACGTTCGCAAACGTAAAGAGCCCCTGCAAGGTGGTACTGGTAACACCGGTGGCAGCGGCCTGTTCGGAAACCCGACTGACTTCACTTAGAAGCAGTCTTGCCTTGTTGAAAACAAATCATAGAGCGTAGTTTGTGGGCTAACGCCGCAGGGCATAGGCCAGGACTCGAAGTCCAGCTTCGACGATCAGAGCCTTCTCCGATCTCGCAGACAGGGCGGAGCCTGTCGTTCGCTTCAAGCCACTCATGAAGGATTCCACGATCCAACGTTTTCCGTAACTTTTTTCCTGCAATGTTTACTGTGTCATTCGTGAACGATACCGACCGATGACTTGGCCATCCTGTCGATGTACTGCCGGAGGAATCCAGCTTTCCACGTTACAGTCTTCACGGCAGAATTCATGTACCTACTCCGCGTCGTGTCCCTTATCCGCTAACAACCGTTGTCCGCAAACAAACGTTGTGGTTGCGTCACTGATTTAGTTTTAGCGAGTAGTGGTCGTGCTTCTCGTTTGTCATTGTAAGGCCCCCAACTGACCACGAGACTGGCTGGTCATATTGAGCTCACCAACACACCGACGGAAAGCTTGACATATTTTAGCGGTCTTTTCCACTCCCTGTTTTGTAGTGCGCGCTTATAGAAGTGGTCTCCATGCGTGTCGGGTCGATTGTCGCTTCCTCGACAGTCGGGGCGAATTCTTTGATGATGTTCGCCAGCATTTTGTCGATGAGATCGAGTACATACGACCGATCTGCAAAGTACTTGAGTGTGGAGTAACTTGGCAGTTGCTTTAGCTGTAATCGTTTTTGCAACTGCGTATACTTCTTGGGACTCTTGGGGTGCGAATACTGTTCGACGTACTTTCTGGAAATCGACATCGAAAGAGACGCGAGTTCCAGAAGGATGTTTTCAACAAGGAAAAATGGCCTCCGATATATCCTGAAACAGGAGTTGAAAAATGAAAATTTTAAAAAAAACTGTCGGTGTTGTATCCATTTTGAATATCAGACAATGTCGCTCCTCCGATTCAAGCACTCCGATACAGCGTTCATGTACCTTAGGATGTGTTGTCCAAACCTTTCTTCTTTTGCTGCTGCTTGCCTCCTCTCATCTGAGAGCAGACGAGCCAAGTATCTTGCATATATTGTCTTCCGAGAACAGTTTGTATGGCGAAACAGAGTTAGTGCGTCTTGTCGATGGCAAGATTGAGTCTCGCACAAATTTAGGACAAGAAGTCGTCTATGGTGTCTCTGCCACAAGGTTGGCAATTATGGGGACTCATGACGGTACTCTGCAACTTAAAATCCATGACATGAAAACAGGAAAAGAAGGACAACAATGTTCGGTTAAGAATTCAACTGAAGTCGGTTTTTTTACTTACTTAATTGGAGCAGCAGGGAGCTTAATCCTGTTTGACGGATTTGATGATGTCTATTTTATCGCGACCAAGAACATTGTTCGAGAAGAAACTATCGGTAATCGAGTTTTTAAACAGCGTGCTACAGTAACGGTCAACGCGGTTCTGGATATTCATTCCGGAGAGGTCATCGTCCCTGAATTACCTGACACCGAAGCGGTAGGGGCTGGATGGCAATTGATCGAAGGTAAACTTGGGGTGAGGTTATACGATGGTTCATTCGCAGTCTATTCTCCCGACCAACAAGTCTTCACAGAAACTCTTGATTTGCCGGAAACGACCGAGCAATGGTCTGGGTATTATCCAAACCTGGGTATGTATAGTCTGGATTCTGTGACCAAATTACCACGATTATTTACTGATGAAAATCTTCACTTGCGAGCCGAGCTGATACTTATCCATCCGGAAGGATTTGCTACGGATCAAGAGATCGATTACTCACACTTCACATACCAACTATGCCCACAGCAAGATGGTTCCTCATTAGTGTTTTGGGCAACAATGGCCACAGAAGATAGAACAGGCAGTGAAATTCTGTTGTTCGAACCAATTACCAGCAAAGTTGTTTATCGCAAAACAATCCCGTTTAATGCAACGCATATTACTCCTGTTGTTGATGCAAGCGCCTGGTTTCTCATTCATCTGAAGCAAAAACGCGCACTGTATTATAATCGACTCACTGATACTAAACAGGAAATCGATTTCAGTTGGTCGAAATTAACAGTCCCCATTCCATATACGGGAGATGGAGGGGACTCAGATGACTAAAAAGAGTTCTCCAGCAACAGCGACTCCTGTTTTTTTAGACTGGAAAATGGCATCATTATAACAGCTTTGTTTGCGACTGTATGGCTGGTCTGGGCAGTCACGGCCTTTGTGAAATTCTATAAGGAAAATCGTCAAGTTAAATGGGAATTGTCGATATGCCTTCCTTGCAGCACAAGAGGGCCTTGCCTGCAACGAAAGAAGAAGTAGCGGGGGCATTTATCAGCTTTGATGCGAAAGCTGACCTGTTGATTCCCGCCATGTTTCATCAGAGATCATTCCTTCTGGTGTATCCCGGGGTTATTTGGAGCCAACATTTCCCGATTCGTGGGAAACCTTGAACGACACCTATTCCAAATACATTCATGCAATAGTTGATTCCGGGATAATCGAAGAAGCACTGGTGCGAATGATTCTGCATAAAAAAATGCCCACTGGATTATCTCCGTCTGGAATGTCTTGTTTCCGTTCCCGCCAAATAGAGAGAACTTAGATTCCGTGGCGGGAATGGGGAATTTGAGATACTCAATTTCCCTATCGGTGAAACCCTATTGGCTCGATAAGATTCGAATAACATCATGACTTGGTCTCAGGGCAGTTGATCCCCTTTACGCATTCCACAGGAGTCGTCATGCTGGATGGACAGCAGATCGCTGGTTTTGCAATAACCCATCGGGAGAGGATAGCAACTTGGCCATTTCCACTGATTACGAATACACCAGTACGCGATCAATTTCCCGGTTTGTCGTTGGCGTTTGTCTGGTTCGCGCTGTTTGCGTGCCGGTTTGGGTCGGCATCAGTCTGTTTTTTATCTATCTCGAAATGAATGGGCAGAATAAGAATGACGATTTTCTGTTTAAGTTAGCAACAAACGTCGAACTGGGGTTCGGCATCTTCGCGGGGATCGTGAACTGGGTGTTTCTGATTGCTTCTCTCGTCTGGATATACAGAAGCAGCGTGAATGCTTTTGCTTTATCAGTGACTCAGCCTCCTGCTTTTACTCCGGGATGGGCCACGCTGTTCTTTTTTATTCCGTTCGTCAACTTCGGACTTGGCCTCCCGATCGTCTCACGAATATGGAATCACAGTGTTACTGATCTAGAGAAAGAAGGTCGCAACTGGCCAAGTCCGGTCGTGTTGACTTGGTGGCTCGTCTGGGTCGGTGGAACGATTCTGTCGATGATCGTCACCTTCTGGACAACTCTTGCTGCGCCTGAGTGGACTTACCAGGGGCAACTCTCCCTGGTCATTGTGGAAGTTGCCTCGATTGTTGTGATGGTGCGACTGGTACGGCAATTACACCAGAAACAGGAAGAGAAGCACGCCATTCTATTCGAGCTGGGAACCACCTGCCCGGCCTGCGGTGAACAGGTTCGTAATAACCTCGCCGAATGTCCCGTCTGCGGCGAAACGCTTTTAGCGACGGAATGACATTCATTCCAAACAACACTACAAACAAAAAACCACCCGCCTGATTTCAGACGGGTGGTTTGATTTTTATGAGTGGTAGTTTTAGTGGCTCTTAGAACATGCCACCGAGCGTGTCGATCAGTAGTCCACCAGGGCTGCCGGTTGCGGGGAGTGGTGCCCACATGGAGCGAACGAGGTCGATAGCGATGAACATGCAAAGTAGCATTACCAGGGCGGAGCCGAATGCGAGTCCAACTGACAAGCCATCCCATTCGGCGGGAGCTGCCACCATTTCCGAACGCCCGCCCATACCGGCTGGCATGGGACGACCAAAGTCGGCAGCACTTTCGCCTGTTTCGAACCCTTCTTCATCGAAGACATCATCGTCGGCATCGAAGACGTCGAATTCATCCAGCGTGGAGACCGATTCACCATCTTCTTCGAAGTCGAAATCTTCTCCTTCGAATTCATTGAACTCGTCGAGCGAACCTTCAAGTTCGAATTCTTCACTCTCCATGTCTTCGAATTCAGAATCGGCCATTTCAAAGGCATCGGCTGATTCTGCTCCGGCCATCGTCGACGCCTGATCTTCATCATCTTCCATGAAGAGCATTTCAGTATCGTCGCTCGTGTCATCAGACAGAGCGAATTCGTCGGCCATCGTGTCGAAGTTGTCGGTATCCTTTCCTCCCTGGGTCGCCATCATGGGGATGGTTCCCTCAAGTTCATCCTGTTCCATGCTGATGCCGCTGTCATCTTCGAGAGAGATGCCACTGTCATCCGCCATTTCGAGGGAGATACCGCTGTCGTCGTCGGGCAGGAGAGAAATGGTACTATCGTCTTCCGGCTCGAGAGCCAGGCCGCTGTCATCGGATTCAAGGGAGATACCACTGTCGATCGGGTCGTTCAGGGAAATTCCACTTTCGCCCGAGATACGAATGTCTGAATCTTCACTCTCGGCGAGGGAGATGCCGCTTTCGTCGGCAAGATCCTCATCAGAGACGAGGGCGACATCGCTGTCGCTCCCTTCGAGCTGAGGATTCTTGTCCCCAACGAGTCGAACATCGCTATCGCTTCCGAAGTCGAAGCCAGTTTCGGGTTCATCTTCAGAGAGTTGTACGTCGGAGTCCGAGTCTGCGCCCATCTCGTCCAGTTCCGGTTCGAGATTCACGTGGCTGTCGCTTTCGGCAGCGAGCGAGGCATCTGGATCGGTACCCGCGATACTGATGGGCTGAATGACGTCGTTGTCTGTCTCGACAATTTTTACGTCGCTGTCGGACTGTTTTCCGCCGGTCGTTTCAATTTCCATCTGGGTGTCGTCGTTGGAGATTTTGACATCGCTATCGGAGTCGTCCTGAATCAAATTCACATCACTGTCTGACTCGGCGCTGACCAGTTTAACGTCGGAGTCGGTTCCACTCAGGGAATCGTTCGGGACTGGCAATTCTGCACCGGTGTCATTGGCGACGATTTTGACATCGCTGTCTGATTTTTTATCAATATTCTGATCGACCAGTCGCACGTCGCTGTCGGAGTCTCCAATCGAATCGAAGGAGATTTCCGGTTCACTGTCGTCGCCGACGAGGTTTTCGTCGAGAACCAGACGGACGTCACTGTCGGACGAACTGTCGGCCATGGAGGCCGTGTCTTCCGGCGTCACGGGCGAAGCAGGTGGCTCCGGCTGATAGAGCGGTACATCCGGATCGGAATCGGGACGCTGGCTACGGCGGTACTCGTTGACCTCGTCTTCACGGAATTTCCACGAACCCCGATCGGCATACCCGCGAATTTCATTACGATTCCGAATCTGCTTTAATTCGTCAGGGGTGATTCCAAGCAGTTCAGCGGTTTCTTCCAGACTGAGATATCGGTTAGCCATGTTTGCAGGAACTCCGGGTATTTGACCAGCTCGCGTGAATGCGGTTGGGACAGGATTGCAGCATGAGCTGCGGAAAGGATCGTTATCGGAGGTGACTCTTTTTCGAGAACGGCACATCGCTTCGGAAACGATAGATCGCCTAAAAAAGATTCACCTGTAATTATATACGGACTTCACAGTCTTATTCGTTTCAGAGGGGAGAATCTCTGTTCTTATCGGTTATTCGCGAAGTCAGATCGACACACTCTACTGTTTCACACCTTCTGCCCGCTGACAAACAGGAGTTGGGTGTAGATCATAAAAGTGTGGTAAACCTTAGGACGTGTTTTAGGGTTTCGTTGCAAATCCAAAGATTCACTACAACTGGCAGTATCCCTACCCGGGCCGTCCGCGAGAGAAGTTCCTTTCCGCCCGTTCCCTTATTTTAAGCCTCCTACTAGGCAATGCAAGTAGTTTGGGCGAAAGAGTTAACGTTTCCTGTAGTCGCGGAAATCAGTTCCCCTACGACCTGCTTTTATGGCCTCTTCAAATTTCCGTCGACGAACGGGACAGTCAAGGTGAAGTAAATATCGTCCTCAGGTTGACCGGAAAGGTGAAAAAGGGAATGATAGAAGCGAAAAAATATTAGCGAGGCAATCCGAACCTCAAGTCTGGCAACGGCTTGGGGGAAATCAGCCGGAACGAACGCCATGTTTCGGTAAGGGAGATGTAATTGAGCAATCCAATGCCTGTGGCGCCGGGATCCCAGAAGCAATTGGAAGTCGGAGTGGCTAAAAACCAGGCCCTGTGGTCGCTGGGGCACGTCATTACCAGTGGCGCGTTTCTCCATTATTTCATTTACGACCTGGATGTCAGTTTCGCCGCGATCAGTATCGTCATCGCCCTCCCCGAACTGGTTGGCCTGTTTGCCCTGTTCACTCGTGTCCTGCTGCAATTCCAGTTCCGGCTCAAAAAAATCTGGACCCGCTGCCTGTTTGCCTCCCGGTTAGTCGCTCTCGGCATCCCCTTCTGCCTCTTGCTGGACGACAACAATCACGATAATTCACACTTGGTGATGTTACTTCTCGTCTTTCTGGGTGTCTCTGAAATCTTGCAGGCCTTTTCTTATACGGCGTACGTCTCCTGGTTGTCTGTTCTGTCTCCGCGTTCAAAATGGGGAGAGCTGTTTGCGTTTCGGAACATCGCCAAGTTGATTGTATTAATGATCTGGGCGACTGCCATCGGTCTGATTCGAGATCGATTGAACACGCATTACACGCGCGATGATCTGGATGTCTTTTACGTTCTGGCTTTTGTCAGTGGGATTCTTCTGCAACTGGTTTCGTGGTGGCCGCTGAGGAAATTACCCGATACAGAGGTGAATCCTGAAATCAAACGGGTTGATTGGGGACAACTCTTTCATTCGATATGGCGATATCCTTCGTTGCGATGGCTGCTGATGCACAGTTGGACGCTCGCGTTCTTTAATGGGTTAACTCAATCGGTTTTCTTCTTTTATTCCCGCAATGTGCTCGACCTCAGTCTAACCTATAGCTTTGTGTTGCTGGGGTTGATGCGGTTTGTCAAACTGCCCGTCAGTTACCTGGCAGGCAAGGCATGCGACCAAGGCCGTGACAAGCAAATGTTGTGGGGTGGGTTGCTCCTCGCCAATGCCGGACTCTTCTTCTGGTTTCCTTCAACAGCCGAGCAGACGGGCTGGTTGGTCGGTTGTTATCTGCTATGGGGATTTTACGCGGCGGCGAACATCGGCGGGCTGAACTTGCTGCTCAAGCATAGCCCACCGGGTGACAATACGCTGCAACTTGCCCTCTTCTATCGAGTAGCTGGGATGCTGGCCGGTTTGAGCGGACTGTTTGGAGGATACTTGCTGAGCGAGTACTTTTCCGCTTTCAGCATGCCATTCTCTAACAGCGATCCGCAGTTGATCTCTGATATCTATTTCGAAATCTTTGGGTGGAGATGGCAGTTGGGGGGCGATCCTTCCGAGCCCGGCAAATACCACACGATTATTCTGCTCTCGTTGCTGGGACGATACTTCGCTCTACTGTTCCTGTTGAAAGTCGATCCGCATCCTCAAGCAGATCAACCATCGGGTGAGTGACCTTTCCCAATCCCCCCGTCTCACCTGTTCAGGCTCGGATTGACCGTCTGAAAGTGCCTCGATATAATCCACGATCCGGAGTCAGCCCCTGTTTTTCAGGCGAAAATCGGGGTGAAACGAAAGTTTTATCGGCTGTGATATTGTGCCAGTAAACCCTTGTGGTACTGGTGGTTGTGTCGCCGGAGCTGTACTCCCCACAGTTGGGATGGATCCCGATTGAACTGATCTATTATCGCAATTCACGTCAGGGACGATGACCGATGAATCGCGCGGCAACGACAAAACCTGTTTCTGCTCCGCTCGCACCTGCTGAAGTCGAATCAATTCTACAAGAGGCGACTGATGTTCTGCAGACGGAAGGAACGGCGCTGATCAAACTCGCTGGACGGCTGAATCGCGATTTCTGCCGCGCTGTTCAACTGCTGGCCGAATGCCGGGGAACCGTCATTCTGACCGGCATCGGTAAGGCCGGCCTGATCGCTCAGAAAATCTCGGCGACCCTTTCTTCGACCGGCACGCGTGCTCATTTCCTGCATCCGGTAGAAGCGGTACATGGCGATTTAGGTTTCATGCGTCAGGGGGACACCTTGATTGCGTTCTCGAACAGTGGTGAAACCGAAGAACTGCTTCGCCTCATCCCGTTTGTCACCAGCCTGGATATCCCGATCATCGCCGTAACGGCGCATGACCAAAGTTCATTGTCCCGATCAGCCGATGTTGTCATCGCTCTTGGGACTCAAACTGAAGTCGGTCCTCATGGCCTGGCTCCTTCAACCAGTACAACATCGATGCTCGGCCTGGGGGATGCTCTTGCCTTGGTCACAGCCCGTCGGCGCGGATTCAAACCGGAACAGTTTGCAGCCTGGCACCCGGGTGGTAGCCTGGGACTCCAATTTAAAACCGTCCGTGATCTGATGCGGGTTGGCTCCCGAGTGAGGGTAGCTTCTGAAGAACAGACAGTGAGAGAAGTGCTGGCGACTGCTCATATCGATGGACGTCGCACGGGAGCGATTGTTCTCGTCGATCAACAACAGAGGCTCTCCGGGATCTTCACCGACTCGGACCTGGCCCGTTTACTGGAAACCCGCCACGATTCGCTACTCGATGCGCCCATCAAATCGGTCATGACTCGTAACCCAACCACAGTCATGCCGGACCTGTTAATCTCGGACGCGGTCGCTCTTCTCTCTGAGCGTAAACTGAGTGAATTACCCGTAATTGACCAGCAACATCAACCCATTGGAATGCTTGACATCACCGACGTAATCAGCCTGCTTCCGGCGGGAAGCCAACCCATTCAAAATTCTTCGAGAGCACGAGCAGCCTGAATTCCTCTTTTGATCACCATGGTTTTGATCACTCTGTCAAAAGTTCAACTACAAGCTTGAAATAGAACAATGTTTCCTGATCTGGTTCACTGGATCGGAAATGAATACTTACCTTTGGAACTGTGCGAATGCGTCGCCAATTTATGATCACGATGATAATAACCAGCCTACTCATGGGTATTGGCTGGGGATATCACCGGTTCGTCAATCCCATGTTGACGCCACCGACGCTTGCGCTCGAACATCGAATTCCGGTTACCTCTCCTGAACTTAGACGGGGACCGATTGAAAACCGGGAGCTGGCCCTCAAGCATTTAAAGAACATCGAATGGGTTCAGCAGAACCCCGGGTATCAGTTCAAGATGGGAGACCAGGCGTATATCTTTGCGCAGGAATTGAAACAGGAAGGTACAATGATTCGCTTTGAGCCATTCGCGATGATCTGGGTCCCTGTTCAGAAACCAGGAGACAAAGAACCGCTGGAACCCTTCACCGTGACCTGCGACTCAGGAACGGTTGAATTCAACGGCGAGTTCAGTCTTACCAGTGCTCCAAAAGGACTGCGGGTGGTTAAAGGCCAGCTACGTGGAAACGTCGAGATCAAGGGACAAGACGGGCTCTCCATCGAAGGAAGCAACTTTGTATATTCTGAAGAGGCGATGAGCATCGTCTGTGACGATAAACGAATTCAATTCCAGTACAACGGTACCGAAGGGTTTGCTGACGGACTCGTCGTGAATCTGGAGGTAGATGAAGCTCTGAAACGTGAAGGCCAGATTCCTATCAGTGGAGTACGTAGTTTACGACTGCGTGAAAACGTCAGTATTGAATACCAACCACCCCTGACGGAAATTGATCCCAATGAGCCTGCCGATTTTTCAGGGCCCGTAACTGTATCGTCACAGGGAAGCCTGATCTACGATTTGAAGTCGAATGTGGCGCAACTACTGGATAACGTTCAAATCCACCGCCAAGTTAAACCGGGCGAGTCGGAACATCTTTATGCGCCGGAAAAATTAACGATAGAAATGGCGGCCGAGGAAGAACCTCCCGCGTTTCCAGCAGTAAAGTCCGCTTCTACAGAAACGTCTGAAGAAGAGGAAGATAACGGGCTCAGTCAGGTCCGCCGCATTAGCGCCTCCGGCCAACCAGTGAGATTGATCGTTGAAAAGCAGGAACTGCTGGTAGAGACCGTGAATCTGGTCTATGACCTGGAGAAACGGACTGCGATCTTAAACGGCTCCTGGGGGGTCTCGGCCCAGATGGGAGAGAACCACTTACAATGTCCGGAACTGCAGCTGATCCACAACGATGCTGATGACATTGAATCGGTCATCGGATTGGGTCGCGGAAAACTGGTTCAGTTAGATGAAGAATCGGGCGATACGAAGTTCCAGGCCTCCTGGATGAAACAGATGCATTTCTGGCATGATATTGAATCGGACCAGGACATTATTCGATTGGAAGAGCAGGCTTTCTTTCAGGTTCCTGAACAGAACTTCGCTGCTTCTGCAGGGAGCATTCTGGTGCGACTGGAAGAGTGGTTGGCCCCGGTGGTCGAAGGAAGCCAGGAAGAACCGGACAGCAAACGACAACCCGTATTTGTGCGGGCCGAAGACAATGTGCAAATGCAGATGCAAAGCATGGAAGCCCGGAATGAGCTAACGCAGGTCTGGATTCAAGACATGACGATGGCGCAAGCCAACCAATTGAAACAGGCAGGTCATTCCACAGAAGATGATCAGCCGGGTGGCGTGATAGAGCGTCATGACGAACCGGAAGAAAACAAAACTCCGGACCGTTTTGAAGATCCAGCCACAGTCACTTCTAAAGAGATGAAAATCATCGTGCATCGGATTCATCTCGATGAAAATGTTGCCTCAGAGAATGAAGAAGACAAAAAGAAACCAGAACTAGTACTGCATCAGGCAGAGATTCTAGAACAGGTAATGGTGAAGCGAACGAGTCCTGAAGAGAACCGCAATCTGGCGATAGCCGGAAATCTGGTTCGCTTCTGGAGGGACAATATCGGACGGGAAACGATCACGGTGTTTGGTGCCCCCGCGGAAGTTCAGGGACATCAAGTACATCTGTCCGGGAATCAGTTGCAGGTTTATACCGAAACAGAACAGGCCGAAGTTCTGGGACCTGGTCAACTTAGTTTGGAAATCCGTAAGAACTTCGAAGGCAAGGACCTGGAATCGCCCGACAACCTGACAATTGCCTGGCAGGAGAAAATGGTTTTCAGTGGAAAGACAGCTTCCTTCTTTGGGCATGTTACTGCGATGTCGGAAGCCAATCAAAGCAAAATTACCTGTCAGACGATGAATGTCCATTTCACCGAAGCCATCGCCATGTCCAATGAAGAAGAGGAACAACGGCCGGAGATCGAGCTGATTGAATGTAAGGAACAGGTCCGCATCTTCAGTAAAGAGTTCGAAGGGGAGAAGTTAACTGAAATCCGTAAGGGGGAAATGTGGGAACTCCACATTCACCCTCAAACAGGCGAGACGGAATCGATCGGTCCGGGTCACTTTGAAATCTGGGTTCAGGACGAAGACAAAGGGGACTTGGCCTCTCTCGAAACGAGCACTTCAGTTATGTCGAACAAATCCCTTTCGGTGAGCGACGCTCCCTGGAATTATATCCGTGTCGATTTCAATCGAAAATCAAGCGGCAACCTGCGCAAACGAAACAACACTTTTGATGGAGGCGTCGAAATGCTGTACGGGCCGGTGCAGCAACCTCATCAGGTAATTCAACGTTCTCAGCTGGTAGAAGGCTCAGGCACGATGTCCGCACAGCAGTTGGATATCAACCAGATCAAAAAACAGGTGGCCGGCTCCGAGGAAGAGGCGACATTTGTCGAATTGCTGGCCAGCGGAAATGTCCGCTTGGAAAGTGATACCTTCCATGCCCGCGCCGATCGGGTTTCTTATGACCAATCCAAGGAGCGGTACCATCTCCGTTCGCTGGGACGCGAGTCGGTCTACTTCTGGCGACAGGAGCAGGCAGGGGGCGAACCGGTAGGCACGATTGCGAAAGCAATGACCTGGTATCCCGATACAAATCAGATCGTCATTGACAAACTCCAAGGTGGTCAAGGGGTTCAATAGCGACCCACATGGGTATCGGTCTATAAGGCACATCGAAATGCATGCAAAGGATTTGTATGCGCAGAGATACCCTCTAAAGGTTTGGCATACGAGGCGTCAACGAAACAAGCTAAGCTTCAACCAACATGATGTAGCCATCAGACGATAGCCAGTTACTTGCCGCAGTTTCTCGCCACTGATATTCAACAGTAAATACTCACAGCAGACTACATACCGCAGTAGTCGATCAGGCGGGAGATCTCGCTTCGCATGTTTTCGCGTGCGACGATGCGATCGACGAAACCGTGTTCCAGCAGGAATTCGGAAGACTGAAAATTGTCCGGCAGTTCCATCTTACAGGTCGCCTGCACCACACGAGGACCGGCAAAGCCAACGAGAGCTTTCGGTTCCGCGATAGTGATGTCTCCCAGCGAAGCGAAACTGGCCGCCACGCCCCCCATGGTGGGATTGGTCAGCACACTGATGTAAAGTCCGCCCGCTCCATGAAAACGAGCCAAAGCTGCAGAGACTTTTCCCATCTGCATCAAGGAGAAAATTCCCTCGTGCATTCGGGCGCCGCCGCCGGAACCACTGACGATAATCAGAGGCAGTTTCAGTTCGGTCGCCTGTTCAATCGCCCGGGTCAGTTTTTCCCCGACGACGGATCCCATACTTCCCATGATGAAAGACGAGTCCGTAATGCAGACAACCAAAGGACGCCCTCGCAGGTAACCACGTCCTGCGGTACAGGCCTCTTTCAAGCCGGTTCGTTTCTGTTCTTCTTCCAGACGTTGCGGATACGGTTTACGATCAGCGAAGCCGAGCGGGTCAACCGATTTCAGTTCGGTGAACCACTCTTCGAAGCTGTCTTCGTCCAGCAACTGTTGAATGCGGGTATCGGTCGAAATGTAGAAGTGGTAACCGCACTCGGGGCAGGTTCCCATTTTTTTCTCGACCGAATTGCGAAAGACGGTCTCCTGACAGCCGTTACACCGCAGCCACAAACCTTCAGGAACGCCTCGTTTTGGGCGATTCGACTGCTGGCGAGGATCGGTTGTATTTGAAGTTTCACTGGAAGAAGTTGCCATGAGGTTCCATGCTCTACGATCGACTCGGGAGAGATTTCCCGGGATGATGATAAATTCAGGTTGCTTCTATAGTATCGATTCCCCGGAAGCTCTGTCGCAGGGATTCTCTGGCGCTGGGCGTTGTTTATCCGGTTTTTTCGATGGAAACAAGAGCGAGTCCAGCATTTTGCAGCCAGGAACTGTTCAAAGGGACACGTATTCTCGCTTGAGATTCGGTAGAGTTTACATGAATTTCTGGTGAATGTCACTAAACAGGTTCGCTACTCTTCCTCCCCATCCGCGTCTACCTGATCGGGAGACCGGGCGACGGCGTGCTCTTCATTTGGGTGAGGCGGGAGGTGTGACGAATTCTTCGTCGGCGAAAACTGAGTCGTCATCCCGAATGACTTCTACGAAGTCTTTGCATTTATCCGCTTTGTTTAACAGGGCGAATTCCAACCGCTCCGATTTGAGTGAGCAGGCAATTAATGAGGCCAATGGTTCCGGCACGACGATCGCACAAGGGGATTTCCCTTTGAGGATCTTATTCACACTTTTCTGAATGCGTTTTTTCGCGTCCGCCGCCAGTTCCCCCTCGGGAGGGCAGATTGATTCCGGAGTTTCCTGGTATTGCTTGAAGACGTGCGGATTCTTCCGTTGCAGATCTTCCAGCTTCATACCCTGCCACAAACCTTGGTCGACGTTGCTAAGTCCGCTCAGTTCGACGACGGAAATGTCGAGTCGCTCGGCGATTCGATCGGCCGTCATCCGTGCCGATTCACACGGACCGCAGTAGATCACTTCCAGCGGCGCATCGGCAAGCATTTCCGCCAGATCGTCGGCCTGATGTTCTCCCTTGTCACTGAGCGGCAAATCGAGTCGGCCCTGAATACGCCGTTGCTCATCGTAGTCAGTACAACCGGGATGAATTAAAAGGATTGAAGCCATAATTGCTGGCATCCTGAATTTTCGAAAAGAGAAGAGGTAATGTTTTGTGTTTGAAAGAAAGGGAACAATCCCTCACCTTCGTGTTTGTCAGTTCGAGTATGTTGGACCTTGATCCCGCGCGAGTGTTTCCATTTCGCGAATGGCGACGCCGTAGTCTTCTTCTCCGAAGACCGAACTACCGGCGACATAGAGATCCGCGCCCGATCTGGCTGGACCGCTGAGGGTGTCGGGGCCGATTCCGCCATCAATGGATAAGATGACGTCCAGTCCGGCGGCGGTTCGCAGTTGCTGCATTTTCTCGACGGAGGATTCAATAAAGGACTGCCCGCCAAAGCCCGGTTCGACACTCATTAACAGAACGAGGTCTGTTTCGCCGAAGAAGGGTTCAATTGCCGAGACGGGTGTCTGCGGATTGAACGAAAGCCCGGCCAGTACGCCGGCGTCCTTAATACGTTTCAACAAGGCTGTTGGTTCGGGGACCGCTTCGATATGAAAGGTAATCGCATCGCAGCCAGCGTCGAGGTAGTCGTCCAGGTAGCGGTCGGGATCACTGATCATCAAATGGGCGTCGTAGAACAGGTCGGTTTTGTTTCGTAACGATTTCAGCAACAGCGCTCCGTAAGACAGATTGGGAACAAAGTGTCCGTCCATGACATCCCAATGCAGTACCTGAGCGCCGTCACGTGTTAATTGTTCGATCTCTGCCTGCAAATTTCCATAGTCACATTTCAACATGGAGGGAGCGATGGTGGGCAGGCATGCTCGCAGTTTCTGTTTTCGGGTGGAATGATCCATACGTTTCAACTTGTAGCTTGGGCGACAGGGGCAGAGTCTGACCTATCCAGACCGTAGACCGACTGACGATTATCGAAATTGATTCGAAGGTAAGATGAGGGAAAAGAGCCGTCGTGATGAATGCGGCCAACCAGAAGTGGGGCCGGGGAGACTCTTCATGGAGAAGCTTTGTCTACTGCAATCGTTTAGCGTAGAAAATCTCGAAGGGAAAGCGATGATGCGGATTGAGATTAAATTCAGTAACGATCATTACGTTTCGCTTAAAAGAGTACGACAGCGGGTCAAAACGGACTCTGCTTCGTGGACCTGCTGAAGTGAATAGGGCCAGTTACAGTAAACATCGCTGTCGGGAAGCTTCTGCCAGAATGGTCTCTCGATGAGGCCGACTTCCTGAACAGAAACAGAACCGGGCTGAAATACCGGATTCATTATTTTGACGTTGCTGAATTCAGTAGTCCAGTCGAATAAGGTGGCGAACGCAAATTTGCTGGTTAACAAAACGTATCTGCCTATACAGTAAGCACTTAGAGGAACAGATATTAGATCGAGCATCTACAGCAGTTTTTCGGCCATGCTGGACAGGCGGCTTGAGCCCGATTTTCGAACCGCTGTGGTGACCTCTTCAGGTTACGGGCATCAACTGGCGCAGAGGAAACGACTTAGGAAGACTCTATTCTTCAGCGAAACTCAGCCTGAATTCTCGTATCGACCGCCTCATCACCGAGAGATTCTCCAGGCTGCTTGGGTAAATTAGAGCGTGGAGGGTACGTTTGTTCTAATGAGACTTGATTCAGATCCCACAGTGAAGGCACAAAGTCCCATGCTAACAATTCACTGCGAGAACTTCTTTAACGATCCGGACGGGGCCAACAATGTCCAAATGGTATGTCAGAATAGAGGACAATATTCACGGACCTTTAACGAATGAGGCATTGCGGGAGTTGCTGGAACGAGACGACGTCCGACAAATGGCTTACGTTCGCAACGAAACATCACGGAAGTGGATCCCCGCACGCAAGATGCGATCCAAAGCTAAGGCGGCGGTTACTCCTCCACCACTTCAGCTTAGTGATCTTAACCTGAGTGATTTGGAAGATGCGCCTCCCCAGGACGTGGTGAACTCGGATTCTTATGAAGACTTCCAGCACAATGGAGCGGATGAATTCTCCGATTTGGAAACGCTACCAAAATCGAAGAAGGGCAGGATGCGAAACAATCGCGTCCATAGGGAAGCATACCCAGACATGCAGTCGTCCTCGAAATTAACCGGTTTTAAAAACTCCGGGCTACGTATTTTCTGGGGCGGTGGTGATGATCGATATCCCAATCTGAACCGATTTTTGACTTTCCTGAAGTCTCTTGCGCAAATTCTATTTTGTATTTACATCCTTGCAGGGATAGGTGCTTTTGTTTTTTCTGTAATCCTCGCTTATGAAGCCACTTTTTTATCCGAAAAGTTGATAGCCTTTGTACTCGGTGTGATTGGTTTCGCTTTCTATGTAATCGTCGGTCGTCTCACTTATGTTATAACCATGGCTTTAATGGAGTTTTTGAAGGTCATCATCGACATTGAATCGAACACACGACAGCTGGCTGAGGCATAGCTGAATTGAATTTGAATCACATCAGATTAATTATGCTCCGGATGGTCCGTTTCCTGGAGGAGTTGGTCCCATTCCTGACGGACGCGTTGAAGACCGTAGGTGCAAAGTTCGAATTCGTCGCTGAGCCAGCGCAGGACCATGGCTTCTTCCTGGTACGGTTCCTCGTCGTAGGTGCTGGCGAGGTAATAAGACCGCTTCCCCTGTTGGAAATAATCAATCAGGTGATCGCGGTGGCTCGGTTGCTGTTTGCGTTTGAGCGTTTCTGGATAGAGACCGGCCCAGAAGAGAGAGTAGTCACCGATGTGCCGGTAAACTTCGCGACGAGGCAAGTCGGTTCGTTCTTCCGCCTCTGCCAGCATATCCGCGACTTCGTACAAACGCTGGCCGGTACTGTTGCGTACCTTGTGAATGGCGTCGTAACGCACAAAACGGATCAACAAATCGACCAGGTAGTCGGTAAAGCGGGGATTCACCACCCCCAGCTCGGACTGAAAGGTTTGCTCGGTTGTGGCGGCGAACAGGTTTCGCAGCGCATTGATATCTCGCACAATTCGCATGTGTTCCTCCTTTGGGCGTCCGTTAGCTTTGGTTCTTTGCGCTTCAGAACTTCAGGTGAAACAAATCGTTTATCTTCTTGATGGTGGATTTTTGCTGCCTGGATGCTGTTCTCTGTTGCCTAAGATCTCAGTCGTTAAAACGAACGGAATCAGAGCCACAACGATTGAATGCAACCAGTTGAATACATCCAGTTGAAAACACCATGAGAAAACAAACGTGTTCAATCTATCTTAGGTAGAGTTTTAACCCAGGGTCAATTTCTGATCAATGCGGTTTTCCTGAATCAGGTCCTCCCCTATGATAGAACACGAAAAAGGGCTGGACATCGCTCTATCCTTCCGTTCCATTTCTCCTCTTCAAATCTTGAATCGATTCGCGCATGAAAATCACGTTTTATGGAGCCGCTGGTGAAGTCACGGGCAGCCAGCATCTGGTGGAAACGGAACGGCATCGTTTTTTACTCGACTGTGGTTTCTTTCAAGGCCACCGAGCCGAGTCTCGCGAGAAGAACGAACATTTCCTCTGCGACCCCAAAGACCTCGACGCGATCTTTCTCTCTCATGCCCATATCGATCACTGTGGCAATCTCCCCGGGATCTATAAAGCTGGTTTTCGCGGACCAATATTCTGTACCCCCGCTACGGCCGAGATCGCCGAGATCATGTTGCGAGACAGCGCCAAGATTCAAGCGGAAGATGCTCGCTACCTCTCTAAGCACATCAAAGGCTCGCACCCTCCCTTCGAACCACTATACGACGAAGACGATGTCGAAATGGTGATGAAGCGGGTCGAGACACTTGAGTACCGCGAGACCCATGAACTGGATCGTGGAATCAAAGTCACGATGTACGACGCCGGACACATTCTGGGTTCTGCTTTGATGCGGTTTGAGATTGAAGACGAAGGGGAGATCAAACGACTCGTGTTCACGGGCGACCTGGGTCGCCGCAACATGCCCCTGCTCCACGACCCGTTCCCCTTACAGGGATGTGATATTCTGATTGGGGAGTCTACCTACGGAAACAGGACTCACCCCCCGGCACCTGATGTGAAACATCACCTGGAACGAATCATCCACGAAGCGTTCAAGAATAAAGGGAAGGTGATCATTCCGGCGTTCAGTAATGGTCGAACGCAACAGGTAGTTTATTATTTGAATGAGCTGGTGAATGAAAACAAACTCCCTAGCGTCCCCGTATTTGTCGACAGCCCCCTCTCGAATCGGCTGACCAAAGTCTATGAGCGATATCAACACCTGCTTGATGCCACCGCACAGCGGACATTGATGGACGATGACAATCTGTATCACTTTCCCGGAATCAGATATGTGCAGTCCCGGGAAGAGAGTATGAAAATCAATGACCTGGATGAGACCTGCGTCATCATCGCCGCCAGTGGGATGTGTGAATCAGGCCGAGTGACGCACCACTTGGCGCAGTGCGTTTCCGACGAAAAGAACATCATTCTGATCATTGGGTTCCAGGCGCAACATACACTCGGACGTAAACTGGTCGAGAAACAGAAGTACGTCAAAATCTTCAACAAGGAATTTCCATTGCGGGCGAAGGTGGAAAAGATCAACGGTCTCTCGGGGCATGCTGACATCGTCGATATGAAATGGTGGTACGAACATCTGGCGGGCGATGAAGGCATCAACCACACCTTCCTCGTTCACGGCGAACCCGACTCCGCTCAGGCCCTGGCCGAATCAATTCGCGACATCTGCAACGAATCCCCCATCATCCCCGAACGAGGCCAGAGCTTCGAAGTGTGAGGTAAGAGAGGGGCAGCGAACTTTCCTATGTCGAAGGAACTATCTCCAATCTTAGGAGTTTCAATCTCCGTTAAATAAACCCTTCATCGCTCCGGAAAGCGGTCGGTCTCCTGGTTCTCGGAGGGAAAATCAACGGGTTGGTTGTTCTCGTCGATGATTTTCTTCTTGCCGTTCTCGTAGAGGATTTCACCGGGATTGGTAACGACCTCGAAAAGAATGTCGGGGACATCGTTCGCAGACCAATGGATTAAATCGCAATTCCAGCTCCGGACCAGTTTTCCTTGATATTCCTGAGACGCGTCCGGAGGGGCGTAAGTGAGTGACTGAATCTTCTCAGGGAACCAGAGGCCGGGCAGGATCTCCACGAATTCAGAGTGGATGGATCGACTTAACCCCCACCTCTGGTTGTCGTGTTCACGTTTCTGCATCGCAAATCCACGGTCGATGTCCAGCCAATACGAGTCAGTGTTCGTCGAGTTGACCACCACATTTTCTTCTGTGGCCGGATTGTATTCCGTCAGTTCGACTTCATGCGTTCTGCGTAAGACGACACAATTAGCTCCGTTCAGATTGGTCGTTCCCGGATCAATAGAGAACACGCCCTCCTTTAACAGCGATAGGAAGTCGTATTTCCGATGCTGTTGAAGTCTTGCTTCATCATTGGTGTTTAACGCGGTCATGCAATCCCAACCGATGTTAGTGAAATACTCCGGATTGTATGGCCATGAGGTCGTCGGTTCCGACGGCCATATATTGAGAACAGTCTGGCCATTCTGAAAGTTGACAAGTCGTGACCAGAGACGCATTCCATCCCAACCTCTTTCAATGTTAGATGTTTCACGGCGAGCGCCCAGTTGATCGTTCTCACTCGATGTTCGTTTGGTGCTACTGACCTGTCGCCAATAATATTTACCGACCGCATAGGCAAAGGTTTTCTCGAACTCGTACGTAGGATCTGGTAAGCCGGGTGAAGCAAATCTTTTCCAGGAACCAAGCACCTTGGGATCGACAAAAAATTCACCATAAGACTTTGTTTCAATGGAAAGACTCTGCACCTGCTCCCGCTGTTTTTCCAGAGCGGTAATAATCGTCTGAAGTCTTGCTCGATCTTCTGCATTGTTTTGAAGTAATTCCTGCCTGGTTACTGCATCGGAATCGGACGATGCCAGGCCAGTTTGTGGTGCGTCGGAGTGATCTCCTGTTCTGATCATCATGCTCGACATGCCTCCCAACAATAAAACTCCTACGATTGCGGCAACGATGATCTTGAGCTTGGTGTTTGCCAACATGGGAAGTGCTCCCTTTGCGAGGGCGATAGTTTGAGGGGAAAGCAGAGTCGTAGGAATAATCTGTCCCGCCGCGAATAGACTTGCGGAGTTTACGGTCGCTGTCACTATGGAAACGGAGAGATGGGAGGTGGTCGCGTGAATGCCAATCACCGCCATCAATGAGGCGGTATTGATGGCGATTCCACGACGGACGATCCGCTGGCGGAGCATTTCCCGACCTCGCCGCAATCGAGTTTCAATCGTGGAACAATTTGAATGCATGAGTTCGGCAATTTCAGTAAGTTGCCGTTCTTCGAGATGAAACAGGATGAGTGGCAAACGATACTTTTCGGGAAGCCGATCCAGTTCGTCATCCAGGACGTCTTTGATTTCATTCCACTGATCGTTGTCGTTTGGGGACGACTCGATTGTTTCCATCGCTCTCTGTTCTTTGGTTATGCGTAGTTGTCGGCTACGCTGTGCATTGCGGCAGACATACTGCGTTGTCCGATGCAGCCACCCCGCTACGCTGAGGCTGTTCTGCTGGCGGGAGGCCTTTTCCCATAACACCAGGAAGACCGCTTGAGTGGCGTCTTCGGCGTCCTGCCGATTGGAGAGCAGGCGCAGGGACTGATTGAGAACGAGAGAGCCATGTCGCTGCACCAGTTCTTCAAATGCAGATTCCGATCCGTCTGCTGCCACTTCAGACAGTAACTGGCCGTCAGGTCGCGTGACCAAGAATCTTCCCCCTCTTACGAAATAGAAATCACCCACTCTCTACAGAGAAAATGTGTGGTGACGGGTGAAACTATTCAAAATAATGTGGCGAATTCACCTTTTTAGCAAAATGCTTTTCAGGGGAGTGAGGGGCGTTGGCGTGCCTTATTGAATTATCTTCGATTTCTGGGGTGCTATTGAGATTTTGTTCGTAAAGAAAACGTGTAAGACTCCAAGTTAAACCGGAGTTCCTGTTTTTCGATATCATTTTCACAGTCGATAATGAGCAGAAGTCCTTGTGGGTTGTGGGTGGAGTAAGATTTAATCAAGTAAGGTGCCCGGAACCTCTGCTTTTTTAGTGAGAATGACGTACGCCCGTTTAGTTTTATCACCTCGTAATGTTCTGGTTGTTCCCACAGTTCCAATAACCTTGGTAATAAGAACTCAATCGCGACCGATTCTCCCCTGTAAAACTCGAACAGGCCACGAGTGAGTGCCTCTTTGTTTTCAACCTCATCGTAAGATAAGGGGATCTGCGAAGAATCATACCGAATCTCTACATCAGATTGAGATCCGCTTTGGCTTGTGCGATCCCATGAGTCAATCAGCCCGTCCAGATCATTGGTTTTATAAGCGATTTTCTCATTGAAACTTATCGTAGTCGCGTTAGGAAGTTTTCGTTGAGGCCGCTGCCGCTCGAGGTTAGCAATGTCGAACTCGGTTGAAGTCCGGTAAGGTTCCGAAATCAGTCCCTCACTCCCGTCCACAATCGATTGAATGTCAGCTTGATACGCCGTGAAGATTTCGTTCGTCTATCTCTGATTCGAATTGTTTACCCTATTCGATGAACTGTTGGATCTGGTCGCTCTTTGACTGAAATTTTATCCAGGCATCCATAACTCGCCCGAGTGTAAAGCAGCTCAAACAGACGAGCAGGAGTCCTATGATTTTGAGCGTTCGAGGAAATCCTTGAGAGACATCGTTATTCACTTGTAGCAATCACCTATTTAAAGAGTGGTAACAATTTGAAGGCGTTCATCTGGGGTTGAATTATTCATCTGTGAGTCAGATGACTCTTCCAGATCTTAACTTATGCTCACTCTACGGTGAAGTACTCGTCTTCAATGCGCTTCATCTCTCCCTCAACATCTTCTCCTTCGTAGAAGGATAGCCAGCCTTTGAGTGTGGCCGATTCGCCCGGGGCGAGGTTGGGGAATTGAGGATCAGAGTGCAGGCAGGGGCAGCGGTTATTGCCCCAGGGGCGGACGCAGCGTTCCCAGGCGGTAATGATGTACCGGTTCCCGACGGAGGATTTGCAAACCACGAAGGGATTGCGGAACTGCTTGTTCTCATTTGACTGCTGGGCGAATTCGGGGGCTCCTTTCAGCATCACGCAATTCTGCACACGAAGATCTTTTAAAGGAGAGTCGGTTCCATTGGTCAGACTGAGTGTCATCAACATGGCTCGTTGATTCGGGTTCTTCGCTTTGTTAACTCTGGCCGTGGCGTCGTAACGAATGCCGTTGGGGAGTGTCCGACTCATTAAGAGTGAACCATCCTCTGCTCGAGTCCATTCCTGAGCCTCCAGTTCGATATTCTCTTTCGACCAGATTGTGGGAACATGAACATGGGCGAGATAAGTTAAACCCAGGTTGGACCACAGGGCCTCCGGCAAATCCATCACGACATACGAATCGGGATCCCAGGGAGTGAACAAACTGATTTTGGTTTCGCGGACAGGATCAATCGCCCCTTCCAAAAAACCAATTCGCGGATGGCGTCCTCCCGGGTAGGGCAGCATGAGCAATTGGTTTTCCGGGAGAGCCGGTTTTGTCTCCGCATTAATTTTCAACGCTACGAGCTTCGCTTCAATTTCTTCCGTTGGTAGTCCGGTCGCTTGGATGATTTCCTCTGGAGTATATTGGTGATACCAAACCATGTTCTTTAACCATTCGTCCAGCTCAACTACAGTTTTAGGCGTCCGGGACGTTACCTGATCAAGCGCCGGATTCGCGACCGGTTCTGCCCCCAATATGGGGGCGGGGAGCAGGCAACACAAAAACAGAGCAGCAGTGAGAAAGGGGGAATGGTTCATGGTGTTCAAATCCGAAAAATTGATTTCGCGAGTTCCTGCTCCCGAGTGATGAAACGGGAGCCGTTTCGGTCGACGCGGCTGGTCGAAGAGAGGGTTAAAAGCGGGATTAAGAGGTGTTGGCACGATACTGTAGCACGAAAGAAACCAGTCAGACCACCATTTTCAGGGGACGCACGGGTATGCAGCGGAAGGGACGATCCGGGAAATGCGACCGGCGAGAATTTGTTTATCGTTTGAAAACGGTGGGGGATTCCCTAGAATAGAGGTCCATCTGTATCGTGTTACCCGCTAGGCTGTTAAAGTCGGTATCCGGAGTAACAGTGCAGGGTGACACGTAACAGTGTGGCCCACTTCCTGAACATATAAGAGGAAGCGCCACTGTTGCCTGCCAATCTCTCCCGCTGACCAGAACTGAAAAGAGAACTAACTGATGGAAGACATTTTGCTGTACGGCGGAATCGCGATGGCGGCCCTCATCGTGTTGATTCTCGTTTTCCTGTTTGCTCGTTTTTTCAAGCTGTGGCTACAAGCCCAGTTCTCCCGAGCGGGTGTCGGAATCTTTGAGATCATTCTGATGTCGCTACAGAAAGTGGATCCCCATGCGATTGTCGATTCCCGGATTATGATCAGCCAGTCGGCGATTCAGAATATTCCGACGAAGCTACTGGTCGCCCACTATCTGGCAGGCGGAAATGTTGACCGTGTAGTGCGGGCGTTGATTGCCGCGCAGCGAGCCCGGATTGAACTCGACTGGGATACGGCCGCTGCAATCGATCTGGCCGGTCGTGATATCGTCGAAGCGGTTCACACCTCGGTCGATCCGAAAGTCATTGATTGTCCCAATCCCCGGTTCGGTCGCAACACGCTGGACGGCGTTGCTAAAAATGGAATTCAACTGAAAGCCCGTGCCCGCGTGACGGTGCGTACCAATCTGAGTCAACTTGTGGGCGGAGCTACGGAAGACACCGTCATCGCCCGCGTGGGTGAAGGAATCGTCTCGGCGATTGGATCCTCCAAGACTCACAACGATGTGCTTGCCAACCCGACCGTGATTGCGAAAGCAGTGCTGGCCAAGGGGCTCGACTCGCAGACTGCTTACGAAATTGTTTCCATCGATATCGCTGATATCGATGTGGGAGACAACGTTGACGCACGATTGCAGGCGGACCAGGCCGAAGCTCAGAAGCGAATTGCCCGGGCCAAGGCGGAAGAACGCCGTGCCATGGCGGTTGCCGATGAACAGGCCATGAAAGCGCTCACCCAGGAAAACCGGGCGAAGGTCGTGCTGGCCGAAGCCGAGATTCCCCTCGCAATGGCGGAAGCATACCGGGAAGGTTCTCTGCACGCGATGCGACAGGAAGACACGAAAGACAACAGCGAGAAAATTTGATCAACGCGATCTGTTCAAGTATACCAGCAGAGTCGTTCAACCGGGTGGCACCTACCGTTGTGCGTGCAGATTCTGTTGATACTGCGCGATGGAAATACTACGGGTTTCGTTCGATTTGATCTTTTGGTTCCACAGGTTGATCTTTTCTTTGTGCATCTGGTTCAGCTTCCAGTCAATGTGATGTTCTGATCGCAGTTTGACTTCCCCGGCCCCCGTGTTGGCGGTTAATTGAATCGTCAATGGCAGGGCCTGGATGGACCGCATGCGGTTATTCAATTCCACCCGGGCTCGGTAAGAGGTATCTATCGGGTGGCGGACGTAGTTCAGCTTTTTGACCCAGTCGGCGAAGTCGAGATACTTCCGCACGTATTCTTCAGGTCGATCGTTATGAAAATTCACGGAGTACGTCAGGTACGGACTGGTTAACTTCAGTTGTTTTTCCTGGACGTCGACCGATCGCGAAAAGTGAGGTTCCTGGTAAAAGCGAATGCGGCGATAGAGCTGCTCGTCATGGGGTTCGTTCGCCAGCTTCTTGAGGAAGTTCGTCGTTTCGTCGTCGGCCATCTGCAACATATTTTCGATCTCAGCGAAACTGATTTCGGTTTGGATTTCGGATCGCAAATTGAGAATGACGAACTTCTTGCGGATCGGTTGCATGATGATGACTTCCCCCACACCGTCCAGATAGTCATAGACTTCTCCAGCATGGAACATCGTCAGGCTCCGACTAACCACAGGGCGATCGAGCAGGCTGTCGTCGTAGACCTTGGTATACATGGAAAATTCCTGCGCCTCGGCTGAACTCGCGCCGCCGAAGGCACAGAGCAGCCAGCATACGGGCAGCATCCACAACAGGCCGGTTCCCCACGAGATCATGTTGCGGGGGCAGGTCGTGCGGACGGAATATTTCAATGTTGATAATGCAGTCATAGTTCTGCCTGATTTATAGTTGGTCTGAATTTACTAAACGAATTAATTGAAGGATTTACGCGGCGAGCGCGATCGGTTTCCCGTGGTGTTGTTCACTTTCGAGACTGGCCGAAATGAATCGGACAATCTCCAATGTGGTCGAAGGAGGAACAGGAGCCGTGTTTGTTTCAAAAGCGAGGACGATCTGCTCACACAGATTGCGATAAGCAGTGCGAGTCGAAACGGAAACGGGAATCACGCCTTCTTCACAAAAAGCGACAAATCCATACGCTGTGCTACCGCTGCGGTTTCCCCGCAACGTCGCCAGACGGTCGTCCTGCCATTGGGCGGTGACCAGTTCACAATCGGGTTGGAAATGGGTGCGAACTTCAATACAGCCCGGGCCCATCAATGTGAACAGTAGCTCGGTGGTGTGAATGCCATAGTGGAACAGCCCCGGGTTGCCCTCGGCTCGTTTGGCTGGACCAAAGCACAGACAACCGAGCAAGGCTCCGTAGCGGTTCTGCTGTGACTGGAAATGGGTTACGTCCTCTGTGAATCGTAAACCGGACGAGCTGAACAAAAGCGTGTTTGTTTTCTCAGCAAGGGCGAGCATCTGTTGGGCGTCATCGACGGCACAGGTGAACGGTTTGTCGACGTACGTGGGTATTCCCGCTTCAAGAAAGGGGAGTGCCCGTTCCCCATGGCGTTGACCAGACAGCGAGAGGATGAGAATGCCGTCGAGTTGTTCCTGTAGCAATGCTTCGGGCGATTCGACCACAGTCACGCCGCACGCTTCGATCTGAGGACGGAAGTGGGCAATGCGTTCGGGCGCCATGCGGGAATCTCCCGGCCAGCCCGCGACGATGCGCGCACCTTCCACCCATTGATCGCGCGAAACTCCAACCTGGTTCAGGCGGCGAGTGAATTCGATCGAATGTGAGGAATCAAAATCGACTATTCCCAGTCGTAACATCATGTCCCCGGGAACACAGTTCAGAAACGATTCAACAATTCATGGGGACAACCTTTACTTCGCAAGGAAGTGAAAGTGATCACCTGAGGTATGTACTAATCTGTTTCTGCGCACCATCAACAGCAGCTCCGCGTGACACTTTTGAAGAGTGCAATCGGAACTACTTATAATCAGGCACAATCAGGGTTTGGGCATTACCGAGAGTAGAGAGAGAGGAGTAATGCCGACGTACAGAGATCAGTCCGACATCCCTGTCGGGTGGTAATCGAGTACGGATTTTGTCTGTTGGTTAGGTCTTTCGACCTGGAGAGAGGCGGGAAAGGTAGACAGAATCCCAATTCAGAGCAAGATCAATTCCCAAACGGAGAGGGGTTGGCGGGAACTTCCGTCTGGTTATCCAAACCTCTTTTCAAGACAGGTAGATTGGGCGATTTCGGGCGCGTTCCTGCAGGTGTATTCCGAATCACAGGGTCGTTGTTGGACTTCGATTGATTCCGAATGATCCGTTCATCCTGTCCCGGTTTAGGCATAGTGAGGGAGTTCATCGAACGGGCGACAACAGTATCTCTGTTCGCGACTTCGGTACCGGAGCGACGGACCAGTTCTCCTTCCAGTTGAACCTTGGCCTTGACCAGCTTTATCGCCAGTTCCTGGAGTTCCGGAGCCTGGCTGAAATCGATCTCCCAGGTGATATTTCCCGATTTGATGGTGATGCCTGTGGTTTCGCCTCCGATGGCGACTGCCCCAGTTGATAATGTGCCGACGACTTTGACTTCAATTGAATCGGCGATTCCGGAGACATTGTTTGGCACTGGCTCAGAGGGCTCTTTCTGTTGCTGAGCCATGACGACTATCCCCAAACCCATTAAGCAAAACACACTTAATACGAAAGATCGCATTGTCTTCTCCTTCAATGAAATGATGTCGATGTTCACTACGGAAACGGCCTGGCTATATCGCAAGGGCGTACCAGAACTGAAAGTGGAGTTACTACGGGAGGGGCGAAGAGAATCTCGCCAGCAGGGTGAGCAAAAAGAACTTCGATCCGCCGCCATGGAGGATCGGGCTCACTTGAGATTAGCCGTCACAGTGCAGGGAGATACCTTACTGGACATTATAGGCATAGAAATGATGCTACATCAGGAACAAATTGAATCAATCGGACAATAGCGAGACCAAAAACTATCAATCCAAACGCTGGACAAGTAGGCTTTCGGCATTAACGAAGCCTAGAACCACCGTCTGTTGCTCATGTTTCAGCGAGAGAATTCCCGCATCCGGGTTCGTTTCCAGAATCTCTCCTTCGACACCCAGTTCGATTCCACTTTTGGTGAGATAGCGAAGAAACTCGGGCGATTGGTTCGTCACCCGGGTGAGACGGAACCGGGATCCCAGTGGTAAGGAACCCAAACTGACCATTTCCAAATTCTCGCCCCGTAATTTCCCCTCCGGACTGGGAATGGGATCCCCGTGCGGGTCAGAATCGGGATGGCCGAGGTACTCGTCGATGCGATCGATCAACTCGTCTGAAACGGCATGCTCCATATTCTCTGCTTCTTCGTGGATTTTATCCCAGCTCAGTCCAAGCGTCTGTGTCAGAAAGAGTTCAATCAACCGGTGACGGCGTAGCATGATCAAGGCGGTTCGATTCCCCTCGTCGGTCAACCGTACGCCTTCGTAAGGTTTGTATTCGACGAGAATTTCCGTCTTCGACTCATCCAGCGTTTTCAGCATACTGGTCACTGTACCAGGCGAAAGACTGAGTTCCTCGGCAAGAGCGCCGGTAGAAACCCATTCATTACCGGAGCGATTTCCGATCTGCAAAATGGCTTTTAAATAGTTTTCCACCGCATGGCTTAATTTGCGGTGCCTCTGTTGGGATGGCATAGGCGTACGAATTTCCTTATCGAATTTCGTTCGATTCTAAGAGTTTGAAAATTTGGGAGAACAGATCATTTCCAGGGAGGGACTTTGCGGAAACAATCAAAGACAAACTGAGCCAGGCAATCGGGAGGGAGAGTATGACTCGATGAAATCGGGACAATCTATTCCCGCTTTCGCTCGATATTTCAGGGTTTTCCCTTAGAGGTCGCTTACGCTGGACATTCCAACTATTGTTCAACTTTATGAATATTAGCTGATCGTCTGGTAAACTCAAAGAGCGACGACGCAATAAGTTTGGAGCTTAAGTGCCTACAGGGCAATCTGTTCCGATTATGCAAGTAAGATGTGGAGCAATAGCCAATTAAGAGAGGAGTCGCAGACTGCTCAAACTCACCTAATTACTGAAATTATAGGCAGATGAGTCCCCCTACATAGCTATACGAAACCAGCGGGGGAGAAAGTTCGACCAAATTCAGTACTATTGCTGACTGGAAACCTGGCTGCGATGAATCAAGTAAGAACAGGCTCGTCCGCGATGGGAGCGACATCGACGGAAATCGTCATGCTGTGTTGTCCGCCGCCGACAATTGTCCCTTGAATCGGGCAGACGTCGAAGTAATCGCGACCCCAGGCGACCGAAACATGGTCACTGGAAACCAGCAAGTTGTTCGTCGGATCAACATCGATCCAGCCTGCTTCGCCACAATATACGGACAGCCAGGCATGGGAAGCATCGGCTCCGACTAACCGAGGTTTGCCGGGAGGGGGAAGGGTTCGCAAGTAGCCACTGACGTATCGGGCGGCGATTCCGAGCGTTCGCAGGCAACCGATCTGCAGATGGGCGAAGTCCTGACAGACACCGTGGCGGTTTTCAAAAACCTCACGGACCTCGGTATGCACCGTTGTCGCTCGGGGATCGTAGCGGAACTCTTTGTTAATTCGTTCCGTCAGCTCCAGCACTCCCGCCAGGATGGGACGTCCTGCGGAAAAGGAAGCCTGTACATACTCAAGCAGTTCCGGAACCCGTTTCACTCCGATCGAATCAAAGACGAACTGGTACGCATCCAGTGCTTCGTCTGTCGCTGCCGATTTCGTTTCAGCGGCCACTTTTTCCCAAGGGGCCGTTTTCTTCGGATCGATGACCGGACGGGCGGTGACAGTCATTTCGCTGAGCGAGGTCACCGTCATTCCAGAATGGGGATGATCGATGGAAAAAAGAGAGACATCATTCCCAAAATAATCCTGGCGCGTCGTCACCCGTGTTGGTTCGGGATGAATTAACAGCGCAAAAGAATCCCGACTCTGACTCGGTAACTCTCGAGGGCAGAGATGTACCAGGTTATGACAGACCGGCACCGCCTGCGAATATTGGTATCGGGTACTATGAGTGATGCGGTATTTCACGATGTTATTTCGCTACTGTTTATTAACTTCTGAATTATTATGTTTGAATACTTATTGCGGGCTGATGTCGGACAACTGATGGGAGTGAGTCGCATGAATCAGGTAGCGGTGGGAAATCGCTTCCGACAACCGGGGAAGGCTTTCTTCCCAGAAATGAATGCTCTGTTCCAGTGGTTGATGATTTCCCAAAGCATGGACTTCAGCGACATGTTCAATGTCCATTAACTGGACCGAATGAAGCAATTCCATTGCGAGCCGTTGTTCCAAAGTGTAACCGGGCAATGTCTGTTTACGAGGCAACTGATCGACCTGTTCAGCAAGCTCTGCAAACTGAAACAGGAGCGACCGTGGATTGGTCTCGTCGGTTAGCAATAAGTCGAGCACGGCTGGCAATTGCAGGTTGGAGCGGTACCGGGATCGATACGTCATAATGCTGTCGGCCACTTCCAGCGAGGTTTCAAAGACGGGGACCTGTACTTCGGGTAGCGGAATGAAGAAGTTCTTGACGAGACTCACGATCTGTACCGATCGCTCGAGTCGACGCCCCAGTTCCAGGAATCGGAAGGCCTGTGTCCGGGTCATGCTTTCCATGACGATCCCGGTGAAGGCGGCGAGCTCAGTAATCAATTCGTCTGTTGATGCCGATAGATCCGAAAGATTCGTCGCTCGAAACCGGGCAGGGCGGAAGCGTTTATCGATCCGACGGATCGTACGCCAGGTATCTAGCGAGACCCGGTCGCGTACGATTGATCCCAAACGGAAAAGTTCATCCACGACCGACCGCAGGCTGGAAGGTTGAGATTTGTCAAACACGTATTTGGGGAGTTCCACTGCCAGCGAAGGCAACTGCTCACGTAATTTATCGATTGCGTAATCAGGTTCAATCTGTCCTTGATCAGCAAGGCAACGAATTAAGACGGGTATTTCCAAATCGCTGGCTGATCGAGATTCACCACTGATCCTATCAACGGCACACCTCAACACGCGGGCATAAGCATCGGCTCGTTCCAACTGACGTCCCAACCAGAACAGATTGTCCGCCGCACGCGAAGGCAACTCGGCCCCCGTTCGCCGCAGAGGTGTTGAGCGGCCCTGTTGTTCGAGCAGGCTCACATGCTCTACGGGTGAGTCGGAAAGAATCCACGTATCTTTGCTTCCCTCGCCTTTGCGAATGGAGAGTTGCAATGGATCGAGTGCAGTAGACGTTCTTGCCAGTGCCCCTGGCATCACATGGTAAGAGTCTTTTTCGGCCACGGCAAAACCACGAATGGCAAGGTACGCTGGTTTGCAGGGTTCTTCCCAGACGGGCAGGCTGGAACGACAAACCTGCTCCTGAGCAACATATCTGTGTGGATTGCCTTTCAGTGTTTCTTTGAGCTTTTTACGCGACATCTTCGCCAGCGCATTGCGCGTCGGGCCATCTTTTCCGCGGCTGCGAAAGGCGGGTTGGATAATCAACGATTCCAGATTGTCCAGTACGTATTCCAGTTCCTGCGGTTGCCCGCACCACCAGGAAGCGATACCCGGAATCAATAATTCTTCGCCAAGTAGTGCACGGCTCAATCGTGGAAGGAAGGCCATAATGGCGACCGATTCCACCAATCCGCTTCCCAGTGAATTCGCGACGGCCACGTTTCCATCTCGTACTGCTTCAGTGAGACCAGCGATTCCGATACCCGAATGAGGATCGAGTTCGAGCGGGTCGCAATCGTTACTGTTCTGCCGACGTAAAATAACATCGACCGGCAACAGTCCCGCTAAAGTCTTGAGCATGACCTGATTATTTCGAACCGTCAGATCGCCCCCTTCCACCAGTGTGTATCCGAGATAACGGGCGAGGTAGGCATCTTCAAAATAGTTGTTGCTCGCCGGTCCGTTGCTTAGTAGTACAACGCGAGGGTCCTCCGTATGATGCGGGGCGAGGTTTCGCAACATCTTCCTTGCAGCAATGAAAAAAGGTGCTAACCGTTCAACTCGGCATTGTTGAAACGCTTCGGGCAGCATGCGAGAGACAAGGATGCGATTTTCCAGGGCAAAGCCGACGCCCGAAGGGGCCTCGGTACGATCCGACAGCACCCACCATTGACCATCGGAGGACCGTGCCAGGTCGGCGGCGTAGAAATGGAGGAAGCAGCTATCGGCAGGTTGGTGCCGATGCAGAGCCCGTTTGAAACCGGAATGCGAGTAAAACAGTTCGGGCGGCAGGACACCATCTTTAAGTAATCGTTGCTCACCATAGAGGTCCTGCAGGACCATGTTGAGTAACCGAGCCCGTTGTTCCAGTGCAGCAGAAACGGAACTCCACTCTTTAGCTGTGATTAGCAGGGGGAGTGCGTCGAGTTCCCAGGGACGAGGACGATCTTCACCACCAATGTATCCGCTATACGCGAAATCGTTTTCCTGTACAGAACGCTGGACCTGCTGCCATCGAAGATCGAATTCTTCACGGCCGATACTGTTTATCGCTTGTAGAAACTTCTGGGCGTGCGGCCGTGGTTGACGAGAGGAAAGCATATACTCGTCGAAGACCTGCTCGGGTGGAGCATAATCTCGCAGCACATTGTTAGCCGAAGCTGGTGAAGTAGTCGACACGCGCGATTTTGTTTCCCATGAAATGAAGTGAGCGAAACCTCAAATGAATCGATACCCTGACATTCAGTATCGAATCGCATTCAACCGCAGAACCGCATATTTACCATTTAAGCGTAACGGGTTGTAGCGACGCAATACCAAGTGTTCAAGCATGTCTCGCTTTCTGAACGGGGTGCGTTCTACGTCCGGTTCTGATTCTTGTTCCGATTGCGGCGGAGATCAAGCGTCATGGGATAGTGAGAGTTTGGTTCTTCGGGGACCATGGGCCGCTTCCCACCTTGATGACCCATTTTGAAGAATCGTCCCGCCCTGCGGCTTTCCGCCTCATAGGCGTTGACCGGGAAGGAGCTCGAGTTATTACCTCCCGGGTGACCCACATAATAGGTGCATCCGCCCAATGAGCGTTCCATCCAGGTATCGTAAAAATCAAAGATGAGGGGTTCGTCGACCGGAATCGTGGGGTGCAGACAACTTGGTGGCTGCCAGGCGCGATACCGCACACCGGCGACCCCTTCCCCTTCTGTACCCGTCGGGTGCAGTGGAACCTGTCGACCGTTACATAAAAGTACATGCCGTCCGGGCACCATGCCGCGAATCTTCACTTGCATTCGTTCGACTGATGAATCGACGTAGCGGGCTGTTCCTCCCTGCGAGCCTTCTTCGCCCAGGACATACCAGGGTTCGATAGCCGTCCGCAGTTCGAGATGGATATCCTGCTGAGTAAGTTCGCCCACCAGCGGGAACCGGAATTCGAAGTGAGGTCCAAACCAATCCGCATCCAGAGAAATCCCAAAGTTGGCTGTCTCTTCAATGACGTCATTGAAATCCTGACGGATGAAATGTGGCAACAACCAGCGGTCATGAATTTGTGTATTCCAGTCGACCAGTTCGCTTTCGTACGGTTTCTCCCAGAACCGGGCGACGAGAGCACGCAGCAGCAATTGCTGGGTCAGGCTCATCTGCCAGTGGGGTGGCATTTCAAACGCACGAAACTCGACGAGACCCAAACGCCCCGTACTGCTATCGGGTGAATACAGTTTATCAATACAGAACTCGGCCCGGTGTGTATTCCCCGTCAAGTCGACCAGCAAATGTCGAAACAAGCGGTCAGTCAACCACGGCGGGCAGTACCCTCCCTTGGGAATCTGTTCAAAGGCGATCTGCAATTCGTACATGCTGTCGCGACGACCTTCATCGGCGCGAGGAGCTTGTGAGGTCGGACCAACAAATCGACCCGAAAAGAGATACGATAACGAGGGATGGTTTTGCCAGTAGGTCACTAGACTTCGCAGCAGATCAGGGCGCCGCAGAAAGGGACTGTCTTCAGGAGTTTCGGCGCCCATCACGATGTGATTGCCACCCCCCGTTCCTGTATGAGTTCCGTCGAGATCGAACTTCTCTGTGCCAAGTCGCGTCACGCGGGCATCTTCATAGAGGCCGGACGTAATGTCGACCAGTTCTTTCCAGTTGCTCGCCGGTTGTACGTTGACTTCAATCACGCCCGGATCCGGAGTTGCTTTGATCAGTTTGACCCGGTAATCGGGTGGAGGGAGATACCCTTCAATGACCACGGGCATTTCCAAATCTTCAGCTGTCTGTTCAATCTTCACGAGCAGATCGAGGTAATCCTCCAGGCGATCAACTGGTGGCATGAAGATATGCAGGTTGCCGTTACGAGGCTCGAAGCAGAGAGCGGTCCGGATGATTCCGGCATCGACATCTCGTTCATATTGTAACCAGTTCGCGGCCAACTTTTCGTTGGGAGCAAATTCGTCCTCGAAGGATCCATCAGAATCTCCTTCGCCAGAATCGCCACCTTGTTCGGTATGGCTGCCAGCACGTTGCAAGGCCTGGAACTGGATTTGACGTTCTTCCGCCGCACCGGGTCGCGCGTTGCTGACCGACTGGCGCAGTTGATCGTAAGCGGGTAATTCATCGGTCCATGCGAACGGTACGATGGGGACTGGGGCGAACTCGTCCTTTGCCTTGGCCGGCAATGAATCGAGTGGCAACCGCAATCCCATCGGCGAGTCGCCTGGAATCAGGAACAGGTTATCGGACCGGAATGGCCATTTACCACTTTTCCATTTGGGTTCGGGCAGCCACCATTGATAAGCAAGTGGCAGAATACATCCGACGGGTTCATCTAGTCCCTGCTCAAATACGCGAGCGAGCCGGAGGCGTTCTTCTTTGTCTTTCAGATTGGACTTAATGACGTCGGCGTTGACCGCGAGACGACTTTCCTTCCAGAGGTAGTACATCGCGTCTTCATACGCGATGGAAACGTGTTCGGAAAAGACGTTCAGATTTTCTGCCAGCCGATTGACGAATCGCACGGCATCCTCTGTCGTGTGTCCGTAGTTTTCTTCGGGGTTACCCAACAGTTTTTCGTTGTGCCAGATCGGTTCGCCATCGCGGCGCCACAAACAGGTCAGTGCCCAGCGAGGAAGGGGTTCCCCCGGGTACCATTTTCCTTGTCCATAATGGAGCAGGCCTTTGGGAGCAAATCGATCCTGCAGGCGATTAATCAGTTCACCCGCCAGTCGACGTTTGGTCGGACCGACTGCGGCTGTTTTCCATTCGTCGCCATCCATGTCGTCGATAGAAACGAACGTAGGTTCGCCCCCCATCGTCAACTTTACGTCACCGGCCTGTAAGCATTCATCGACCTGATGACCCAGCTTCTCAATCGCGGTCCACTCATCATCGGAGTACGGTTTAGTAACACGAGGGTCTTCGTAGACTCGTGTGACTTCCATTACATGGCTGAATTCGACTTCTGCTGGACTGACCATCCCCGAGATCGGGGCGGCGTTCGACGGAAGTGGCGTACAGGCGAGTGGAATATGCCCTTCGCCAGCAAGCAAACCTGACGTCGGATCGAGACCAATCCAGCCCGCTCCCGGTAGAAATACTTCGGTCCAGGCATGCAGGTCCGTAAAGTCGACTTCGGACCCGGAAGGCCCGTCGAGTGATTTCACATCGGGTTTTAATTGGATCAGATAACCAGATACAAATCGGGCCGCCAGACCAAGGTGACGCAGCAACTGGACGAGTAGCCAGGCACTGTCGCGGCAGGAACCGCTCTGTTTGGCAAGGGTCTCTTCCGGAGTCTGCACGCCCGGTTCCATTCGGATCAGGTATTTGATTTTCTGCTGCAAGCCCTGGTTCAGGATGACGAGGAAGTCGTTCGTTTCCATTTTCGACCGGTCAATGCTGTTGAGGTAAGCATTGAATTCGGGGCCCCATTCTTCCTTGTCGAGAAAAGGCTGAAGCTCTTTGGCTAAGGCCGGTTCGTATTTAAATGGGAAATGGGATGCGGTGGGGTCGAGGAAGAAGTTAAACGGATTAATGACCGTCATCTCGGCCACGAGATCAATTTCCACTTCGAAGTGAGTCGTCTCTTTGGAGAATACCAATCGAGCCAGATAGTTGCTGAACGGATCCTGCATCCAGTTGACGTAATGATCCTGCGGAGTCACTTTCAGTGAATAGCTGCAAATGGGCGTGCGGCAGTGGGGGGCGGGACGCAAACGAACAATCTGTGGCCCCAGATGCACCGGGCTGTCGTATTTGTAAATAGACTTATGATTCAGGGCGACACGGATCATAGTAGTGAGGATCTATCCTGATGTTGGGAAGTTGTACTTCCAAAGATTAAGTAAACGTTCAGCAATCGAGGGTGCCATTCAAGGCACTACTGAACGAAATAGCAGAGATCCATCGAATTCCAGGCGAGCGATCCTGTACTTCAATTGCCTTGAGTTTGTGTCTGAGTTTGACCCTGTTCGAAAGTCTGGGTCTGGCTCTGATTCTGGAACTCGGCCTCTGCCTGGTGGGAGATTTTCTGTTCGAATGTGAAGAAGTCTTCCCGAACGGCCTCACCGACGACGTTCAGTTGCTGCTGGAAGTCGTCGATATACTGGTGCAATCCGTGCTGAATAATATCCTCTATTGTAGTGTAATCCATGCTGGAGCAAAGGCGACCCATTCTTTGTTCCGAGAGGTTCGAAAAGGTCCCTGGTGAACTGCCGGTGACGCATCTTAACGATTCGAGCGCTCGTCCTACGCAAAAATGCATCGCTCGTGGGAATTCTCGATCAAGAATCAGGAAATCAGCAACCCGCTCCGGCTCGATTTTCCCGTGATATCGCCGGTACATGACCAACGCACTGGCCGACTTTAATAGGGCAGACCAGCGAACGACATCCAGAGTGGAACCGATATCGCGAGCGTCGGGAAGCAGAATATAGTACTGCACATCCACAATTCGGGATGTTTTATCCGCTCGCTCCAGTAGTCGCCCAATTCGAGAGAAATGCCAGGCCTCTGCGTGGGACATCGTCGCGTCTGTTGCTCCCACCAGCATGTGGCTGGCCAACCGGACCCGTTCGCAGAATTCCTGAGGCTGATCGAGTGTCGTCGTAAATCCGGCTGCCGATCGGACCATCATGAAGAATTTGTTCAGTTGTTCCCAAACAACAGATGGAATGATTTCCCGAATTGTCCGGGCATTTTCCCGGGCGTAAGAGGCACACGAAATGATTGAATTCGGGTTCTGTTCATCGAACAGAAGGAACTTCAACACTTTCTCGCGAGTTGCTTCCCCGAACCGTTCTTCGAAGTCTTCCTGGTCACCAGTGGTGTAGACAAGGGGAGCCCATTGGTTGCCAAAGGCATCCGTCTCGCCCAGCGTGATGTTGTAGTTGACGTCGATAAATCGCGCGACGTTTTCAGCCCGCTCGACATACCGACTCATCCAGTAAACTGATTCCGCAACACGACTGAGCATTCCCAATTCTCCAATTCAACCTGGCCAGGCAGGCCCCTTTTATTTGTTTCTACTTTGTCGTCAATCGACGTGACTCGCGTCTACTCGACGACTCTCCAGACAGTCATCCTGAACCGCGTCAGCCATGACCGTTCCGTAGAACCCAGGTATCCTTGCTGCCACCTCCCTGAGACGAGTTCACGATCATCGATCCTTCGCGTAAAGCGACACGGGTCAGGCCACCCGGCATCACATAAGTCTCTTGTCCCGAAAGGACGAACGGGCGCAAATCGACGTGCCGTGGTTGTACTTCTTCACCGCACAAGGTGGGTACAGTTGAGAGCGAGATCATCGGTTGACCGATCCACTCCCGGGGATTGGCCTTGATCGCTTCGGCCGTTTTGTCTCGTTCATCCTGCGTGGAGTGGGGACCCATCAGAATTCCATACCCACCCGATTCGCCCGTCGGTTTGACCACCAGCTTGTCGAGATTCGCCAGCACATGCTGGCACTGCTCCGGGATGGAACAAAGGAACGTGGGCACGTTCTCCAGGATGGCGTCTTCGCCCAGATAATACTTGATGATCTGCGGTACAAACGAGTAAATCGCTTTGTCGTCCGCAATGCCGGTTCCCGGTGCATTACATAACGTCACACGACCTTCGCGGCAGACGTCCATCAGATAATCGACTCCCAAAGCGGAATCGGGCCGGAAGCATTTGGGATCGATAAAGTCATCATCAATCCGGCGGTAAATGACGTCGACCCGTTTCAAACCACGAGTCGTATTCATGTACACGTAACCGTTGTCGACGATCAGGTCCGAGCCTTGAACCAGTTCCACTCCCATTTGCTGGGCGAGGAAGGTGTGTTCAAAGTAGGCCGAGTTATAAATCCCGGGCGTCAGCACCACGGCCGTTGGATCGCTTACCCCTTCGGGGGCACAGTCGAGTAACGTCTTCAGTAGTTGTTCGGCATAGTCTTCGATGGGGGCGACGGACATTCCCTGGAAAACGGGAGCGAAGGTACGCTTCATCAACTCGCGGTTCTCCAGAACGTAGGAGACGCCCGAAGGACAACGCAGGTTGTCTTCCAGTACGTAAACCTTGCCATCCTTTCCGCGAATCAAGTCGACCCCGGTGACATGGCACCAGGCTCCCTGAGGCGGCATGAACCCTTCGCACTGTTTCCGGTACGCCTTACAGGTCATCAGAAGTTCTTCCGGGAGGAGCCCGTCTTTGATGATTTTCCGGTCATTATACACATCGGAAATGAACAGGTTCAGCGCGGTGATGCGTTGTTTGAGCCCCTGGTCAATGGACGACCATTCGTCGGCTTCGATGATGCGCGGCAAAAGATCGAACGGCCAGACCTTCTCGGTTCCTGCTTCATGTCCGTAAACATTAAAGGTGATTCCCAGATTCTTGAGACTCATCTCCGCCGCTTTTTGGCACTGCTGCAGGTTGCCGTCGGCCAGTTGCATTAGCCGTTCAACAAACAGGGAAGCACTGGGGCGAGGCTCTCCATCGGGACCAAACATTTCATCAAAATGATCCGTCGACGGATACGTGGCGAGTTGCATCGTCAAAAAATTCCTTAAGCGGGGAGGCGACCTCGGGACGGACTTATCATAAGAAGGCAAGGATGCTTACCACAATAGCAAATGACATACCGCAAGAACTCCAATGCCTTTACCTACTGCATTTTGCTGTTCCTCTACGCTTCCGACTCGATCTCACTCCCCCTCCGTCAACCACCTCTGCCCCGACATGCAGCACTCCGTTGCCGACTTTTTAAGCAGGGTAATCGCGTGCGTTTTTCTGTATGGTCAAGATCTCACACGGTTACCTGTTGCGCTTCCTCTCGCTTTCGCTGTTCTATTCGTACTCGTAGTCAAAACGTAGGTAGGCGGCTCAGCAGTCGATCAAGGATTGTTAGAGGAAGTTTCAAAACCGTTTAAGTATAGTGAACAAGCAGGCGAGTTGCACGAAGCCTTGATAGAGATGAGCGTAGTATTCGTAGCGCACCGAGATCCGGCGAAAGCTCTTCAGCCAACTGAAGGTGCGTTCGACATTGATTGTTTCTGTTGGCCGCACTTTCACAAACAGGAATACGATTTATGGATAACATTGATTGGCGTATCGTTCTGGCCATCGCGATCCGCATTATTGCCATTTCTTAAATGGTAGTGATTCTTTACCTGCAATGGAAACATAAGAATTGGTACGCTGCTCGCACAAGCCACAGTGGAGCCTGCCTGATACTGTTTGCGATTTGTTCTTTCATTGTGACAATCGTATGTTCCGAGTATAGGTCTGAGCTCCTGACAAGGATTGTGTCTTACAAATGTTTTTTCTTGATCCCATTCCAGATTCGATGGATTTGGGACATACGATGGGTCACCGTAACAATTACATCGATATGTGTGTGGCTATGGTTAGAGTTGTTCTACCTCCCCTTCCTGTGGCGTCTCATATACAGTTGATTAATAACTTCTTGAACATCGTAAGGTGAAAGACTCAGCCAAAGATCTCATACGCGTCACTGTAGACCTTTTTAATCTGGATGTGTCGATGACGCCGCTGGAAGTAGAAACTCATCAGTTGCGAGACTGTTGCGGTCAGTGTCCGCGCAGAGCCTTGATTTTGGGGAAATATCGACTTTCAAGGCGAACAATACGGACCGAGAAAGGGGAAATCAGGTCGAACTCGACCAGAATATCGTTTATGATAACGTCCAAAAAACTCGATGGCCGTTATTAGTGCCACCGAGTAAACCATCTGGGAAATCCCGGATGGAGTCTAGAGTTGGTTTCACACGAGAGAAATTTGGAGGAAATGGTGGGGGACTTCAAATCGAATTATTGGAACGTGGCGCTACATTCTCGTCACCTCAATAAATTCCAGAAGGATGTATCCATTGATGTATTTAGTTAATGGCAATGAAATTACAGTTAATGGAAAAACTACTTCATTCATGTATGATATACATCCAACTGAAACAGTCCAGATCGCTGATAAGCTAATAGTTCTATTAGATCCTCCCCCTGGACAGATGGCTATGGATAATGTATACGCTATATCCGATTCTGGAGATTTATTATGGCAAATTGAATCGCGGAGACTCCCCGTAAACTCTGCACAAACCTATGTTCATATTTATATAGACCCTGCAGAACACTCTAATGAGAATACAATGACAGTAGGAGCAACCACATTTGGTGGAGATGCTTGTTCCATAGATATCAATACAGGTAAGATTCTTTCGACTCGATTTGTTAAGTAATTTCGATATCTCGTAGTACAAGAATATTCTTCAAATGCTGAACACGATTAATCGCAGGTGGTTATCTCCATGATTTCAACGCGTCTTAATTTCAACTCCATCACTCGCAAGGTGATAAAACTCAGCGAACGTTGAAAACTTATGAATACAACGACGTATTCCGACTGGACGTGCTCACCCATTATTTCGGTGATTCCACACCGAACGACATCAGCGACTATCAGGAGATGGCGATAACTGGATCAACAAGGCGGGAAACTTCAACATTTCCTTCCTCGAACTGAAACTGTCGAACCTGCCGATCTCGGTCACGTGCAGTTACGACACACTCCGTGCGGATGGACCGCGTATCGTAAACATATTCAGCCGACGTTGAAAACGAGTGATTCCAAGCGGTGGTGTTGCTGACGAGCGATGGTTTTCGTGACCTGCCCTCATGAATAACATCAGTCACATGACTTAGTGTTCGTCGGATTGTTTTTGTAAGTCAATTTATTTGTTGTTATATGATCATTATCTTTTGGGAATTATTATGCCTTTTAGAATGTTGGTGATTTATGAGGTGGTGTTCTATTGTGTTTGGACAGTTTTTCAGCTCTTTTACCAAGTGATCAATGAGAGGGGTGGGCCATTGGATGCTATCCTGGGGGTCGGAATCTATATGCTTGTATTCATGTTTTTTAAATTCATGTTCTTTGGATTTAGCTTCTCGGACAAGGAATGTCAGAATATTCTTGTATGCGCATCAAGTGATAAGCGGCTTTATGCTTACCCCGCTGCTGCTGCCTTGTTAAGTGCTATTGCATCAATTAGCTCTGCAATGTTTATTCTATTTATTAATGCGACTCTCTTCGGTAAAAACAATCTTATATTTATGCTTTTTTTAGTTTTTCCGTTATCGATCCTGGTCGTGTTCCTCCTTTATTTTATAGGTTACATATCATGTAGATACTATTTGAGAAAACATTGTCGGCAAATCAGTCCCCTATGAGCCCGTGTCGTTTCCTGCACCTTTTATACCGATGTCTTACGGTCTATGAGCACGACTCGCTCGGTCGTCAGTTCGCGATTGAAGTGACGGCGGACGACATCATCAACGGGACTGAGTCTGAGTTTAATAGTAAAAGTCAACGGACGCTCGTACGTGATTCGCTGGGTCTTGAAAGCTTTACCCGATAAGACGACTCCGGTCGATAGATCAGTCCATCTCTCAGGGGATGACCGTTCCGCTGATGTGCAAAAAGCTCGGCATTCACCAGTAGACTTTTCAAGTGTCGTCGGGAGTACGTCGGCCTGCGAATGGATCAGGCGAAGCGTTTGAAAGAACTGGAGAAAGAGAATTCAGGCCTCAAGAAACTGTTGGCTGAATCAGAGCTCGACAAAGCGATCTTGAAGGAAGTTGCCCCTGGAAACTTCTGAGCCCTGCGAAACGGAGCATGGCGATGAGTTTCGTACGGGATTCTTTGGGCCAGAACCCCGTATCGTAAACATATTCAGCCGACGTCGAAAAGTTTGATTCCAAGCGGTTGTGTTGCTGGCGAGCGATGGTTTTCGTGACCTGCCCTCATGAATAACATCAGTCACATGACTTCGTGTTCGTCGGATTGTTTTTGTAAGTCAATTTATTTGTTGTTATATGATCATTATCTTTTGGGAATTATTATGCCTTTTAGAATGTTGGTGATATATGAAGTGGTGTTCTATTCCATTTGGACAACCTTTCAATTCTTCTATCATGTGTTCACTGAGAGGGGAGGGCCATTGGATGCTTTCGTGGAATGTGGGTTTTATATGCTTGTATTCATGTTTTTTAAATTCATGTTCTTTGGATTTAGCTTCTCGGACAAGGAATGTCAGAATATTCTGGTATGCGCGTCAAATGATAAGCGGCTTTATGGGTACCCTGCTGCCGCTGCTGCGTTAAGTGGTATTGCATCAGTTGGCATTGCAGTTCTGAGTGCACTTGTTAAGAATATTTTCTTCGATAAAAATGATCTTGTAATCCTAATTTTTATTTTTCTTCCGTTATTGATCTTGATCACATTCCTCGTTTATCTAATTGGTTACAGCTTATGTAGATACTATCTAAGAAAGCATTGTCGGCAAATCAGTTCCCTATAAGCCCGTTGAAAACTCCAACTTCAGCTTCGTTGGAAGTAAATCGTGCCGGTGATTCTGATGGGCATCGGAGTCATTAAAGCTGACGACCTTAGCCCTGGCAACCGCGAGAATCGGTGCCTGTTGGCCACCGGCAGAGGCCAGACAGAGAATACGTTTCTCTTTGAGTTCACCAAACCATTCGCGCGGGACTGGTTTGTTCGGCGTGAGAATGATCTGTCAGTCATCCTGTTTGGCGCGGGCGATCTCTTCCGCCGTCTCAGGGATCGACCAACGGATTCCCCGCTGTACATAATTATTCCAAGACTCGCGGTTATGCTGGACGACATCCATAAGTGGAGTCCTGATTCGTTTTCTATTGTTTACTCCCACGCGCCACTCAAGGAAAATGCAGCCCAGAATTCGGGGGAGAGGCGGTTGGACTTTTCCTTATGCTGCTTTGCGCGGACGCGACGGTCGCCGCGGAAGGATTTACGGTTGAGGACGTCGTCCGGGTGGTTGAGAAGATAGAGCTGCGCTTCGCGGAGGGCATCGAGCTTACTCATTTTCTTTTCCCACAGGTTGCGATAGAGCCGTTCCATCAACAGCATCGTGGCGTCATCGCCGACTTGCCACAAACTGGCGATGGTGGCATCGGCCCCGGCGACCTGAAAGGCACGCTGAATACCGAGCAGCCCTTCCCCGGCAGCCGCCTGCCCAAGACCCGTCTCACAAGCGGAGAGGACGACCAAGTCGACATTGTCCAGGGCGAGAGAAGAAATCTCAACGGCCGTCAGGATGCCGTCGTCCTGACCCGGAATCGGCTCCCGATTGGCGCCGGTCAACGCGAGGCCTGACAGCAGACCCGGATCGGAGGGAGCTCGTTTCCAGGTAGTTGTTTTTCCGTTAGGCTCGGAATCCTCCAGAGTCGTCGCAGCTGTTTTCGCCTCGGGATCTGCGAAGAAACCGTGCGTTGCGAGGTGCAGGATTTCTGATGAACCGGCGAGGTCGCGAAAGTTTTGTTCGGTCGCTTCCACGTTCTTCAATTGATTGATCTTCGCGTCTGATTCGGACCAGGTTTCAGCATACAGCTGTGCGATCGACTCGATCTCTTGTATCGTCGCTGGCAGAGGCGCAAACGAAGTCGAACCGCTGCGCGTGGGCGGGTTCAAAGCTAGCAAGGGTTGGTCAGCGTCAACGGACGGTAGGGAATTTGCCGGAGGTCCTCTGTCGTAGTCGACATCTCCCAAAATGAGCAAGCCGCCTGAGCGCTCTTCGAAGTTTTGTTCGCGGATCATTTCCGGCAGCATATGGGGCACGGGAACGAGGGAAATTCGATGGTCCTCGAGTAGATAACTGCCCGGTTTGTTGCCCGGCATCGCGATTATAGGTAAGCGACCGAGCATGGCATCGACGGAGACGAAAACATGGTCCCGCCCTTCCAGTTGAGAAGCGAATGGTTCCCACAGGAATTTGCGCAATTCGACCGCAGCACGGGATCCCTCAGGCGAAAGACCGAATGATTCCCGCCAGGTATCGATCGCGGAATCAATCGGATCAGCTTCACCCAGATCAAACATCTGGACTTCTTCACCCGGCCTCATCACAAAGGCGAGAAGATGGTATTCAGGCACATCGTTCGGGTTCTGTAAATTGATCGGGGAATACTTCAGGTAATCAATCAGGACTGAATTATCCGGCAGCGCGGTCGCGATCTCGTCGATCGTCACGCGCTCTTGAGCGGTGCGATATTCAGCACTTTGATTGCTGAGGTCCGCTTCCACCTGTTCACGCTGTCGCCTGAGTTCGTCCACCTGCGATTTCCAGACCTCTTTCTGGTCCGGCTCGGGGACAACGCGAGATAACGTCGCCAATCGCGTTGATGTCTGTTCCAACTGAGCCAACAGTGGGGCCAGTTTATCGTTTCCAGCGAGTTGGCGGATCTGTCTTTGTCGGACGAGGATCGCCCCTTTTTGCGCAAGAACCTCCTGCCACGCGGCGCTGGAATACTGAGGATGATCAACTGCCAGTGACAGAAAACTGTCGAGCAGATGGCGATGTTGTCTCGCCATCGCCAGTTGTTGCCGTTCCGACTGGGCACCCGCCGTCGATTGTAGCAAGTCTTGGTACCCGTGCAGGCCGAGCTGCGCCAGTCGCTGTGCCTCGTCGTATTTTTGTTGCAGATGTCGGTAAACTGCCAGACCTATGTAATACTGCAAAGTTTGCGGATGCGACTTACCCAGGCTGGCTTCGCTGCGGGCGACGATATCGGTCATCATCTGTTCGGACTCGGCCAGCTCGCCCATCCTCAACAGCGCCGTGGCTAACAGAGCTTCCGCTTCCAGCACGGAAGAGTGCTGTTCACCGAGTGTTTTGCGTTCGCCCTCGATCACGTCTGTCAGACGGTCCCGGGCCAACGCGAGATTGTTCGTTTCCAGTTCGAGCTCGGCCGTTTCCTTCAGGCAATTCATGTAGAGTGGATGATCCTCTCCGACCGCTTTCTCAAAGAGCGAGAGCGCTTCGTCGTACATTGATCGAGCTTTTTCGAACTCTCCGATTTGCATATACCAGTAAGCCAGATTGGCGACCGACGTCGCATAGTCCCGATGCGCCGGACTAAGCACCGCTTTGATGACGTCGTTCGACTGCTGATTCAGTGTTTCGGCAGTTGTAAAGTCGCCCATAGCGGAATAGCAAATCGCCAGATTATTGAGACTCTGTCCATAGTCCAGATGCATTACTCCGAGAGTCTTTTTTCGAATAGAGGCTGCCTGCTGATACAACCGGAGCGCTTCGGCAAACCTTCCCGTATCGAGATAAGTCGTCGCCAGGCCGTCTAGTGTCGTTGCGTAATCGGGATGATCTTCCCCCAGTAAAGTGGCACGTCCTGCCAGGACTTCGCGGTAGGTCTGTTGGGCGAGAGCATAGTTTCCCTGCTTGTGATACGTTTGCGCGAGATTATTCTGTGTGAGCAGCAGTTCCGGATGCGTACCTCTGTAGTAGTTGTGGGTAATGTCGATCGACTGCTGATACTGCTCGATCGCACGATCGTATTCGCCGAGATGGTCGTACAGTTTGGCAAGGTTGTTGAGCGCGGTGGCATATTCCGGATGATCAGAACCCAGCATTTCCTCCGCGTTTTTCCGCGCCCGTTCGTCGAATTCTTCTGCCCGCGTATAATCACCGACGTCAAAGTAATGCACACCCAGATTATTCAGAAGGCGACCGTGCAGCGGATTTTCAGGAGAGAGATACCGCTGCGCGAGTTCGTAAGCTTCGAGGTAGAGCTTCTCCGCCTGCTTGAATTCGGTGAGTGCGGCATGCGAGCCGGCGAGATTGTCCAGGGACTGTATGAATTCGGGAGTCGATTTCTCCACGCTCTTCTCGTAGATGGCGAAGGCTTCCTGGAAGAGTCGATTCGCTTCGTCGAGCTGCCCCGCCTGCTGGTACAGGCCAGCCTGATTGTTCAGACTTTCTGCATACGTGGGATGCTGCTTCCCGTAGACTTTGGCACGAACTTGTGTCGCCTGTTCGTAGAGGGTCGCAGCTTGGGTATAGTCTCCCTGATATTGATACATCAATCCGAGCGTATTTAATGACTCGGCCACTTGCTGGTGATTCTCGCCGACCAGTTTGCGTTCGATGGCGAGTGCTTCTTGTCCCGCTGCCAAGGCTTCGTCGAATTGGCCCGCCTGATAAAGCGACATCTGTTGCTCATGCAGTGCGAGTGATCGGTCAAGGTCCGCCTGCTGCTCGGGAGTGAGGCTGGCGAACCAATCGAGTTCTCCGATGAGCAGATCGAGATCCAGCACTCGCCAGTGTTCGCCCCCCAGTGCCTTCGCCAGGACCGCTTTCCCTTCGGTCAGCGATTTCTGCGCGGCCTCCCCATCCCCTAGCGCCATCTCGAGTTGTCCTTGCATTACCAGTGCTTCGGATAAGTCGGTGGCTGAACCGGGGAGCATCGGTTTCAGCAATTTTACCAGAGTCTTCGTCAACTGCAGGGCGAATGCCGATTGGCCATTCTGCTGCTGCAGTTGAATCATCTCCGCCATCTGACGGATCGACTCGGCTTGCTCCTTTTCTGCGTTGTCCTCTGCGTAGAGCGTCGTGGCCATAATCGAACCGCTGAGACAGACACCAACCAGACCGAAAATGAGCAGGAACAAGGAGCCCCGAAAATAGTTGCAGGTGAAGAAGAAAAGGCAATCTGCGGGACGGGAACGGTTCACGGGAATTCTTTCCAAGTTATCGGCGGCGGAGTTTTCCGCGAAGTGACCAAGATGACCTGAATTCGATTGTAAACCCATTTTGAAACAAGTTTAAATCTTATTAAATGTCCCAGAAAGCTTTTTAGGAGTATTATCGTTCCGATCGCTTACTTTCCCGCCAGCTGTTGTTCGGCAACGTCGATCGCTTTAAGTAAGCCCATCGCCTTATTGAGCGTTTCCTGATATTCCTTGATGGGCACACTGTCGGCCACTAGCCCGGCGCCCGCTTGGATGTAGGCTTTGCCGCCCGACATGACCAACGTTCGTAGTGCGATGCAGGTATCCATATTGCCGGTGTAATCAATGTAGCCTACGGCGCCCGCATAGGGGCCACGGCGGTTCGGTTCGAGCTCGTCGATGATTTCCATCGCCCGGACTTTCGGCGCTCCCGAAACTGTTCCCGCAGGAAGACTGGCGCGGAGCGCGTCGAGCGCCGTTTTTCCTTTAACCAGCTGGCCGGTCACATTCGAGGTGATGTGCATCACGTGGCTGTATCGTTCGACCACCATGACGTCACTCAATTTGACCGAACCGAATTCGGCGACGCGGCCGACATCGTTGCGTGCCAGGTCGATCAGCATGACATGTTCAGCCCGTTCTTTAGGGTCGGCCAGAAGTTCGTCCGCCAGTGCCTGATCTTCCTCGGCTGTTTTTCCGCGCGTCCGCGTCCCGGCCAAAGGACGGACGGTGGTGAGGCCGTCTTCAGAACGAACCATAATCTCGGGAGAACATCCCACAAGCTGACAGCTGGGGGTGTTCAACAGGAACATGAACGGGCTCGGGTTTACTACTCGGAGAGAACGATAGATATCGAGTGGGCTCGCTTTGGTTTCCAATTCGAGACGCTGGCTGAGCACTACCTGAAAGATGTCTCCCGCAGTGATGTACTCTTTGCACTTTTCGACCGCAGCTTCGAACTCTTCCTGCTCGAAGTTCGATTTCCATTCCAAGGTGGCCTGTCCTTCCCGGGCGATATCAACCAGTGACAGTTGAGTTACCGGTTGCTTCAGCTGTTCGCAAAGTTTATCAACGCGCTGGCAAGCGCGAGTGTATTCCGACTTCCAGTCGCCCGAGTCCGTGCAGGCATGGGTGGCGACGAGAATCGTTTTGTTGATCTGATCGAAGATGACCATTTCGTTATAGAACGAGAACGAATAATCGGGCAGTTCGCGGTCATCTTCCGGAGCGTTGGGCAGGTTTTCTGTATAGCGGACGACATCGTATCCCGCGTATCCCACGGCTCCGCCACAGAACCGGGGCAGGCCGGGCAGGAAGCAGGCCTGATACGACTCCATCCGACGAGCCAGTTCCTCCAGCGGATCGTCGACCTGAAGCCGTTCGACTTCCCCTGTCTCGTGATCCGTGACGACAATTTCCTGCCGGTACGCTTCCAGAGTCAGAAATGGGGAGGAGCCCAGAAAGCTGTAACGTCCGATTTTCTCTCCGCCCACCACACTTTCAAAGAGGAACGAATAATCGCTCTCGGGTAGCAGCGTGTACGCACCGACGGGGGTCAGCGAATCGGAAACGAGCTGGCGGTAGACAGGAACGAGACTGTTAGCCCCGGCGAGTGTCTGGAACTGATCAAATGTAGGCAGATGGGTCATGAAGTGAACCTGATTTGTTGACTGAAACGGCGAACGGACTCGATTCTAACTCATTCAGACGACCGGGGTAAAACGGTCACGGTCTCATTAAGTCCTGATTTAGCAGGAAAATAGCTCTACGCGGGGACTCCTTGACAACATACGGCTCCCCTATAAAATGACGGCAACGCCAGAGAGTGCCGTCGTACAGTTTCCGTAGAGTCTTTCCGTCAGGAGTCTTGCTCTGTTTGGAAAGTTCTGTTCGATTTCGCGTTTGACAGCCGATTATTTAAAATGGAAGAAGTTCTTCCCCATCTCGAACAGGTTCGTCGATTCCCATGAAAAAATGCAGCCGTTGTTCCAAAATCGCCACGTTGCACATTACCGAAATCAATGACGGTAAAGTGGATGAGCTGCACCTTTGTGAATCGTGTGCCAAAATGTATCTGAATCAACCTCCGAGCAATCTGGACGAGGAATTCCCTGCCGTTGAAGTCGAATTCAACGAGTTAATGGAAGAGGAAGAAGCGGAAGAGAGCCTGGCCGAAGAAGTGCGCTGCCCCAGCTGTGGCATTACTTATAAAGAGTTCCGCAGCAAAGGACGATTGGGCTGTCCGCAGGATTACATTATCTTCCAATCACAACTGATGGGTCTGTTGGACAACATTCACAATTCGACCCAGCACACCGGCAAATATCCGAAACGGGCACCCAAAGCGAGCCAGAAACAGTTCGAATTGATTAAACTGCGAAACGACCTCAACGAGGCGGTTCAGGCCGAAAACTATGAAGATGCCGCCCGGCTTCGGGACCAGATCAACGAGCTGGAACAGGAGACATCGATCGAATCCTAATGGATGCCTGTCGCCACGGAATGAAATCGGCTTGGGAAGGAACTGTAACGGACTCGCGAAACTCAGTTGTCCAAACTTTCCTCGACTCAGTATAATTAGTGATTCAGCAGACAAAGTTCCGCAGACAGCGAGGTAATCCATTTTTAAAGGAATACCCGCCAAGAGACCAACCAACGACGTGAGCGTTATTCTCCCGTCTGACCGCCAAACAATTGAGTGCCGGGTGGATTTTTCCGGCTCATAAACAGACCAGGGAGTAGGACGTGAAACTGGACGAACTCACGAAAACCAGTGGTGAATGGCTTCGTGGAAGTGGTCCAGAGACCGACATCGTCATCTCAAGTCGAATCCGTCTCGCCCGCAACCTCGCCCGTTTTCCCTTTCCTAATCGGGCCAATTCATCAACCCGTACGGAAATCACCGATCTGCTCAGTGGTCACCTTAAAGATCTCGAACGGGACAACCCTCTCTACGTCTGGAATATCGGGGCTCTCGAAGAGGTCGACCGGCAGTTACTGGTGGAACGCCAACTGATCAGCCGGGACCTGGCCGAAAAAGAAGGAGCTCGGGCGGTCGCCCTCAGCTATGAGGAGAACGTGAGCGTGATGATCAATGAAGAAGATCATCTCCGAATCCAAGTCCTCAACAGCGGGTTCTCCCTCGACGAATGCTGGGACGCGATCAATACACTCGACGATCAGATTGAAGAGAAAGTAACCTACGCCTTCAACGAACAGTTCGGTTATCTGACTGCCTGTCCGACCAACGTCGGCACAGGCATTCGGGCCTCGGTTATGTTGCACCTGCCCGCTCTGGTTCTGACCAAAGAAATTCAGAAAGTCTTCCAGGCTTTACAGAAGATCAACCTGACAGTCCGCGGTCTCTACGGTGAAGGAAGTCAGGCTATGGGCGACTTCTACCAAATCTCTACACAGATCACCCTCGGCCTGAGTGAACAGCAGCTGATCAAGAAACTTCAGGAAGTGATTCCGAGTATCATCGAATGGGAACGCCGAGCCCGTAAGGCACTCGTTACTGCCAACCGCGAAGCGTTGCACGATCAGATTTCCCGCGCCTATGGAATTTTACAGAGCGCCCAGACCATCAGTTCAGAAGAAACGATGCACCTGCTTTCGAGTGTGCGAATGGGAATCAATCTCGACCTGGTGCACGAGCTGGAAATTCCCACGGTGAATGAACTCTTCATTCATACCCAGCCGGCGCACCTGCAGAAAATCCACGGCGAAAAGCTTGAATCCGCCGACCGTAATATCGCCCGCGCGACTTACCTCCGCGAACGTCTGGCCGAAGCGAACGGCGAAGCAGAGTAGACGCTTCTCGGAGGGACTGGCCTTCATCTATCTCGACTTGAGAGTAACGAGTGAAGAAGCGGTTGGATGTTCCCTCTGAACCCACACTGCTGGACGAGCCAGACAGTGCCACCCCGATATGGGCGCGAGCTGTCATGGGGTGCGGAGGAAACGTTTGAGTACTGGTGCCTTCGGCACCCGGACAACACTTCGTGATTGTTGCGGGCCACCCTCTGTCGTGATGTAGAATCGCAGGTACTACATGCGACTCAGGACGTACAGGTTGGCGATGGAAATTCCTGAGAGCATGGAACCGATGATTCCCAGGAATCCCTGGTCTGTTCCGCAGATGTAGAGGTTTTCCAAGTGAGTCTGGCCAGAGCGGAGTTTTTCCGGGGCCCCGTAGACGGCCCCGTTCACATGGCCAGTAAATCGCCAGATTGTTTTGGGCGTGAACATATCGGTGTCGACGATGTGGTCGGCGAAGGGCGGGAGTTTTTCGCTCACTTTCTCCTGAATCTGCGGAAACCAGGTCTCTTTCGCGGCGCGGTAATCGTCATCGGAAAGATTCATCCAGTAAGCCGGGCTGGCAATCACGGTCGCCCGCAATGTCGGACCTTCTCTGACCAGCGATGGGTCGTCGTACTGAAAATTATTAGGCGAGCAGATGATACCGCTCGATAAATCAGCCGGTTCATCACAAGGGGCATAGTTGAACCGGGGAGCGTTGTTGTAAAAGATGATCGTCTCGTCGATTCCCAATTCGGCAGGCATCTTATCGAGAGCGTAGATCGATTCAATGAACGAGAGTGCCCCTGGTTGCGGTTCACTTTCGGAAAGCTGGTCGCCCTCGGGTTGTGTTAATCGGAACGTCTCCAATGAACCCGCCGAAGAAAGCAGAACATCGCATTCGTGTTCGGTACCATCTTCCAATCGCACACCGCATGCTTTGCCGTCGTGGTGCAGGATCTCGGCGACACCGCCGCGCAGTTTGAGTTCACCGCCCAGCGATTTGAATTTGCGAACCAGATTCTTGAGGATCAAACGGATCCCTTCCGGCGGGCGGGCGAAGCCTTGCAGGAAGATGCTTTTGAACATGATCACGAACTGGCAAAAGTCCATGTCATGCGGCGTTGGGCTACCGTAAAACATGAGTGGGCAGAACAGCATATCTTCCAAGGTCGTGTCGGTGATGTACTGTTGCACGATCTGCCGGGCCGAGAGATAAGGCTGATTCAGGTTAGTGTCATCGAACTGCTCGATCTGAACCGTCAATCGATTGAAGCCATCGATCTGATCCGGGAACTGCTGGTTGATTTCCTGTTGCAGTAACTGGAGATCATTGTTGAAGTTTAACCGATTTTCGGGAAAGACAACTGCCGAGCCTGTCTGCGGCGTCAGGTTGAAATCGTCCCAGCGCAGTCGTAGTTGTTTCAGAAGTTTGGCCAGCGGACCGGTGCGCGTACCGGGAGCGGCATAGTTGGTGATGGCGTGCAGACCGACATCGTAATTGCGACCACGCAACCGATAGAACGAATTGAGCCCACCGATCGTGGTGTGCTTTTCCAGGATCAGCACTTTCTGATCGTAGTAAGCGAGTCGAATCCCCGCGGCCAGACCAGACAGGCCAGCGCCGATGATGATGGTATCATACTTCACGGGAATGTTCCGTCTCTTTCGTCACGGGCCTGACTGTGGGCACCTGCCCCGAACAACGAATCAAGATTGTCCGGGTTACCCACGGATCTTCTTCAAACTGTGGATTCGACGTCTTTCAGGAGTGGCTCCAGGTAGGTGACGGTGCTGTCCATGGTACCCAGGTTGCCGTAGTCCTCTTCTGGAATTTGTACTCGATACTGTTTACGGAGTTCCATGACGATATCCAGGAAGTCCATACTGTCGAGTTCCATTTGTTCACGGAATGGAACGGAATCATCCAGGTTCGTCAGATCTTCGTCTGGGGCAATGCGTTCAAGGATGTCGATAATTACCTGACGAATTTGTTCAGAAGTCATTCAGAGTTACTCCAGCAGACTGAGTGAGGGTGCGTCTGAGGTATCGTAGTCCCGTCAACCTGGGAAAAGTCCGAGTGCGGAAACCTTTTTATTTACTACGAGAACCAGATCGCCTGTTTGCGTATTCAAAGAAGATATATTAATCCCAATAACGGCGGTAGGATCGAAGCGAACTTGCAGAGAGCAGCTCGTTCCGGATCGGTCCGGGAAATCAGGAGACAAGTAAGTATTAGGCCAGACCATCCATCCTGACAACCATTGACCAGAACAAAACCTTGATCGAGACTACACCAGAGGAGATTCGCTTCCGGGAGTCAAATTCCTGCGGGGAAAAAGCATCCTGAAGTGGCGTGTGTCCAACATCCAGTGAGGGTAGGTTCCGCATCTCGTCATTGAGCAGGAACCCGGCCGATTAGGTGTATTTTTTGACAATGACCGCTGAGTTGATTCCCAGCATGCCGAAGGAATTGTTGAAAATGTAGTTTACATCTTTCAATTGCCGCGGCTCATTGGCCACAATCTGGCTCAGTTCGCAGCGGGGATCCTGCTCGTCGAGGTTAATTGTAGCGTGTGCGACGTTGTCTTCAAAGGCTGGCAGATTGCCTAAAAGTTCCAAGGCTCCAGCTGCCCCCATCGCGTGGCCAATGAAGCTCTTGGTGTTGTTAATCACCGTTTTAGTCGAATTTCCAAAGACGCTGTGCAGAGCGGCTGATTCTTCGATGTCACCTTGTTCAGTCGCGGTGGCATGACTGCTGACGATGTCAATTTGATCAGCTGTTAATTCCGCCCGTTTGAGTGCCAGCTGCATACATTCAGCCTGCCGTTCCCGGGAAGGAAGCACAAAGTCGGTCGCGTCGCTATTGATGGCGTATCCGGCGATTTCACCGTAGATGGTGGCCCCACGGGCTTTCGCATCGGATAGCCGCTCGAGAGTGACCAGTCCTCCCCCCTCAGCGACGACGATTCCGTTCCGTTTGGTATCAAATGGACGGCATGCCTTGGAAGGGTCTTCGTGGGAGGCCAGTGCACCCTGGCTTTTGAAACTGGCAAAAATCCCGAAGGTGTGAATGCTTTCGGAGACGCCCCCGGCAATCGCGAGATCAACCTCGCCTAACCGGAGCATTTGTACTCCCTGAATAAATCCAGCGTTCCCGGCAGCGCAAGCTGCACCAATGGTGAGCGCTGGGCCAGTGATTTTCATGTTGAGGGTCACTTCCCCCGCCGGATTATTGGCTACCGTCCGCGGGTTGTGGTGGTGTGACCAGAAGTTCGTGTCGTAGTCGAACTCTTTGATGTTAGCGATTTCGTTTTCGGTTTCGACGTTCCCATGTTCAGTAATGCCAATATAGACGCCGACGCGGTCTCGCGAGACATTTTCCCAGTCGAGACCGGAATCGAAGACTGCTTCGTTGGCGCAGTAGACGGCGAGCGAGCCCGCGCGTGTTCCGCGGCGAACGTCTTTCCGTTTCTGATAACGGAGGACATCGAAATTACAGACTCCCGCCAGAACGGGGGGCATGTAGCGCGTTTCATACGGAACGACTCCCGAGACACCTGCCAGCAGGTTGGCCCGGTACTCCGCCAGATTGTTCCCATTGGGGGCGGCGAGTCCTATTCCCGTGATGACAATGCGGTTTCTGTCGTCGTGCGGGTCGTACATCATAGTTTAAATCTTAACCCCAGCCTGGCCGGGATGTTACGGTAAGTTTATCCGTGTCAGCATTGCAGAAAAACCGGACTCAGAAAAAGGGCTGTCAGGCTCGAATAACAAGCCGGACCAAGTCATTGGAAATTCGCCGCTGGAAGTTAATGAAATCTTTCTCGGAGAGTAACCTGTGCAGGCCCCCCTCGCAAGCGGGCTGTCCTGTTCCCACGCTTTTTTCCCGCCTCTGAGAGAGCCGGAATCAGTGCCTGTCAAACGGGTGTAGGGGACTTCACCCCTTGCTGGAAACTACCTATCTTACCCGACACAAATCGGTATTGCATCCAAACAAGGTTCCCGTATATGGTCCGAACCGAATTTCCTCTCTTTATGGATAGAGAGAGACTCTCCGTGAGGAGTTCCGTTCGACAGGAAGCGATTGGAATGTGGTGCCCCACCTGTAGAAACCGGGTCGACGCGCAGCCTGAGCAGGCAACCGCGCCGACATTGTGCCCTGAGTGCGAAGCCGTACTCGTGGAGCAGCCCCCGGTTCAGGCGCCGCCAACGATTTCTCCGACCAAAACGGGCGACGCCCTCAAATTGCTGGAGCGCTGGTCCGATCAACGGATGTTTTCTCCCGAGGGCGACCTGCCTGAATTGAAAACAGCCTCTCCGCTGGACAAACCAGCGATCGAAGAGGAGCCGGTCCGTCCTAGAACTCCGGAACATCTGCCTGCACCGAAATTCCAAACAACATCTGGTCAACCAGCGGTTTCCATCGCGAAATTGGCCATCAGTACCAAAGCCGTTGCTGGCGACAGCAAATCGGCGGCGCCTTTAAAAACGATTCAAAAACCGGCCCAGCAGGAACGTTCGATTCCAGAAGAGCAATCGAACTTTCCCCTGGTAGCGAAAGCGCCAGCCACGCGTCCGCAATTGCCTGCGGCACCGCGACGAGAACCAACCGAGGTTCGCTCTCGCTCGCTCCGTCTCGATTTACCGTTAACCTCGTCCCCCAACGGACCTCATTTCGATGTGCAGGCCGCCATTCGGGAGCAACTCATGACTCAGGAACGCAGTTGGATTTCCGCCATTGGATACATTTTCTCCTACGGAGGAATCGGTTTATTAACCGCCGGTGCCGGGTTGACGCTCTGGTCCTTCTACGATGAATCTCTGGGTAGCATTCCCAAGGAATGGCTCGTCACGACCGTTGGTCAGATTTTTTTGTTCGCCGGAATTGTGATGATGGTCTCATTGGTTATTGAACGGATCGGTAACAAAATTCTGTTTCGGATCAGCCAGATCGATGATCGTATCACCCGCATCGAACGCGCCTTGGCTGCCGTCTATGAAAGCCAGCAGGCCCCTACGCAACCGGCAGATCAAGAGACCGCGAGCAAACCACTGGATGTACGCAAAGCGGGATAGTTCTACTCAGCAGGGTGGTTCAGACAATCGCATTAGCGTTGCCAGAGTGCCGAAGGCATACAAAGCGTCGTGTGCTCTTTAATTGCGAAATGTTCGAGGGAACAAAACCATCCGAACTGTTTCCAGTGATTTAATGTGGCTCCGCAACCCAGGCAACTTTCTAGATGGTCTGGGCCACATTTTTCGAAATTGATCGCTACGTGTCGAAAAGGAATCTCGCGATGGTCTCGCTCACCTTGTTTCTGGTGAGCGGCTTTATCCCGCCATGAAGGCGAAGTAGTAGAAGATCAGACCGGTCACCGATGTCATGGTGATATCAATGGTCGATGCCCAGGCGAGCTTTTTGTGAAGACGGCTGTGCGGACCGGGAATCGGCGGGTCCGAGAATCGTTTCAACGCGAGGATAATCGTCGTTGCCCACAGGAATGGTGTCGTCACGGCGAAGATTAAGTGAACCCAGAGGACTTTGCGAACAAAGATGAGAGCTTCTTCATCCAGTCGGGGGGCGCTGGCGTCTTTATTAACGATGTTCTGCCAACCACCGTGGATCAGTTGGGTATCCACTTCGAAAGCAACGACTGCTACCAGCAGAATGAGCCCGAGCGCCACCTGCATGGATCGATGCAGTTTATATTCTTTCCGGTACTTCACCTGGTAGATGCTGAAGAGGAGGGCGGGCACAATCAGCACGAGCGCCGTCACGACGAAGTCGAGCATGAATGAGGCATCATAGCCCAGGAAGCCACTTTTCATTCTTTCCTCATCCCTGAAAAAAGCTGAGCGGATAACACGAGTACGACAGAATCGAGAACGTAATAGGAAAACCAGACAAGAGAAACTCGAGTATCGCTACTGTCCTGTCTGCTGTCAGGTTCACCTCGAAAGTTAACAGACGCCCCGCATACTGCCAAGCAGAGAACTGCACTTATTTGTCCGGTTTCCCCTTCCAATGGGGTCTGAGTAGAAGTTAGACGTAATAATACAGCATGAAAATCGCCAACATACAGAGCAGCGTCGACCAGACCCGGTCCTCGGTGAGGATCACTCCAACCAACTTCTGATCTGTTTCCGCAAGACGACGACCGATGCTTTTAACGGTCGAAGGTGCCCGCGCGATCAACGTCCAAGCCGCTCCGAGTAGTCCCGCGACCAAGGGAGAAAGTAGTTCGTATACAAGCAGATATCCCAAGGAAATATAGACCGCCAGAGCGACGGCAATTCCCAATACGAGTAACCCGCTCCCAAGCGGACTGACATTCTGAGTCGACTGCCAGGTGGGAAGGTCTTCTTTCGTCGGTGCTGGTTGCAGCAGACTAACGATGACGTACAGGAAAGAAGAACAAATCAGCACCAGAATCACCCGGTGAAAGAAGTGTAACGATTCGCCAATGTTCGCCCGGACCCATTCCGCCGAGGCGTGATTCGTTTGTGGGTCGAGTACGTCGGCCAGCCACCAGGTGGCGCCCTTGTCGATGATGGCGGAGAAGGCAATTCCGCCCAGGACAGTCACGAACGCCGCCGTAGCCGTGCCTCGTTTCCAGAACATCCCAAAGAAAAATGCGACCAGAATTCCAGGTGTCAGGTAGCCCTGGTAATCGACAATGTCGAGGAAGAAATGCCGTTCTGAATTCGGGTTGAGCACAAAGATCGCCATGAGCGTCGCGACCAGCACAGCGCAGGCAATGAAGACTCGACCGACGAGAATCATTTCTTTGTCGGTTGCGTCTGGCTTGATGTACCGTTTGTAAATGTCGACGGAGACAATCGTCGCCGACGAGTTCATCATTGAGTCGATGGAGGAGAGAATCGCTCCGATCAATCCGGCGGCAATCAGGCCAAATAAACCGTACCCAGCTGGGACCACAAGGTCCATCAGTTTGGTAAAGGCGATGTCCGAGACGACATGTTCATCCGGTTGCTTGATCTGAAAGAGATAATACGCGGCGATACCCGTACCAATGGCGAAAAACGGAATGAGCAGTTTCAGAAAACCAGCCGCCACAATCCCGGTTCGCGCTTCGATGTCGTTTCGGGCACCCAACGCACGCTGGACGATGAACTGATTGGTTCCCCAGTAATAACAGTGCATGCAAATCAGCCCAGTGAAGACCCCCGTCCACGGCAACGCTTCATGATTGCTGGGTAGGTAAAGATGCATTTTCTCCGCGGGCGCAATTCCCTTCGCAAGGTCACCCACTGTATCCAGCGTCATCATTTCATCCCAACCACCCAATTGCGAGAAGGTGAGCGCCGCCAGGGTTAACCCGGAAATGAGGATCAGTAACGATTGCAGTGCATCGGTATAAACCACGGCCTTTAATCCACCGAAAATCGTATAGCTGGCTGTAATGAGGGCGAAAGCGATTACAAACGCAACGTAATAACTGGGGACGACTTCCACAAATGTTTTTGATTCCGTCGCGATTCCAACAACAGGTTCGCCGGTTACGGGATCGAAGTTAGTCACTTCCGAATCAACGTCGCGCACAGTGACTGTGGTGCCAGTCTCTCCCAACAGCACGCAGGCAGAACGCGAACCGATATAAAGTGCGGGGACCATCTCCACGAGGACCATCAGAATGAGCATGATGATGGCATAAGCCAACCGGCTGCGGTGGTCGTATCGTTTTTCGAGATATTCCGACAGCGTATAGATATTGAGTTTGCGATAAACGGGCAGGAAGAAGTAACAGAGCACCATCAACCCGAGAATCGCCCCCAATTCGAAGTGGGCCTGGGCGAAACCGACCGTAAAGCCGATGCCCATCATGCCGACCATGTGGTTGGCGCTCACGTTCGAACCGAAGATCGAACCCGCGACTCCCCACCAGCGAATTTGGCGTCCGGCCAGAAAGTAATCTTCAGAAGTATCTTCTTTCCGCCCGGCAATCAGGCCGACGACCATGACACCGACTAACGTCACGAGAAAGATAACGACATCGAGAGTTGAAAACGGCCATTCCATAAAGTCGTACCCGGAGCGCGGAAAAGTAGAGAAAGCAGAAACGACTCATACCCGAATGGGATGAGTGCCAAAGTGAGACGAAAATCACTCTAACATAGAAACCACAACTTAGAAACCACGGAAGCAGGGCAGACACGAGCTGGGTTTGGCCTCGTAAATTCGCTATGCCTCCTGTATGGCAAAATCGATGCAATCATCACGTCCCCGCCTTGCCCGGTCCGATTACCGGCATGTTTGCACTAACAGGCCGATAGATTGTAAAAATTGCCGACCCTCGACTGGTTAACCTTCTTGAATAACGATCCCCATTCCGATGTTCCTCTTGTGACGGATTACTTACCTCTTACTCATCGCGATCAATCGCGTGAAGAGGTTGCTCTTCAGGGATGAGCAGAAACTTTTTTGGCAGAGTCTTATTATCCTCTGTCCCTCAATCTCTGAAGATACACCGGAGGAAGATACTCTTGTCTCATTCCCACATGCCCATGATCCATCTCGTAAAGCAGGCTGAGTTGTATAAAGCGAAGCGTCAACAACGCGACAGTCGCCCCGCCTGGTTGATCGAGCTGATCGATAGTCTGACCGATTTATTCGAACCGATGTCCGATGTAGGCCGTGTTGGTTTCGATTGTCAGTTTGACGAAGGGGAATGGAAGGTCTCGCTCTTTCTGGGGCAGACTGAATTCGTGGGTGGACTCCATGATGGACTCTCCCGTCCCACGAATTATCAGTTTAATATCCTGCCGCTCCTGGATCTGATCAGCGACGTTGAGAAGCTCGATTACATTGCCTGTCCCGACGAGAATCTGCAGACCGCCCTTGAGGTTGAGTCGCATATTACGATCCGAGGACAGCACCAGGGTAATCCGTTGCAGTTGCATATTCTCTCGACCGCCCCGCACCAAGCCGGCCCCGGAATTCGCCAGTTCCCAAACGGTGCCGTTGACGCGATCTGAGTCAGACCGTCCTGGTTGAAAAGGTCGCCACCTGCCTATTGGAAACATCTACTCCGCCTGATAAAGGGTGTTGGAGCGGTGTTTTTCGACTAGAGAACTCCATGCTGTTTTATCGCCGATTGGTAGGAAATCGGATTTCCGCCGTTTCTTCTCGTCTGAACACCAGTTTATAATCGAGGGTCTTTTGTGGAAGGATGTCATCGCCGATGGCATCCGGTCTATACATCAACTTTCTGATTGTTTCTGGAGTTAAGATGCTTCGCTTTCTCACTCTTTTTACGTTTACTCTTTGCTTCGCAGTTACAGCAAGAGCAGAGGATGATCAAACACGTTACGTGATCATCCACGCCGATGACGCAGGAATGTGCCACTCAGTAAACATGGCGACGATCGATTCCATTGAAAACGGAATTGTGAATTCGTCTAGCATCATGGTTCCCTGCCCATGGTTGAAAGAGTATGCCGAATACTGCGTGAATAATCCGGAGGGGGACTACGGGCTCCACCTGACGCTGAACTCCGAATGGGGGACTTATCGCTGGACTTCCGTAGCACCGCCGAGTGAAGTCCCCAGCCTGCATGATCCGGAAGGGTACATGTGGGGAAATCTGGGAGACGTTGCAAAGCATGGACTGAATAACGAGGTTGAGAAAGAACTGCGTGCACAAATCGAACGGGCACTGGCATTTAAAATTCCGGTGTCTCACCTCGATACCCATATGGGAACAGTCGCCGCTCGCCAGGATTTTCTGGAAACATATGTGAATCTGGGTGTTGAGTATAACCTTCCAGTACTCTTTGTCCGCTTTTCGAACCAAGCCTTTCCCGGGCTTAATGCCAAGAAAGTTGCTGAGCTGGTTGATCGACTCGATTCGAATGGTCTTCCCGTTCTCGACAACCTGGTTCAAATTTACTCCGAGAACGATTACGATAAACGGGAACAACTTTACTTGGATGCATTTGAAGCACTGAAACCGGGCGTTACCCAGGTCATCGTGCATTGCGGTTACGCCGACGATGAACTGCGGGCCGTCACGTCCAGTGCTGAACGGCGAGACGCCGACCACTCTATCTTCACAGACCCCGAGTTTATTGAGAAGATCGAAGCTATGGACGTGAAGCTGATCACGTGGAAAGAGTTTCACGAGATGGCAAAAGCCAAACTTCAGACCGCAAAATCGAAATGACGTCCCACTTGTCTTACCGCGTGAACGAGCTATCATCACTCCTTCACGCGGTAACGTCATCAATGGCCTTGGAATCCTCTGCTGGGTGCAGATAGGTTTTGACTTCTAAGTAAACCTGTTGATGTTTTATAAACATTAACCACAGCCATGTTTCAGGAACTGCTCCAAGGGACAGGTGTGTTGAATCTCATCAAACAAGTGGGCCGTTGGCTCGATCAGTGGCAACGTGCGCGAGAAGCGAAGCCCGGTCAGATGCTGTTTATGCTGGGCTTGCTGCTAGTGGCGATTCAGATTTCGCCCTACTGGTACGCGACTCGCGATGGGGCGGAGTACGTTTCGGTAGCACGCAGCATTGGCACCGAAGGCGAGTTCAATAATTACGGTTCCCCGCGAACTAAAGTCCCGCCTGTTTATCCTCTGCTCATTTCTCCCGCCTGGTGGACGGGTGAACGACCCTGGCTGGCCGTCTCCTGCATTCAAGCCGGGTGGGGTTTGGTGCTGCTGGCCGGAACATGGTGGTGGTTTCGCCGCCTAATTCCCGACCATGCCGTTACGCTCACCGGTATCACTATGGTTAATGCCAGCCTTTGGTACTACTACGCGCGCACTCTCAAAGAGATCGTCTTTCTCGCCCTTTTGTTGTCGACCCTCTGGGCGATGCAGCAACTGTTGAATGCTCTAAATACCAAACAGAAATCATCGTGTCGTGCCCTCTGTTTAAGGGGCCTACTATCGACCAGCCTGCTTACGCTGCTCTGCCTGACTCGTTATTCGGCCGTTGTACTGTCGGCTGGATTGGGGTTAGTTCTACTGAAACAGAGTTGGCAATCGCGCACGCACTGGTGGCGAGTCGTCATCGTTCCGGCGTTGGTATCGTTAGTTCCTTGCGTTGCCGTTTATTGTTATCTCAGCTGGGATCAACAGATGGCGGCCGTCCATGGGCATGGGACCTATATCGCAGCGTGGCAGGAAGCGGGGAGCACTTTTGTAAGTCGGCTGAATGAAAGTCTGATTCGCCGCACGGAAGACTTCGGTCGAGTGCTGCTGCCGGGAATGTTTAAATCGTACTCCAATCAACCGACGTGGTTCGACTGGAATATGCTGATCTTTATCCCGACGATCATTGTCGTCCTCTACGGTTGGTGGCGGCTCTTCCGCACACGGGACGATTTGTTCGTCGCCCTCTTTCCATTTTATCTGTTGCTCTATCTGGCGTGGCCGTATCAACAGGGAACGCGTTTCGCCGTCGCGCTACTTCCGCTGGCGTTCGCCTGCTACTGGACCGGTTGCCAGCGTCTGCTGCGGTTCGGGCCGTTGGCTCTGTCGTTGCTCTTCATTCTGCATCTGGCCGTTTCTTCCAGTTACTGGCTTTTCGTAGAACGTCCCAGAGTGGCTTATGAGGATCGGTATTGGCAGGAAGTGGATGCGATATCCAAGCACCTGCCCGCTGAGGTTCTCGAGCAGCGTGACCAAATCGGCGTTAATCGTATTCCGGCGAGTCTGCATTCGATGCTACAAGTTGAACTCGACTACCGGTTGTACTCCTTCAAAGATCATCCCACCTTTTACTCGGAAGCCAACTGGATGATTCAACCCGTGGTTTACCCTCATCCCGGGGAATTCAGAACGGTCTACGAGTCGTACAACTTTGAACTACTCCAACGAATAAAACCGGATGGCGAATTGCCTGACCCGGGAAATGCACGATTCGATGGTTTGCGTTAATCGCTATCGATTTGAGCGAAGTCTTTTCCATTGGAAATTCAAACACAAAAAGCGGGTTGGAATCGGAATGACTCCAACCCGCTTTTGTTTTGTTTCACTCAAGTTCCGTCACCGTAATCTTGAATCAAGCAGCTCGTGGCTTACTTGAAGAATTCGGAAGCTTCGTCGAGAATTTCGAGGTCGAGCGTGCGGAGTTCACCGACGGCGTCTTCCAGAGCGACGTCGACAATTTTTGTTCCACGCAAAGCAACCATGCGGCCTTTGACTCCGCTGGCGGCCAGACGTCCGGCGTGTACGCCAAGTCGAGTTCCGAGGACACGGTCAGCAGCGGTTGGAGTACCACCACGCTGCAGGTGACCCAAGGTGACCCAGCGGGTTTCGATGCCGGTTCGCTCTTCAATAATGTCGGCAACCTTTTCGCCGATACCACCCAGGGCGACGTGACCGAAGTCATCCACTTCTGCGCTCTGAGTTACAAAGCCTTCATCTTTGGCGAGCTCCGCCCCTTCTGAGACGACGACGATACCGTAGTTTTTTCCACCTTCGCGCCGTTTTTTCAGAATGCTGCACATCTCATCCACGTTCGCGGGGATTTCTGGAACCATGACATAATCAGCGGCAGAAGCGATGGCCGAATAGCAGGCAATCCAACCAGCGTGACGTCCCATCGTTTCGATGACGATGACACGACGGTGAGATTCAGCCGTAGTACGCAGGCGGTCGATGGCTTCCATCACGATATTGATGGAAGTGTCGAAACCGAAAGTAACGTCGGTACTGCTGAGGTCATTATCGATTGTTTTCGGGCAGCCGATAGTGGCCATGCCGTGCTCGGAATGCAGTTTATTGGCTACACCCAGAGTGTCATCACCACCGATGGCAACGAGACAGTCGATTTTCATCGTTTTCATGTTCTCAAGGATCTTTTCTACGAGAGAAGGATCCTTGATTGGATTCGTGCGGGAAGAACCGAGGATGGTTCCCCCTTTAAAGATGATGTCGCTGACCGACTCGGGAGTCAGTTCGATGAAATTGCCTTCAATCGGGCCACGCCATCCTTCGAGGAAGCCGATCGTTTCTCCGCCGGCATTTGCAACCGATTGAACGACACCACGAATAACCGGGTTCAAACCGGGACAGTCACCACCGCCGGTTAAAATACCAACTTTCATTGAAGTACCTCATTCTGTTTAACAGTAAATTATTTCGGATTGATTACGTAGTTTCTCTGTCGCATTCGTCGATCTCTTCCGGAGAGGAAGTAAGCGTAATGCAGCTGCAAAACCTATGTAGGACAGTCGCTCCACTCGATCCGGACAGAATAGCACTTTCAACGGAGTGCGACCGTCAAACAGGATCAAGGTTTTTCTCTAAGGATGTGGGTAGAATCATCAGCCAGCACGATGTTGATTCTCGCCTGGAATGAAGATTACCAGGTTCGTTCTACGAACGTCGTATCCACTTGTCCTTTGACAAACTCGGAGTTGTTGAAGATTTTTTTGGCGAGAGGAATGGTCGTTTTAATTCCACCCACTTCGATTTCTTCGAGGGCTCGCCGCATACAGTTAATTGCCTGCTCTCGCGTCGGCTTATGGATGATCAGTTTCCCGATCAGAGAGTCGTAATACGGGCTGACCGTATAGCCTTCATAGACATGAGAATCAAACCGAACTCCCGAACCGCCGGGAAGGCGAAGTTTGGTGATTTTACCGGGCGAGCCACGGAAGTCGTTGTCGGGGTCTTCGGCATTGATTCGCAGTTCAATCGCACATCCGTTTGCCGGAATCTGTTTCTGTTTGATGGTCAGTTTTTCACCGGCAGCCACACGAATCTGCTGTTCGATCAAGTCGAGACCAGTCACCATTTCCGTGACGGGATGTTCCACCTGAATTCGGGCATTCACTTCAATGAAGTAGAAGTTGTTATCTTTGTCGACGAGGAATTCTACTGTTCCCGCATTGTTGTAGTTGGCTGTTTTGATCAACCGGATCGCCGACTTACACATTTCTTCGCGGACGGCTAGTGGAAGATTGGGGGCAGGGCTCTCTTCGACCAGTTTCTGGTGTTTCCGCTGCATCGTGCAATCGCGTTCCCACAGGTGCAATACGTTTCCGTGCTGGTCAGCCAGAATCTGAACTTCGACGTGTCGCGGTCGTTCGATGAATTTTTCGAGGTAGACACCCGCGTTGGAAAACGCTTTTTCTGCTTCAGACGAGGCGGCTTTGATACCCGCCTTAAGAGCGATATCGTTTCCGGCAACCCGCATCCCTTTACCACCACCACCGGCGGTTGCTTTGATAAGAACTGGGTAACCGATTTTATGCGCAATTTCGATCGCTTCCTTCTCGGAAGTGATCAGTCCGTCGGAACCGGGAACGACATTAACCTTGGCTTTTTCCGCGATTTCGCGGGCGGAGACTTTGTCCCCCAGTTGAGACATCGCTTCGTGTGGTGGACCGATGAACTCGATGTTACAACTGCGGCAAACTTCCGCAAAATGTGCGTTCTCAGCGAGGAAACCGTATCCGGGATGAATCGCCTGTACGTTTCCGATTTCAGCGGCGCTGATGATACGATTGATCATCAGATAGCTCTCGCTCGCTGCGGCAGGGCCAATACAGTAGGCTTCGTTTGCCAGCTCGAGATAATGCGCTCCCCGGTCCGCTTCGCTGTAGACGGCGACGGTTTCGATGCCCATTTCGCGGCAGGTGCGAATAATTCGCAAGGCAATTTCGCCACGGTTGGCGATCAGAATTCGCTGAAACATGGATGGAATCTATTACAGGGTTACAGAGGGCGGTCGATCTGTTGTTGAACTCGTTCCGGCCGAGCATGCAAATTTGCAAATACTCGGGGAAACATCGACATGGTGGTCGATGCGTAACGAACCAGAGAACAATTGATTAACTGATTTTCACTTTGAAGAGCGGCTGCCCGAAATCGATCGCGTCTCCACTTTTTACCAGGACTTCGACAATCGTGCCGGATACTTCGGCCTGAATCTGGTTGAAGACTTTCATTGCCTCGATCAGGCAAACCGTCGTGTCGGCAGAGACCTTCGAGCCAACCTTGACGAAGGCGGGGTCGTCGGGGCTGGGTGATTCGTAAAAGGTTCCGACGGTGGGTGAGACGATGTCGACCACGTTAGGATCGTTAGCCGCTTCCGGTGCGGCGGCCGGGCTTCCTCCAGCGGGGACGGCAGGAGCCACCGGAGCCGGAGCTGCTGCTGGCATTTGTGGCATTGCGTAATGGGGGATGACTTGCTCGGCTCCCCGTTTAACGCGCCAGTGCTGGTTTTCGCCCTTAAGACTGACGTCTGAAAGGTCGTGTTTTTCCATCAGTTCAACGAGTTCGCGGAACTTCTCCAGATCGAACGTTGAAGCCTGATCTGATTTTTCGGCAGACATACTGCTTCGGCTTTCTAAATCCAGGACAGGGCCGGGAGCCCCATGGAAGGCCTCCCGTCGCTTCATTGTAACTCGGGTATATATCTGAGTTTCGTCAATCAGAGGCGGAAACGTCTCTGGCCTGACGGAGTCGGGGCATTCTATAAAAATCGAAATTCCCGGGATAGACTGGTAACTGGCTACGGGGAAAATCCTGCTGCAAAATCGGAACTTCCCAGTGATTCCCTAATTCAGGGAACATGAAGAATAGTAACGTTTTTTTGGTTCAGATTCAGCCCCAGCGGGATATTTCCAAATCTTTCGGGACAGAAGTCAGTACTTCGTAACCCTCTTTGGTCACCAGGACATCGTCCTCGATGCGAACACCGCCCCATTCAGGAAGATAAATGCCGGGTTCAACCGTGATGACCATCCCCGGTTCGAGAACAGTCTCCGAACTGGGACCGACACGGGGCGCCTCGTGGATATCCAGTCCGATTCCGTGGCCAAGTCCATGTCCAAACTTTTTGCCGTAACCTGCTTTCTCAATAGAACTTCTGGCGATATTGTCCAGTTCGCGGCAGGAAATTCCGGGGCGAATCGCTTCGATCGCCTTCTGCTGAGCTTCCAGTGTGACATTGTAGATTTTAGTGAGTTTGGGAGTGAGCCTACCGGTCCAGAGAACCCGGGTCAAGTCACTGTTATAACCCGCCTGGTTGGTGGCGCCCCAGTCGATGAGGACAAATCCGGCCTCTCCCAGCTTCCGGGTGGTGGGACGAGCGTGTGGGAGGGCGGCCCGAGTGCCCACGGCAACAATAATTTCGAAACTGGCCCCCTTGGCTCCAAATCGCCGCATAATGTGTTCCAATTCATGGGCGGCTTCCTGCTCTGTCATGTCCGGGACAAGACTCGCCTGCAACACGGCGAACCCTTTTTCCGCCTGCTGGATTGCTTCCCGCAACTCGGTGATTTCTCCCGCGTCTTTGATTTGTCGTAATTCTTCTACCAGTCCGGTTGTTCCCGTCAGCGTGACGTTAGAAACTTCGGAATTGATTTGTTGCCACATGGAGTATGTGGTGTTGGATGCCTCGAATCCGATTTCACTCACATCCATTTTACTGAGCAGGCGGCTGAGAATCTGGTACATCGACTGACCCGATGATCGGATTTCGGCATCCAGATCGGGGCATTCCTGACTAATCTGCGTTTCAAATCGGCTGTCACTAATCAGGATGGCTCGTTTTGAGCTGAGTAGCAACATGCTGTCGTCGCCGGTGAAACCGGTCAAGTAGCTGACGTTGACGGGGTTGGAAACGAGAATGGCACCCAGTTGCTTCTTTTTTAAGAGCCGTAATAACCGCTTGCGTCGAGCCTGAGACTGTGAGGACATAGAGCGAAAACCTGACCGTATCGAGATATCATTAGAAAACAGCGAAACGAGATGCCGATTGTCTTCGGAACAGCGTTCAGGATCAAGTTGGGACGAGATCTCGCTTGTCATTGTTTGGTTTTTCGGAACCGATTCCTGACACGATGGTGGATGGAGTGATGGTTTCGTTGCCCGCTCTGCTATAAAATGAAATAAGAAAACCTACTGAGCAACATACTCGAAAACGACTTTGGAACATCAACCGGAATGACACTCCCACGCGAACATATAGAACAACTGCTGGTCCAGTTTCAGACGGGCCAATTAGATCTGGAAGCGGCGACTCGCCAGCTGGCCGGATCAGATCAACTTGAGACAGCCGCAGTCGACGTCGATCGACTGAGGCGCTGCGGCTTCACGGAAGTCGTCTATTGTGAAGGCAAGTCTGTTGGTTCGGTCGTCGAGATTTTCAAGTCTCTCTCCGGGCATGGACAGCATTGTCTCGGTACGCGCGTTAGTACAGAACAGGCAACCGCCCTGACGGAATACTTCCCCGAGATTATTTATAACAAGACTGCCCGAACTGTCCGCTTGCCACGGACTAATCAAGCAGGTACTCCAGTAGAACGAGTAGGTAAGGTTTCCCTGTTAACGGCGGGGACGTCCGATCTTCCCGTCGCGGAAGAGGCACGCGAGACGTTGTTCTGGATGGACTGCGAAGTCGATTTGATCGTCGATATTGGTGTGGCGGGGCCGCATCGATTGCAGGAGCAAGTCCATCGACTCCAGGACTCGGACGCCGTGATTGTGGTGGCCGGTATGGAAGGGGCGCTTCCTTCTGTTGTGGGCGGTTATGTAGATTGTCCTGTGATTGCCGTGCCGACCTCGGTGGGGTATGGAACTAGTTTTGGTGGAGTGACGGCGCTGTTGGGAATGCTCAACAGCTGTGCGTCGAATGTGACGGTGGTTAATATCGACGCCGGATTCAAAGGGGGGTACGTTGCGGGTTTGATCACTCACCGCATTGCCAAAGCACGCAAAGGATAGGCCGGACAGTTTATTTGAATAAGTGGGAATCATCCCTAGTCCATTATTGAGTGAAGAAAGCAGGCAGCCATGATTGTCGATCAAGTGACTGATCTTCCCCGGCCTCCGCAACGTCCTGCCTCCGGGCATAAGGGGACATTTGGTCGGACGATGCTGATCGGAGGAAGCCGGGGAATGGGAGGGGCAATCAGTCTTTCCGGTATGGGAGCGCTACGCAGTGGCGCCGGGTTGGTTTATCTCGTGATTCCCAAAGGCATTGCGGATGTCGTTGCAGGACATAGTCCCTCTTACCTGACGATCCCATTGCCTGAAGATGATTCCGGCCGGATCTCGTCGATCACTTATGCGGATCTCAAATCGCAATTGAAAGATAAGGATTCACTAGGGCTTGGGCCGGGGTGTGGTCAGAGCGATCACCTCAAGGAACTTTTCCGGAATATTCTCCTGCATGAAGAGAAACCGATTGTCGTCGATGCCGACGCGTTAAACATGCTAGCCGATATGCTCGATGTGCTGCACGAAGGCCCGGTGCCTCGCGTGCTGACTCCGCACCCGGGTGAGTTCTCCCGATTGGCCAATCTGCCCATCAAAACGATTGATAAACACCGGCAACAGGTCGCGGCTGAATTTGCAGATGTTTATGATGTGACATTGATTCTCAAAGGAGAAAAAACGATCGTCACTGACGGGCACCGGATGTATGTGAATCCAACTGGAAACAGTGGAATGGCGACGGGGGGAACGGGCGACGTTTTGACGGGAATCATCTCCGGCCTGTTAGCTCAGGGGATGCTGGCATTTGAAGCGGCGCAATTGGGAACCTACTTACATGGCCTGTCGGGAGATCTTGCAGCACAGGAACTTTCGCAGCCGGGAATGATCTCCAGCGATCTGCCTCGATACCTGGGGAAAGCCTGGCAGCAGTTTTATGCTTTGCATGATTCAGGTAAAGGTTAGATCCTGTCCAATATAAGTGTGGCGGCTATCGGTCTCGAAAAGACCTTAAAAAGAGCAGGCTACGCAGCCAGAACACGCTTCGGTTATCTGGAATACGCTATAGTGAACCAGATTCTCCTAGCATGGGTCCGACTGAGGGTAGGACCGATTCTATGAATCAAAAATTCGGACCATACAATACTTTGTGATTGGTTGAGCCACTCTACTTCTTTTTAATCACGTTATTTGAAATCGCTATTAATCAGGAAAGACTTCGTCATGCCGCTTCTCGGTGTCAACATCGATCATGTCGCCACTGTCCGTCAGGCCCGCCGTACGATTGAACCCGATCCTGCCTGGGCTGTGGTGCTGGCAGAACTAGGTGGCGCGGATGGCATCACGATTCATTTGCGTGAAGACCGTCGGCATATTCAAGATCGAGATGTCCGTGTTGTGATCGATGTCGCGCAGGTGCCTGTCAATCTAGAGATGGCGACCGAACAGGAGATCACGCAGATTGCGCTCCAACTTAAACCACAGAAGGTGTGTCTTGTTCCTGAAAAACGGGAAGAAGTGACAACCGAAGGGGGACTGAACGTTGTTGGAAATCTTGAACGAGTTCAACGGTGTGCGGATCAGTTGATTGAGGCGGGGATCGAAGTCAGTTTATTCATTGACCCGGATGTACGTCAGATCGAAGCGGCTTCAAACATGGGCGTGCAAGCGGTTGAACTGCACACGGGTAGCTATGCCGAAGCGAAGAGCCCCAAAGAGATAGAGAAAGAATTGCAGTCCCTCATCAAAGCGGGTCAGGTGGCAAACGATTTAAACTTGTTGCTCAACATGGGGCATGGTTTGACTTATCGCAATGTGAAACCGGTTGCCGAGATCGCTGGCGTCCATGAATTTAATATCGGTCACAGTATCGTCGCTCGCTCAATCATGGTGGGAATGGAACAGGCCGTGCGCGAAATGAAGAGGTTGGTCTCGGGTTAGAATTGTTTGGACCCACAGGTGGATACGGATTTACACAGATTGAAAACCAGGTTGGGTAGTTTCAACCATCAGTCTCTTTCCCAGAATTACCCTAAATGTTTTGCGAACCAGTCTCGGGTTCTGATCCACATTTCGTCGGAGAGGACGTGTCCCGTTGCTGGTTGGATGTAGACAGAGAAGTTCTTCTCGGCGTGTTGGCTTTCGTAGGCGTTGCGAATGATGTCGGTTGACCAGGGGATATCCTCGGCGGGGGTACCGGAGTCAGTTTCACCAAAGTTCAGATGGAGAGGGCGAGGAGCAATCAACGCAGCAATGTCGGGAGTGTCACCGTACTGTTCCAAGCCGGGTACGAAATTAGGGAAACAATGCAGCATATGCTCGCGGTGGATTCCCCGGTAAGTGGGGAGGCAGCAATTTCCTACCAGGCATTTGATTCGCTCTTCCCAAGGACCGATCAGCCAAGTGTGGGTAGAGCCCATCGAGTGACCATAACAGCCAATCTTATTCTCATTGACTTCGGGGCGGCTACAAAGAAAATCGATCGCCCGTTGCATGTCGAGAATATTTTTCCAGGCCATCGACTTACCCTTCATTACATAGCGGAGAAACTCGAATCGCTCGTAAGCCATGTTGTCGAGTTTACCAGTCGGGTCCCGCCTTTCCTCAAAGCAGAGGGCATCGGGACAAAGAACAACGTATCCTTCTTTCACCAGAGCAACACCGGTATGATGCATTGGGTTTCCCGCGAGGCCCGCCGGTTCGCTTTTGCCGAGATGATATTGTCCCCCGTGTTGATGCCAGATGGCGACAGCGGGGGCGGAGTTCTGTGCATTGACCCCATCGGGAACAAGCAGCAAAGCGGGAATTGCATCGCCCGGTTCCACCTCGTAAGTGAGAGTTTCAATCCGGTAACCTTCTTGCTGTTCAGCTTCTTTCACGTGAGGTTTCAGGTCTGCTTTTTCCGGCCATGGCCCGCCCAGGCATTGAAGTAGTTTTTCACGAAAGTAAACGTCCGCCATTGTTTCCAGCTCCCGTAAGGGTACATACGTCCAAAATAATGCCAGGGTTGTTACTTCAAGATACTCAAGTTGAGGATGCAAACTGCCTGAAAATTGGCCAATACCCTGATTTCAACTCGGAAATCGGATCGGGGCGTTTCGAAGCGACGAGAGAGACGTTATTCTGCCCGGACTGCTAAGATGTAGAGAAGAAATCTTAACAGTCCTGCCGCAGGGGTTAAATTTTCACTCTCTCCATCTGCACGTCCAAGGTGCTCAACCTGTTAGAGCTCAACCATGAACATCACTTCTTTTTTAGTGTTTTTCTTTGTCGCAATTTCTCAGATAGGAGAATCAGCCGTTCCCCTCATTGCGGCGGAGACCTCCTTTGTCGAAGTGGCGGTCGAGTCGAACTCTCTTATGTTGGCTCAGGCCGAGGCTGAAGTACCGGCGTTAAACGTAGTTGAGGTTGATGACGACGAGATCAACGGCGAGATACCAGACCCTGCTCCTGCTAAAGAAGAAAAGAAAAAGAAGCCTGACGAGTTCCCGCTGACTTCGCTCATTTTTACATTGGTGGGAGGCTTGGGTATCTTCCTGTACGGCATGAAAAATATGTCGGAAGGAATGCAGGCCGTCGCGGGGAACAGCCTGCGAAACTTGATTAACAAGGTTACCAATAACCGAATTGTGGCCGCCTCCGTCGGCACCTTGGTAACGATGATTGTGCAGTCGAGTTCCGTAACGACCGTGATGGTAGTCGGTTTTGTGAACAGTGGCCTGATGAATTTGACGCAAGCCATCGGTGTCATCATGGGGGCCAACATCGGTACGACTGTCACCGGTTGGATTCTTGCGCTGAAGATTGGCAAGTACGGTCTCCCGATTCTCGGGTTCGCTGTGTTCGCGTATTTATTTTCCAACAAAGACCGGACGCGATACATCGCCATGTCGTTGATGGGAATGGGAATGGTTTTCTTCGGCCTGGAGTTGATGAAAGACGCCTGTGGGACGATTGAGGATACGCCCCAGTTCCAAGCCTGGTTCGACCGGTTCACCGCAGATGATTTCGGCGGTATGGTGATGTGCATGCTGGTAGGATGTATCACGACGATGGTGGTTCAGTCTTCGTCGGCAACATTAGGGATTACCATTGCCTTAGCGGTTGAAGGATCGATTGGCTACGAAACGGCTGCCGCGCTCGTTCTGGGAGAGAATGTCGGGACGACCATTACGGCTCTGATGGCTTCCTTAAACGCGACGACCAATGCGCGTCGAGCAGCTTATTTCCATGCGATCTTCAACTTGGCTGGCGTTTGTTGGATTGCGCTCATTTTTCGACAATACGTGCAGTTTATTCCCTGGTTGGTCGACGTTGATCTAACCAGTGAAACGGGAATGACTTCGGCCATCGCCACGACGCACTCCGTTTTTAATATTGTAAACACGCTGATATTTCTCCCTTTCGTTCCCATGTTTGCGAACTTGCTGATGAAGTTAATTCCCGACTCGACCATTAAAGAAACACCGCATCTGACCAGTCTCGATATCCGCATGCTGGAAACACCGACGATTGCTATTGAACAGTCTCGACATGAGATTATCCATATGGGTGAAGGTTGTCAGAAAATGATGACTTGGTTGCGCGAATTGCTACAGCAAAAAGAATTAGATAAAGACCTCGTCCAGAAGTTCTATCACCGGGAGGAAGTGCTGGACAAAATCCAGGATGAGATCACCGCCTTCATGACCGATCTGCTGGCGGGTAATGTGCCTCATGAGGTGATTAACGAAGGTCGTATGCAGCTCCGCATGGCGGACGAGTTGGAGTCGGTCAGCGACTACATCCGCAGCATTCTGAAATTTCATCAGAAGTTAATTAAACAAGGCCATGGATTCGATGAGCAGCATTTAAATAAGCTGCTCAAGCTGCATGATGAAGTTCAGTCGTATGTCGATTTTGTCATTGAATCGTACAAGCAGGGGCAGTACGACATTTTGTCCAAGAGCCAGATTCAATCGAGATTGCTGAAACAGAACTTAAAGACACTCCGTAAACAGCATATGGAATATCTGACCGAAGAAAAGGTCGAGCCCTTCATGAACGTCGCTTACATGTCGACATTGAACTCTTATACGCGTGTCCGTGACCACATTATTAATGTCACCGAAGCGATGGCGGGCGAGAAGTAACGGACCATCGAGCAGAAAACTTTCGGTAATCGGTAAAGTTTGACAGAATTTTTGCTGCACTCGATGACGATAGAAGAAAGGAGAATCCCTACTTTCGCTATAAGCGGACCATAGGGGTTGGGCCTTAATCTAACATATCTCGTTGGGCAGTTTGACGTTATGAGTACCGCAACCAAACAGACCTCTACCGCCGCAGATACTACTTCGTTTGTATCGAACAGCTCTGAGGAACAGAGCACGCTCGGCGTTGTGCAAAAATTACAACAAAAACTGCGTAGCACACGCGAGAACCTGGAACGGTTGCGGATCGACCCTTCCGCCGAAGCAGAAGTCAGCAAACCGCATATCGTTACCGAAAAAATAGCCAATCAACTGCGACTTGTGAATCAGGAACGTATGGAACTTCTGCAGCAGCTGGGAGCCCAGGGGGGCGAACGGTTGCGTGACGTTGTTACTCGAATGCAGCAGGAATTGGATCAGTTACGAAAACAGAACGAAGATCTGCAGAAGCGACCCCAATCGCAAGCACAAAGCGGTTTGGAACAGGCCGCTTCGCCCGCGGCACATCCCGAACCGGTTGCTCCTGAACCGAGTCTCGCAGTGCCGGAATCACAGCAGGAAGAGGAAATCTGGCAGGACGAACCCGCCCCCAAGATGGAACTTGAGCGGACTCCCGAACCGATGACCCGACCACCCAAAATGGGCAATGCCGTGCCACGGCCAAAGACCGTGCTGGAGCAAGAGCTTCTTCGCAAAGCAAAAGAACAACAGGAGCGAAATGGAGAGTCGAAGGCTCCCTCTGCCGAGGAACCTCGTCGTCAATCTCCGGCATCCCCCTCGCCCAACCGCGACTCTTCTTCAAGCCAGGAGATGGAAGAGCTACTCGTCATGCTGGACGCGAAATCGATTGACGAGGGGATGAGTAAGCTTCGAGAAATGCGGGATGTCTGGGAACAGTTTCCTCAGCAAAAAGAATCGTTGCTCAATAAAAACAAAGAGCTGACGAGTGCCGTCCAAAAAATGCATGCCGATCAGATCGCGCTCTGCAAGCGGTTCAATGTCAACTCGCTATCCGAGATGGCCCGGTTGATTATGGAGACCATGGATAATAAAAAGCAGAACGCCGAAAGTTCACCCAAAGAATTGAGTTCCTGGGTTGCCGTTGCTGATCTGCTGCAGGACTGGGATAAAAAAATCACCACTGGTGATCCTAATCACACCGTTAAAGTCGAACGTACGGGCGGTCGTTGGAATTTGTCAGCCAACTGGTTGCAGAAATAACGAGGGGGATTGAGGCGTCGGCTGATTCGAGTCAGCTCGCCTCTTCCGCTTTCCAGTCTTTGAGTAACAGTTGGACTGAGCTTTGTCCGCGGAACGTATTGATGTTCACCGCGAAGCTGATCGACAGGGCACCGTCAATGCGGGCAATTTCATCTGCCCAGTCACTCTTACCAAAAGCGATCGCTTTAATCCGTTTGCCGTGCTGATGTAACGTGAGCGACAGATGTCGTTCTCCCTGGCCCATCTTGCGAGGAGGCTCAGCCAGTTGCACACGACTGGCAGAAAACGTCGGTCGAGGATTCTTCTCTCCGAACGGACCAAGTCTGTCGAGTTCGCGCACGGCTCCGTAGGTGCAGTCGGCCAGACGGACTTCCGCATCGATCCACAATTCCTCATCGGGGCGATCCCCTTCGAGCTGCTTTTGAATCTGATTGCAGAAGCTAACGCGAAAATCGTCGATCTGATCGGCTTCGATTTTCATACCGGCTGCGGCCTGGTGCCCTCCGAATTTAACGAGATGCTCTGCTGAACCTGCGAGCGCGGCGTGTAGATTAATGTTGGGAATGGTTCTTCCTGATCCCTGGCCGACTTGTTCCTTCTCACTCATGGCGATGAGTATGGTTGGTTTGGAATAATGCTCCGCCACACGCGAGGCGACGATACCAATCACGCCCGGGTGCCACTCGGTGGAAGACAGAACGAGAGCAGGGGCTTCAAGCCACTCGGGCTCTTCGTCTACCAACTCGCGGGCCTGCTTGAGGATTTTGCGTTCGACCTTCTTCCTCATTTCATTCATTTCATTGAGGTAGTTGGCCAACTCACGGGCACGTTCCGGGTTCTCTGTTGTTAGCAGTTCAACCGCCAACCGCGCCTGTCCCAGTCGGCCGGCGGCATTGATGCGGGGGCCAATACTGAAACCGATGTCATCTGTCTCCAGCAGCTTTTTTTCCTGCAATTCACAAACAGTCAACAGCGCCTTCATTCCGAAACCGGGCCGCTCCGAAAGCGCGGGTAAACCGAACCTCACGAGCAATCGGTTTTCTCCATGAAGCGGGACGACGTCGGTGATGGTCGCCAGTGCCGCGAGCCCCATCGCGCTGAGGAGGAACTCACGCATGCGAGGCGTCGCCCGTTTTCCATCTCCTTTGATCTGGCATATTCTCCAGGCCAGTTTGAAAGCGACGGCGGCACCGCACAGGTCGCCAAAAGGATATTCTGTTCCGGGCAATCGAGGGTGAACGATAGCAGCGGCGTCGGGGAGTTCGTCGGCAAACTGGTGGTGGTCTGTAATGATCAGTTCAAGCCCGAGTTCTTTCGCGAGAGCCGCTTCTTCGACGCTCGTGATACCGCAGTCGACAGAGATCAGTAGTCGCTCAGGATCTGCCTCGTGAAGCTCACGGATCGCGTTCTTGTTCAGGCCGTAACCCTCTTCCAGTCGGGAGGGTATGAAGTAGTCGACATGAGCTCCCAGCAGTTTCAGGCAATGCCAGAGGATACTCGTCGCACAAACACCATCGGCATCGTAATCGCCATAAATGGTGATGCGTCGCTCGGCTTCGATCGCCGCAAAAATGAGCTCGGTTGCCTTGTTCAGGCCGGGAACTTGTTCGGGGGGATGCAGGTCGACCAGTTTGGCTTCCAGAAATTCCTGCACCTGCGCGGTTGAATCATACCCGCGAGCAATGAGTACCTGCGCCATTAACGGAGAGATCCGCAAATTTGCGGAAAGGGATTGCACCTGTTGTTCGTCATGTCGCGAAAACCGCCATATTTTCGCCATACCGGGGATATTTTCGTTTACAGAATATTCAGAGAAAGAGAAGCTATTAGTCGTTGAACAGGATAAAAGAAAACGACCGTAAAGACCAGACAGCTGAGCGTCTCCCTCGAATTTCGCCGTGACCCACCTCGGGAACAGGCGAATGAAAGTCTTTTCCTGAATTCAAGCGAGCCGGGTGAACCCAACTTCTCTATTACTTGTCAAACAGGGAAGAAACCGCCCGCTATAGAATCGAATGTTCAGGAACTGGTCAATCGAGGCCGCAAAATCGATAAAATCTGGCTGAATCAGAGGATATGCGGTAAGAAAAGGACTGGCTTGATTGCATCAACCGGCCCGGCTTGCTAAATTCCGCATTCTAAGGCGACCTGGAGGCGTAGCTCAGTTGGTAGAGCAACGGACTTTTAATCCGTAGGTCCAGGGTTCAAGTCCCTGCGCCTCCACTCATAGATAAACCCTTGCAAGACAATGACTTGCAGGGGTTTATTTTTTTGTTGTGAGGCTGATAATAGATTCGGAAATGCCCGAAAAGCGCAACGCGGCGCAACGGAGCTTTATTGCAGGGCTTTGAGGATGGTCTCGGCGGCTTGATCCTGCATGTTGTCCAGGACGTGTATATAGGTCCTGAGAGTGAATGCGGCGTCTTTGTGGCCGAGGACTTTCGATACGATATTGATCGGGACTCCATTCGAGAGCTGCAACGTCGCGTAGCTGTGCCGAAGGTGATGGAACCCTCGGTGAGGGATGCCTGTTTCTTGGAAGAGTGGCAACCAATATCGTTTGCGGAAATTAGATGCCAGTTGATGTGTTCCCGAAGAGGAGCAGAACACGATTGGAGAGTCAAGCAGGCCGCGCCGCATGTGGTCTGCCTTCAACTCTACCAGGATGCGTTTGACTGTTTCATTGAACTTGATCTTCCGCCTTCCGCTCGAGCTCTTGGTCGAAGTCAATTGAAGCTTTCCGTTGGCGTTCACGAGTTGCTGTTTCACGTCGATGAGCATGTTTTTGTTGTCGATGTGTGACCATTCAAGACCAAACAACTCCCCCTGTCGCATCCCGGTATGGACCGCGATGGTGATGATCGCCCTCAAATCGACAGTGTCAGCGGATTCGATTAGACGCTTTACTTCATCCACAGTGAAGGGGCTGATTGGTTCTGGTTCGCTCTTCGGCCTTTGCACTGCCGCACAGATATTTAAAGGAATGCGGCGGAACATCACTGCTTTCGACATCGCGGAGGAGAGGACTGCGTAGGCCTTCACGCGCGTTCTGTCTCCCACCCCTTCCCGCCGCATTCCGGAAAGCATCATCTGAATATCTTCCGGTGTCAGCTTGGTTAAATGTTTTCGACCAATCCGGGGTTTGATGTGTTTGTTTACAATCAATGTGTAGTCAGCAAGTGTTTTCGGTGCCAGTTCCGTTTCCACGACATTCTTAAGCCAGTAGTCCAGGAAGCCAGCAACCGACTCTGTCGTTTGAGTCACTAAACCGCCGTTGTCGCGGAGGTGGGATTCATTACGAATAAAATCCATCGCCTGACTTTTGGTCTGCGATGTTTGGCTTTTGCGGCGCAGTTTCCCTGATCCATCTCGATAGGAAACGCTGGCCTTCCACTTTCCGGTAGAGGTCTTGGAAAGTGAACCTTCTCCGTTCGCACGCTGGGTCATACTTCTTTGACCTTTTCCCAAAACTCCGATATTTCAACGAAGATCTTCTTACCAGGCTGGTATTTGGAAACACCATATTTGGTGATCCATTTCGCAACCGTGTCCTCGCTGACATCGAACATTGATGCGAGCATCCCCACGTCGTATTTACCGCTGTCGGGGTAGGGTGCCCATTTTAGACTTGACGTATTCTCTCCATTCACGATACGATTCCTTCTCGCACGTGGATAATACCCTTCGGGGTATTTGAAATTGTGTTCGCCGAGTCGGTTGGAAAGTTCTCAAGGCTCTACACCGGCTCGGCACTAAAAGCATCTGCATTAACAAGCCTCCCTGGAACGCCAATTCCGACGAGGCTTTTTTTATGCAGTTCATGCCGAGCGCAATGGTGGGGCACGCGATGGATGCGAGTGTCTGGCTGAAGCGATTTTGCCAGTTGAAGCGATCTGCCCGATCACATTGGGCAGGCAATATAGATTCGAGTGCGCAGGCGCGCGCACCCGATTGGGTTTAATAACCATGGTCTCCATACTCACACTATGGGGCTGTGGCCACAAGAAAATAGAGAGTGTGCAACCACTCTCGGCAATCTTGGAAGAGGCGGTCCTTATGGGCCGTCTCTTTTGCTTTACCACTGCTGGCTTATGATGCGGCAGATTGTAAACATCGCTTGTCATATTTGCAACATCCGTCTTGGTTGTTGGTCTATTGGCCCGTTTCCCTCAGTGCGCACCGGTAGCGCAATCTGTGCTCACGTTTTTGATTCAGCAGGGCGTTAAGAGACTTCGCCCGCGAATTCCAGCGACAGCTTGGGGACTTGCCCCACGACGTGAATCCCACGTGAGATCTTCGGTTCCGTGGTGATATAGCCCTTCATTTTCAGGGCCTTGAGATTGGAGTTCACGCCGTTCGGAGATTTGATCCCGAACTGTGTTGCGATCTCGCGATGAGTCGGGGCGCACCCCTCACGCTTAATCCGGTCGGCAATGTAATCAAGAATTGCCTGTTGACGTTCAGTGAGAGCAGGGCGGTTTTGTGGGGTCATTGTTCGGCCTTGGAGTAGAGTTGTTGTGAGTACAGGAAGAGACTTCACAACCGGCCGGAGGCGGTAGCTCCAGATTGATTCCGCTGCGTTCACGAAAGCCGCCTAATTGTTGATGTTCTGGAGAATTCGCGGGCATAAACCTGTCTTTCTGGGCTGTTCTTTACGGTCGCTTATGATAGTATACGTGCGTGAGTGTCACAAGCGAAAACTGTGAACATTCGCACCTTTTGTACAACATCTGAACAGACCGAGATTTAGAGCGAATCAGGGGAAACCATGCTAGAATTAATCGACGGTTTTCAGTGGAAATACATCTGCGAGGTGGTACGCGTGATCGACGGCGATACCGTCGAACTGGATGTCGATCTCGGGTTCTCCATCCGTTACCGGCTCACGGTGCGGCTCTATGGCATTGATGCACCGGAACAGCGAGAGAAGCCACAGGGCCCGGCTGCGACCGCGTTCCTGAGGAAGCTGATTGAGGGCAAGCAGATCGTCCTGGAGTCGATCAAGGACAAGCAGGGCAAGTACGGGCGATACCTGGGAAAGCTGTGGTTACAGGACGCCGGTGGGGATGTGGATGACGTGAATCAGATGCTGGTGGATATGGGGTATGCTGAATTGGTCCCTTAATGGGCACACGGCTCACGGTCTTCTTTAGTCGGGTGATAAATTGGGCCTAAAGACTTTGTTGATGAGCAGGTCTCTTCGCCCTGTGCGTCGCGAAGAGCTTGCAGATGTTTATTGAAATTGTTCAATGCATCAGCGTTTCGCGTAAAAATATTGCTAAAAAAAAGCTGAGAGACGTAATCTTTGATTGGATGGTTCTCAGACATTGTTCAACCGTTCTGTGGTATTTAGAGATCGACAAGTCTACTACACGTTTTTCGTGTTTTGCCGTTGCTTAGCCTCTTTTCGGGCTTTTTTTTCAGCTTCTTTAGCGGCTTCTTGAATTTCTTTCTGAGTTCTAAGCCACTCTTTGAGGGAGAAAAGTATTAATTCCAGCTCGATTCTTAAAGCGAATTCCCCAAGCATAGACTCAACTGAGTCTATCACCCGACGGTCATGGCGTCCACACAAAGAAACTCCGTAAGTGGTGATTGTGACAATGAATTGTTCTTTACCAGTTGGGGTCTTGATATTGTATGACTTACAAAAAACACTGCCTAAACAGTCATTTCGCTTATCTCTTTCACTCAAGTAGTACTCGCCATTCTTCGCTGCGAATTTTTTATCTGGAAGGAAGAGCTTTTCTCCAGTCCTGAGGCAGTGAGCAGCCGATGAGTTTTGTTCTAATAATATACTTGGCTCCGTGTGCTGCCAAGCCTTGTCACTCAAAAGGTAATACCAATCATCTGTTATTGGGTTCTTTCTCATGATCGTGAAATCGAAGGCATCCCTTTTAAGTTGTAGTATTTCAACAAAATGCCGATTTGCTTGAGAAATTATTGCCTTGATCTGTTTTTTGGGGTGTGTTATTCGTTCGAATGTATCATCAACTGAATCCAAGGTGGCTATCGTTTCGCTAAAACGACTTTTCTTTACGCCTATAATATTCTCGATTGAAAAGAAGAGAGACGAAAAGAGTTTCAACATATCATCGATACGTTTGCTGTCCAGAAAATCTCCAACCCCTCGATAGAACAAGAGCGCGACTGTAAATGATACTAGGATAAAAAATACTTTTTTGTGGTCCTCTAGGTTATCTTTTATGAAATCGAATTCATCTCCCCACACGTCCAAGATTAAAAAGTAAAGTCCAACAATAGTTGGGACTACGGTTTCTGCTATTTTGTGACGTACGATTTTCGCCAATGGGTTCGTAAGAAAAAGAAAATGAAGTATGCCAACCCACATAGTCTGAGCGATCTGATTGCAGAGGAGCTAATAGAGAATTAGAGGATGAACCGTTTCTACTTTGAGTTCGAAAATTATAACCAATAATTGGCAATTAAAAACAGGCGATAGATTCAACACTTTTGTCTTAGCTGAGGTTTTTCAAGGAAAACCGAGTGAAGTCTTTTGGGACCACACTCGGTTCTGGCCAGTGAATATTTAGGCGTATCTAAACTAATTGGTAGTTTATTTCTAGTCACTTATATTCTTCCCCACCAACTCCCGCAGCCCCTCAATAGCCCATTCCGTCCGACTATCAATAGTCCGCGTCCAAGCCTCTGCCGAAGGGGTCCAGCGGAACCCGCGTGACTTAAGGAAGCTCCGGATCTCTTCTCTCGGTTTCCCAGCGAAGTGCACTTCGACCTTGTGGTATTCAAGGTTGTCGAGAATCTCAATATCGCCGATGAATCGCGGCGGCCGGGCTGTCCGTTCCGCTCGTTTCTCCAGCTTGGCAATACGTTCCTTCAGTCGTTTGATCTCCGCATTGTTGTTGCTGAGTTCATACGACTCGACCGGCTTTTTCACTTCCACACCAGGCCAGTGATGTTTCCGGAACGCGACTCGCTTCACAATCTGGTCGAATTCTTCCGCAGTCAATTCGGCTTCCAGCTTCGCCAGGTCTCCCTTGTGCTTGCGGTAGAGCCGGTTCCAGAGTTTCCAGGTCTCTTGATCGGATTCGCATTTCGCCAGCTTCTGGCGCAATTTCTGGACGGCCTCCGGGTCCTGAGAAGAGATTGCGTGATTGCCCTTCGCGGCGTCGGCACGTCGCTGAAGTTCGTCCGCTTCTTTGCTCAGTTCATACCCTTTGCGGGAAGCCTGCTCAATTCGCTTGCGGTGAGCCCGATCGCGTTTTTCGGAGTGGTGGCCAATGTGGATCGGCTGACCAAATGGAATCACGCTGGCCAGGTCGTGAGCCCGGTCCCAGGAATTGATGGAGTCCTGTTTTTTCTTCTCCGCTCTTTCGTTGAGGCGGTCAATTCGTCGTTGTTTTCGTTCTTCGTAGTTGTTCATTATGCACAACCCCTTTCGGTATTCGCTATTGATCGATGGATAGCGGTTGCGCAAAAAAAGCCGCAACCGACGTTGTTGAGATTAACCATCTTTTCGAAAGGAAAAGGGTTCGCCGGTTGCGGCATGAAAACTATACCACAGCCCGCAGCTGGACAGCCAGCTTGACTTCACACAACTGATTCAGACTGACCCCTTCTTCTTTTGCTTCCCGAACCAGGGCCGCATGAAGAGAGACCGGAAGTCGTACGACAAACTTGCCGCTGACCTGATCTCGGGGCATGTCGGGCACCCCTTCCGGGGCGTCACTCATGATCTGTTTGATTTGTTTATATTCTTCTGTTCCGGAAAACTTGGTTCGCTCGGAAGCCTCTGGGAAGAACTCGAACATTTTGCCCCCGATTCCCAGGAACATGTTATGAATCTCTCCCCAGTTGTTCGCTGTCTTGGCAAAACTTTCGACAGACTTCAGGGCTTCTTTGCATCGTTTTTCGAATGGCATTTGCTTAGGCATGTATCCGAATTCCTCGTGTTGATGGTGGTAGAAAAAAAGAGAGGCGAGGGGAAAACCCCCGCCTCTCAGCGGGGTCAGGTTTATTCAACCTTGAGGTTTTCAGCTCCGTCGAAGTCCTGAACCTCGAAGTACATTTCGAGTTGGTTCAGCTTCCGGCCGATAGCGATAACAGCGTCACGGGCTTCCGTGTAACGGCTGTTGTCGCAGTGGCAGATCAGGACGATCGTTTCGTCCCGGTAGAGGTTTCCCTCGTGGACCCAGGCCCCTTTAGCATCACCAGCCACGGTGCAACCACCGAACTGGAAGGAAACCGCCTCGACGATTTCCTCGACAGTCTGAGGAGAAACCTCAGAGCCATCGTTGTATGCTTTGGGGAGGAGGGTGATAAACTTCATGAGTCGTTTTCCTTTCGAAAAGTAGTTGTTAATCTCAACAGGGATATAGTATCACCTGTAGTACTACTGGTCAACAGGAAAAGAAAAGAAAATCAGAAGAATCTGGAAACAAAAAAAGACCCGCTCGAAAGCGGGTCTTTTTTTGGAGGTGCGACTCAATGCAAAAGTCTGTAACTCTGCAAAGATTTTAATGAACTAGAGTTGGTTTTCGGCTATCGTTCCTACCAATGGTTCCAAATGGATCTTCTGGCACTGAACATGAAGCATAGTATTGAGGGTAGTAATAAAGTAAAGGCACAAATGAATTGAAGTTTTGTGAGTCAAACATTTGCCTGAACTCTGTGTAAATTCTATTTTCATACTGCTTATTGATACTGTATTGAAAATCGTAGAACCTTTCAGGGAAATCAATGGGAATCTTCCTGATGAGATAACTCTTGGAACGATCAATGTCTTCGGGAAGCTGCCGAAGCATTTCGTCGTTTATTTGATCTAGGGCTACAGTGTTTCGAAATATCTTGCGAAGCCCTTTCGTTTGCATATCAAAGATACGAGCAAGATCCTGAATACCAGGTTTATCTCTTTGAGAGACTGGTCGAAACCTCGGGTCCTCATTGGGTTCTAGTTTTCCAGCAGGAGGTGCTGGTGCTTCGCGTGGTTTGGCAGGGGCTGCTGGGCGAAAGTCTAAATCAGCTGGCGGGGCAGGGGCCTCTACTGGACCGTAATATGTTGCGAATTGAATTAAAGGAGCATAGGGGTTTAGCGTTGCAACTTTTTGATTCTTGAAATCAAATACGGACACTACAGCACAAAAGTCAGCTACTTCCTTTTCTTCCCCTGATGGAGTGCCCGTTACAAAAACAGCCCCATCGTATTCCACACCATCTATTACAAATGAGGATTCGCTGAGATCGAATTCCTTATCTAAGCTGGGCTTCTTCGAAACTGTGTATCCAGTTTGCCTTGTGCCTTGATTGAATAATTCGTCGGTATCGTTAGGGAATTGTGAGTATTGTGCGAGGTCTAGTTGATGCTTAAGTATCTGGACGTTTTGAGTCAACGCTTTAATGTCACCAGCGTTATTATTTGCAACGACAACAGCTTGCTCAATTTTACTGCTTACAATTCGGATTTCAGCACTAATGTCTTTGGAGGTGGCTTTTTCAGAATCAATGATATCTTTGCTTAGCCTATCCTTCATGGATTCTAGGCTGATACCGTTTTTTTCGACTGAACCTGTAATAGACGAAAACAGTATCCAAAAAATTGATGCGATTACAGGTAAAGAAAATAAAAAACCCTGTTTCCATGAATCGTATTTTGTAAAGTTTTTATCGTGATTATGGACAGTTTCTTGAATGTCCTTTATCTTTTCCATCATTGGGTGGTGGTCAGAAAACCGATTCCCATTACTAGAATCATAGGGACTAAGATCTGGGCTGGATGGAGTCGCAGTTTGAGGAGAGTTCATCTTGGCATCCGTCAAATATGAAATAGATACTGACTGAGATAAGAATTCTATTATCTATAGTTGTTCTGGAAAAACAACAGAATGAGTGCTGCAATTGCACTGCTTAGAAATATTCACAAAGAATCATGCACTCTACCATAGTCTAAAGAGACAAATCTCTTTAATTTCAAAGTCGTTTTATTTTGCAGCTCCCTCATCAACATCAATCACTACTCCTTGAACGGCACCAGTTCGTTCAGTCTATGTTTCCGTTTCTGGCACCCCTTACACCCTTTCGCCAGCTTTCCCACCCCGGATTTTTCAATCACTCGTTCGACAATATCTCCCAACCCTGTCAAACGTTTCGATCTCGGGCCGAGTTTTTTCAGCGTGACCTGAAACAGCTCAAACTGACCGGGCTCGTTCTTACACTGCCGAAAACGGCCTGAAGGCATCTCTCGCTGGTGGACTTCACAGTATCCAGGCTCGTCGCACTGGCAAGGCGTCATTATTCAGGCTCCCCATCGAGAGCGCGATATCCCTTCATGCAATACAGGATTGTTCCTGTATCTTCTGTCCCGGTCTTAGAAACGTAAGAAGCGTTCGATACGCTTCCCAGCTGGAGTCTTGCAATAAGGCTATTGGGGTCGTAACGGTCGAGCACAATCAGATTAAACGTGCTGTCAGCAACAATGGTTGTGGGGTTGATTCCTCCATCCCGATCCGGATCGCCCGGTGGTCGGTAATAGTCGCTGGTCGTTACGGCATAGGCCGTTCCCACGAATAGGTAATCGTTCGTCGTGGTCAGCGTGACACAGCGGTTATCCGGACTCCAGCCGAGTTCATGATCGTCGTTTTCAAGGGTGCGAGTGTGGATATTGAAAATCGACGTTTGCCCCAATTCTCCACTGGCTATCGCCAGATTGCCGAGTGGAAGCCTGTAGGAGGTCTTTCGGGAAAACAGGTAAAGTGTGTTGTTGTGGTCTATGTATCCACAATGCTCGCGTGAAAACGACCAGCCATTGCTTACCGGGTAAACAAACCCAAAGTCGTCGGACAGGGCATGACCGTCAGGATTGTAGTATCGCACGTACGGATTCCCGAAGGTGCTTTCGCTCGCCCCCGGATGATACCAGTAGGCAGGCAGAGGCCCTGATTCATCTTCCGGCCAGTAATAATTTTCGTAGGTGTGCTGGGGTTCATGATCAGGATGTCCGGACGAAATCCAGGCGTAGGGGAAGGGCTCAGTCCACTCAGGATTTGCTGACTGGAATATCCCTGATGGTTTATACATATGGTAATGCACGTCATTCATTTTGATGTAGGTGGGCGTGTTCCACGAATATGAACCTACATCTGCGGACGGATCGAACCAGGCATTGCTTGTCGAATTAACTAAGGCGTGATGATTGAAGATGATCGGCAGGCCGTCTCCGAATCGGTTATATCCTGTGCTCTGGCTTACGTGGATTCCGTGGTCAGCCTGCATCATTTTATTGTAGGTGTACCAGTTGAGCGTCATGGAGTCACGATCGGTAAACCCTCCGCCTTCAGTGACGCGGAAATCCTCGTAGGTTTCGTGGTACAAATAGTCGAGCGTTCCGTCTGGTTCGGATCGAGAGGTGAACTGCTGCTTGTCTGTCTCCAACCAAAGATAGCCATCCCCGTCCACCTGCAGGCTGACTGCGGAAAGAGAAGTGTAGGTCGGCATATAGGCAGGGTCGTCCAATTCCGCGTAATAAGGTCGCACGGACATATCAAACAGTTCTGACTGAGAGTAGGCTTTCGTGGTTACTCCGTCGACATCGAATTGAAACAACGAATTGCCGTTCTCATTCATTGTCCCAAACCAGTACATCAGGTCACTCGGTCCCCGGCATACACCGGCCCCGTCCCATTGTTCGGCGGTGACTTCCTTGTAGTTCTCCGCGTCTGTTTTCCCGTTGTCATAAAACCAGGGCTTGCCGAAATCGATTTCCCATTGGTACACGCCAGCACGACTCAATTTTATGACGCCGCCGATTGTTCCACCTGCACCGTATTGGTGATACGTAGAGTCTCGCTTTGATTCAATGTTACTAACCACGGAAGCCTTCATCGGCACGTACCACCCGATATAGACATTTCCGTAAGTGTCAAACTGAATACTGCGTGGCACTTTCCAGTAAGAAGTTTCGTTCCAGTACCCCAGGTTGTACGTCCAAAGTCGCTGAAATGGATAAGAGGGGTTCAGTCGAGTGACATTGCCCGTGCCTAGTGAAACAGACTCATCCTCTTCGGTGGCTACTGTAAAAATTTCCGCTCGCGAATGACCGACTACCAGCATTTCCACAGTGCTTTCTCCACAGCACCCACAAGGCCAGCTGAATCCAACCATTATGCTTCCTCCTCTTCTCCGCCGCATTCAGCGTTGATGATTTCCAATCGCCCATTCACCCGGCCAGCATACGCCCAGACATCGTCATCAATATCGGCCAATCGCAACCACGGCGTCCCCTCTTTCTCAGTGGTTGTTTCGGTGCCCAGATCACCTTCGTACCATTCTACGGTGACAGGATCCCCTTTTGATCCTGCCTCAGTCGTTTTACACAGCCGCAAGCCCCCTGTAATCGGGTGTCGCCCCATCCGTTCCAACCGTCGTTTCAACAGGCGGATTTCGTTCGCCTGCATCATGATCATCTGCTCGAGTTCTGCCAAGGTTTTCATACGACATCCAGCTCCCCGTAACTCGTCTCCACGGTTGTTTTCGAATTCCCGTTCTGCCAGTCATGTACGATGGACGTCACCACACTCATGGCCGAGCTGTCCGGGTAACTCGCCCCGATCGAGGTTACCAGGTGGCCCAGTTCCAGGTGGTTCGCGTGTCCCCGGTGAACGATCCGTAAGGCTTGTCGTTTGGTCCCGTACCACTGAGCGGCCGCTTTTGCAATCTGTTCGACCCGTTCCCGGTCATCGCGCAGAATCGATCCATTCTCATCCAGCTCCAGTGACCCGTCTTCATTCACATCCTTGACCGTCCCCGGCAATCGGATATCGAACCGGGCATCAGGCACGTCGATGATCATTGTGCGTGAATGCACGCCCGACGACGATGTTGCTTCGGTCCCGACAACCGCTTCTAAATGCAAATCCCACTCCATCGCGACGGTCGTGATCGAATCCTCGTAATCAACAGCCCCGACCTCCTTCAGAGTCGCATCCAGGCTGAGCGGAGTTTCGGCTCCGTTGAGTTCAGCGATAATGCTGTCCGCTTCCGAACGACGAATCAGGTGCTGGCCTCCAGCGGCCGAGACCTGTAAGCGGATCCCCAGGGCATCCGACAACATCTGGGTCGTAACGGAAAATTGCCGTGTTCGTTCTCCACCGGTATCGGCATTCGCGGCGAGGTATTCCCCCATCTCCCAGATATCAGAACTGTCGACCTCATCGGTCTGGCGAAAGACGGTGAAGGGCTCCCGAAACGTAATGTCGAACACGTCCTGATCTGACTCGATGGGAACTGGCAACGTATCCAGAAATCGCTTGTCCGAAATCCGGGTTCGCAGTGGGGCAAACGTGCCGGAGGTCACCGCCGAGGAAATGTCATCGTTATCCATGTACTCCCAGGCATCGGTTACCACTGCCACATGATAATAGGCCGAGGGACTTGCCTGCTCGTCAGGCACAATCAGCCCATCGAGTTCCCACTGGTCATCCATCACGAATCGGGAAAAGACATCCCGCACCGCGTCACGACTGCGGGCAATCGTGTTCAGCTCTTCTTTTTCTTCGATCTCCAGATCACCATAGCCAGCCGTTTCTGTGGCTGCTTTTTTGTAGTTCACCTCATCATCGTCCACCCAGCCATTCTTGAGCATCTCCGCTTCACTCGGGTCGCCTTCTCCGGTGTACCAGATCGAAAACGTACTCGTCACAAGAGAGCCACGCGCAACGACCTCATCGACCACGTGGGCAAAGTTGTTCGTCAATGTTGCCGAGGCGATACGCGGATCATTTCCCAGATCAAGCTCAATCGTGTTTTCGTTCGGAAAGACCTGGTAAGTCGGGGGAAGCTGAATCGTCTCTTCATTGAAGGTGAAGACTTCCAGTTGAACAGTCATGTTGCCAGAAGACTCGCTGGCATTCAGCGTGTACCCCACCATCCGTCGCCGGTCGATCAAATCATCCAGCACCGATTTCACGCTCCGCCCGTCGGTCGGCACGGTAATGTCGTACCAGTCCAGGGCAGGGGTGTTTCCCGTCAGCTCCCAGTACCCCACTTCGCCCACCTGAGCCCTCGGGGCATGAATCTGTAATAAGTACCGGACTGCATCTGAGGCCTTCCAGCGGCTCGCTCCGTACGCTTTATGGCTGAATAAATATCCGTCGTTATTGCCCGCTCGCTGATCCGCCATGTTCCCCCGCTGAGGATAGGTACTATGTTCAGCCGAGTTGAACGTAATTCCCCGCCGGATAATCTGCTCAGTCCCCTCTGAATCGACGTAATGGGCTTTGCGGATGAAGTTCAGCTCAAGCAGTCGCAGCAGGCCATAGGCCCGAATGACCTGGTCGCCCGTCGGTTGACCACTGCGGTCGAAGAAAATTTCCCGCTCTTCCAGTTCAATGAACCCGTACCACGTTTGAAATGGGTAGGGAGTGACACCCGGGGATTCTTCCGGCCCGGTCAGTTCGATTTTGACGTACTGTCGCTCCATCGGCAGGTAAGCCACCACACCCGCCGCCTGACCGATCTGGCTGGTAAAGGTGCCGTAACGGTGTCGCAGGATCACCTCGTCGACCGAGGGGCCCGCCTGCAGCCGCATCGTGTCGATGAACACGCTCGGGTAATACGTCCAGTTACCGCCGAACTGCGACGAGAGATAGACCTTGTAGGAGAAGACAGGTTGTTCCGCCATCGGTGTCGATTACCCCAAACAAATTCCAAGTTGAAAGGTTTCCGCAGCCCCACCCGCGATATCGATCTCTTTGACCGAAGCGGCCACGTCGGCCAGTGTGTCGGCGAAATACAAACCGAATGTCGAACCCGCAGGAACTTCGATATCGTTCCCCGTGCCGTTGAGCGGGTAGGGATTGGACGCCCCCGGAGAGATCGTCAAGGTCGCATTCCCCGCCGGGTTCTTGACGATCACCGTCTGCACCTTCAGGCCGGTCGCGTCCTGAGATTCATTCGCCACCCCGAGCAAAGCGGTCAGGTCAATCGTAGCGTCGCCTGATCCGTCGAGCGTGTATTTCTGGTACGAGGCGGTCGTCACCGGCGGAGTCGTGTTCGCATTCAGAGAACTCGAATTCAGATTGAATCCACTGTGCGTGATCGCCGGATTACTGGCCGCCGCCACACCCGTATCGAGTGTTTCCTGCGCCGTCATACTGATAATGGGATTGATAGAAACAGACATCAGTTTACTTTCTATTTAATTGATCGCGATCGGCACCAGTCGCCACATGGATCGGAGGTAATAACAATGCGACTGGCCTCCCAGCAGCCCCCCGACCTTATTACGCAGAGGTTGGATATCAGGGTTCAGGACTTCAATCACTTCGTATCGCACGTTGAAATAGGAATAGTCGATGTTCCGCCAGACCAGCGATTGCGTCCCCTGAGCCTCCAGTTGTGTATAAAGGCCATAAAGTTCCGCCGCCTGCCCGAGAGATCCACAATCCACCTCGCTGACCATCTCGAACGGCTTTCCTTTGATTCCCAGCAGGCGAGTCGCCGTTCCGTTGAATCCCGGCACCTGAATGAATTCCTTGTGCGCGTGCAATTTCTCTGGACTCCCGAATTCCGAAGCAGTACTGTGGAACCGGTAAAACTGAAATGGTCCTAGTGAATTTAATACAGGCATGGAAATGACTTCAGCTGATTACATTGATGATGATTTGTTTAATCTGGAAGATTTCAAAAAAGAAGAACAGGGGCTCGCGTTTAGTTGCTGGAAATTCGTGAATGTCATGGTGATTCTGATTGGATTACTAACGGTGGTCGTCAGCTTCTTCGTGCAAATTCCAGGTATCTACGGGTTCGGGAATGAAATTAATTTTGTTATTGGGGTCGCATTGATCATGGCCGGGCAATACGGAAACTGCCTTCAGGATATTCGGTTTCACTGCCGGCAGGAGACGATCCACCGACAAAATCGTCAGACAATACTGGTCGAACGCAAGAAACAAAAACTAAAGGAACAACGGCAACAACGCCGTGACGCTTAACGTTCTACATGAGCATTTCTGTTAATCGGAGTTGGTGACATCTCTTGCTGTTTGCGCTTCAGTTCATCCAGCATTTCTCGCGACAAACTGTTTCCCTCCTTCATCTCTTTGAGCAATAAATTGATGTCCTGTGCAGGAATCCCTGCAGCGGGAGAAACGTTACTCACAGGGATTCCTGTTGTTTCCGAGGGTTGACTCCCGGTAAAAATCTCGCCGATGGAGTAGATACTTTCATTCACTCCCCGATCAAATGTGTTGGCCGCTGCCCCCTTGAGAGTATGCGGACGCTGTGCCGAACGCTCCGCCACCCGAGCCCGCATCCGCTCTCGCATCATCTCGTTGGTTAAACCACCCCCTTGAGCAACGCGGTCATATTGTGCCAAATCTTTTCGTAATTCCATTCGCTTGCCGTAGGCATACGGGGAACCACGGAACAGTTGAATGTTGCGTTCGTATGCCCCTCCCTCGAGTATCTTCATTCGCTGTTGAACCACCGGTAATTGACCCAGCAGCGTGCTGGCCGCGACCTGTCCCCGTTCATCAAAAAGATTGAGAAGTGCACTACTCCGAGTCTTCTCGTCTACTTTCGACGCGGCCGCCTGTAGTCGCTCCAATGCCGTAATGAAACTTTCGCCGATCAGATCGACGTCTTCCGGCTTCAGGTTCAATGATTCCAAAGCGGCGACTTTCTTTTCAGACTCCGAAGCTCCCCGCAATCGTGACGCCACTTGTCGTAAACCGGTCTTGGATTCAGCAGGTCCCATCACATCTACCAGGGCCGAGAACGAAGCGAGTTGTTGATTCTCGTCAATATTGAGTCCCTTAAGTGCTGCAGCAACGTTCGCCAGTTCTCCCAGGTGCGGGAACTGAATGTCCGACCCTTCAAACAACTGCGTCAGCTTTCCCCCAGTCGATTCGATGGAGGCGGCCGAAGGGGAGGCATCCCCCATCCCTTTACGAAACTGAGAAATCGATAGGATGACTTCCTTCACGTCCCCCATACTCTCGCCGAATTGGTTCGTTGCTGCTTTCAAGTTGAGTGCCGCCAGCAGGGCTCGACCACTTTCCAGGTCTTCTGGGCGAAATCCAGAACTGTGCAATTGAGTCTGGACCTGAAACATTTCCTCCACATTACTAACTGACGGTGTCAGCATCGTTGCTGCCCGCATTTGTGGGAACCGCTGCTTCACCTCGTCGCGAGTTAACCCCGCTTGAATCTGCAGCTTCAGGTCTTCCTGTCCAACCCGCTTACCAATTTCATTCCGCTCTGCCGTAATTTTCTTGTGAGTCTCCAGTAGCTTGGTCGCGCCCCGGACCGCGATGTTATATCCCTTCTCCAGGGCAAACAGCCGCATTCCCGTCTGCTGGATCGACTTCCCCATCTGGTGGAAACCCGATTTGCTCTCCTGCGACACTTTCTGCGACTTCTTCCCCATCGCCTGCAGCTTGCTCGTCATCTTGACGAGTTTCTTCTCCAGGTTCACCAGCTCCTGCTGGGCCTTTTCAGAATCGCCTGCGACTTGAAGAGTGACATCTGCCATGAGAAACACCGTAGAACAAAGGAATCAAACAAAACTTACCGGGTTGGAATCCCCACCACCGCCACCGGCGAAGGTTCTCCCACCCCTAATCCGATGAGGACGTAATCGGCCCGACTGGGGTTGTATCGGTCATGTTGCCCTCGTCTCCATTGAAGGAACTCACCCCAGCGAACAAGGCCACGAGTTCGCTTTTTTTTTGCGGATCCTCTAAACACGCTTTCCACCACGGACCATCCACCGCCGCCTGGAAAATATCCGACGACGTTTTCGACGTGAGTAATCCGAGCAACGTAATTTCATCCCGATGCACCCGGTAATTCAGGCTCAGTAAATCGCAGCAGTCCTCCATCAACTGCACGTCGGAATAATCATCTCCGTTGAACAACAGGTCTACCCACCCGGCGGTCCGCTCCCACAATCCCAGGTAATCGGAATCGATCTGCTGGACCCAGTCTTTCGCCTGATGGTCATACCCGTAAGAGGACGGCAGATGATGGTGCAGCAGCCGCTCGCGCACCACCGGGCATTCCCATTCCAGCCCATCCCCCAGCACGTAACGATATCCGTGAATAACGTCCGGTTTCTGTAGTTCCTCTGGCGTGGGTCGTAACTCCACATCAATCCCCAGCCAGTACCCACCACAGTCCACCCACTGCTGAGTGTCGGCGTTGTAGCCGGTCGAGCGGGGCACGTCTCCCGAAGGAGGCAAGGCATACACCCAAGTTCCCCGACCCCCGTCAGGCCCTTTCGGAGGTTCGATCAGAATGACGTTGTGGGTCGGTTTCCAATCGGCATACAGATCCCGTAACGCCCGGTCGACGCCTCGCTCTTGCATCAACTCAGGAGCTGACTGTAATTGATCCCGACTGAGGCCGGGAAAGTAGTACATGAATCCTGCCATCAGGTTATTTCTTTCTGGCTGTTTTCGGTTTCGCTTCCGGTTTTGCTTTGGAACCATGAGCCGCTTTCAGGGTCGCCTGAATCGCGTCCTGCTCCGCTTCCTGCCGCAATTGTTCCCGAGCCTGTTTCAAAGTCAGGTGCCTGTCCTCCGCTCGCCGCTGGACCTGCTCTTCGAATAATTCTGCTTCGGTTTTCTCTGTCATCATTCTGGACCTGTTACGGGAGTGTCGCTGTGGTGCTGACCGTAACGATGGAGTCTTCGTCATCCGTCCCTGTCAGCTCACAGCGAATCGAGGTGTTGATCGGCGTGGCACCGTTGCCACTGAGATCGGAAACAAAATAGCGACCATTCAGGCCGGCCAGACTGATGTGCTGGCCCGTCGCGCCACTGACAAAGGCCACACCTCCCGCCTGGTTGTTGGTTCGCTTACGACCGTAGGCAATGACCCCGGTACTGCCGTTAAGGGCCAGACCATCGATCCCTGTCCCGGCAAAGGCCGACACGGCCGTCGATTCAATCGTGATCGTGGGTTCAAACTTCTCGATCGCAATCAAATCGGGCCAGATCGAATCGCCATCATTCTGGGTATAGATTTCGATCCCCGTTTCGTACCGCACGCGCGTCACATCGGCGACCGAACTTCCGTTGATGTAAACCGGCCCGGATCGGAAATGTTCGGTGTCCTCTATCGATGTCGGCAGGGCAACCGATCCCGTAATCACAATCGGATCATTCGACCCGTCGTACACGGAGACAATCGCCACTTCAGCAGTACCGGAATTCTGATTGTTCAATTCCAGACTACGAAGATAGACCAGTCCGGCAGTCATCTGGGCTCGCTGGTGAGACGCCGTCAGCCGGGCCACGTTCCCGACGGTTCCTGCCAGTTTCTGGTAGGTATTCACTGCCGAGGCGAACGCGACCCCTCGCGGGCCGGTAAACCCGAGCAGCGTGGCCAGTTGTGTTGTCGTGAAAGTAACTTCCGGAATCTGCATTTCATGGGCACCGAACGTCGGCACAATCGAGCCTCCGGAGTACCCCATCATGCTTTGAATGCCCGAGCTCCAGTCCTGGTTCGTAATCTGTTTGACGTAAACTGGACCGGGGAATTCCACGAGGTCTAAACGACTGATTGTCATCTCTTTTTCTCCGCTTGTTTGATTTGCCGAATGAGGTGCTTATGAATCCGTTTTGCCATCTCCTGTCGCTCATCCCGAGTGATCAGTTTGAGTTCGGCCACTTTGTCAGGTTGGCTGCCTGGGTTTTTCTCGTTGGGTTTCACAAAGTAGGGCGGGGCCTCCATCTTGACTTTGCCCAGCCGGGAAGTTGCCGAATACTGAGGGTTATGGGTCAACCATCGCCGTGCCGTGCCTTTGAACAACAGGTCGATGAACTTTCCCTGCCCCCGGCCTTTTTTCCGCTTGTTCTGCACCCACTCCGCATCACGCCGCTGATGTCGGTATTTTCCATGAGCTGAAACGTAAAAGTGACGTGGCAGAATCTTCTCGTGCCAATACTGAACCGCATACAGCAGCGTGTTTTTGAACTCTTCCCGGAAAGACCGGTTGTACGACTTTCGGGCGATCCCTTTTCGTGAAACTTGGAAGTTGAACACAATCATCCTTCGCCCCCCCACTGAAAGAGGATGTAGGCGAAGTAGAACTGACCAATCGTGGGCCAGTCCTCTTTGTCGGTACACGCATAGAACGACAGGTCCGCATTGGTGATGTCCAGATGGGATGTGTCGCTTTCCGGATCTTCCGCCGCCGAAAGTGCCGCAATGTCGGTGATGATGTTGGAGAAGTAGTCTGCGGCGAACAGGTCCGCCTGGATTTCGTCGTTCTGATACTCCGCCGGAACATCGATGGAAAGATAGAGCTCCACCACTCCATGCGGTTGCAGCTGATACTGAGCCCCGCCGGAAACCTTCTGATAACCAAACGTCGAACCCGGATGCACAATCCCCAGAGGACGTTCCGGATTCATGCGATAATCGCGGGTATGAATAAACGAGAGAGCATCCTGCTCATTGACCACCCCACGCGCCAGCTGAAACGTTGTCGACAACGACAGCATGCGTCGCAGCTTGGCGACGGCAATGGCGAATGGTCCTGTCAGGTCGGTGGTACTCATAATCCCTTCGTCCGCATTCCTGTCTGGCGAATGTCGCTCGCTTTGAATTGAATAGTTAACACCGTGCTGGTTCGATCAACCACTTTGACGAATGACCAGCGACGTCTGTCATAGTCCAGGTAGTCCCCTTGCTGCAGCAGTTCCCGCAAGTCCGCTCGCTGAAACACACAGTGCAGGACTTGTTCGACTGTCTCGTGATACTGACCTTGCCGATTCTCTCCCTCTTCCTCGCCGATCACTGCCGTTGCTGTTGCCGAACCGCCGTCAACATAGTGGTAAGTGACCGACGCCCCCATATGCTCGGAGAGAGCCGGAAAACCGAGTTCGAGGAAGAGTTCGTCGTGATCAATCATGGTTCACTCAGTGGTTACTCAGGCGCGATTCCCGCTTTATTGAAGTGCAGGGCGTCACCAAGGAAGTAGATGTCCACATCAGCTCGCATCGTGATTTCAGCAATCTTCGCACCTTTGGGAAGTTTGTGTTTCCCCAAGTTCATTTGCTGTTTGAGCACGATGTCATGGGTGATAAAGTCCGATTTATCAACAGCCTTTGTCGCAGGAGGGGCATTTTTCTGTGGTGGTGCCGTTGCCTTCTCGTTGGGCGGAGTCGGTGATGGAGTGACGGTTTTGCCATCGATCCCAAAATGTTTTTCCAGCAACGGAATATCAGCTTCGTCCAGATTGGCGTTCGGGTGTTGTTTACTCTCGCCACCCACCGTTTCAATTGCCGCCATGACTTCTTTGGAATCGATCTGGTGAAGGTCACCCCATTCAAAGACACGCATTAGATCACCTCATTTCTGGGGTTAAGTTGTTTTAGAAAATAGCCCAGGCCCCCTCAGGAGCCCGGGCACACAACCATCGACACAGGCAGGTCTCAGGTGTCTTACATCGCCCCGGTAATCAGGTGACCAGCTTCCTGAATCAGCATCTTCTCGTGGGTATCCTGGCGACAACGAACCACGGTTGAGCGAGTCTGGTTTTCCCAGTAGCTTTCCATGATGGTTCCGTATTCGCCGCCCGCTCCACGCCATTGGAAGGTGCGGCCAATACAGGGTTCCTTGATGTCCATCGACGTCGCCGTTCGACAAACCATCACATAGGAAGAGGACCAGACATCAGACAGGCTTTCCGCTTGTCCAACGTTTGCTGTATTCTGAATCATTCCCGGCACAACGATGTTGCTGAGATTGAACAGAGCAGCGAGTGCCGAGACCTGAATATTCTTCGGGTCGGTATGACCACTGAATTTCAGACGCTCGACAACTTCGTCGGTCTCCAACATATGCGTCAGTGTCACATAGGGAATGATGACTGTGTTTGCCATCAAGCCGCACTGATCACGAACAGCCAGGGACGCCGCTTTGATATCCGCAATGGGAGTCGCACTCGCTTTGGTGTCAAACGTCTGAGTTGCTGCCGTTTTCTGGCTGGTGAAAGTGGTCGCGTTGAACAGCAGGTCAGCAACTCGCTTGTCCTGGTTGCGGACAATAAAGCTCTGGGCTCGCTGTGCTGCGACGACTTCGGCATCAAAGTAATCGCCAACAATTTCGGCTTCATCTTCGTCGACCGGTTCCTCCCAGCCGTTTTCTTCACAGCTGTACTGGTCCTTGGTGTAGGTGAAATCACCACGGTTATAATTTGCACGCGAAGTGCGAGACGTTTCCTGAGACTGCAACAACTGTTTCAGGGGAATCTTTTTGAAAGCTGCCGACTTTTTGCCGACAGGCAACACCGGAAACACTTTTGTTCCAGCAGCGCCAGCGTTGTTGGCGGCCAGGTCAAATTCCATCAGCGAGCCCGCCAGGTCAGGCCGGGGGGTTGCTTCTGCTGTAGACGGGCTGGGCATAGCTCCAACTCCTTAATAAATAATTAACGGATTGCTTTGAAACGAAGTGGACGAACCTCAGATCACGAGATCAGGAGTTTGCTTCACCCACAGGGGAATAGGGCAGAATCGGAATGATGTCGCCATCTGCGGTTGCAGGTGCCAGAGCGGTTCCACGCAGGAAGGCGGTACTTGCGGCGGTGTCTGCCACCTTTCCGGAGGCGGCAGTGTAAACGTCCGCTCCTTCCGCCAAGGCTTCTGCGGCGATAGCATTCTGAATGCCTGAAGCAGACCGCAATCGCACAGCGATCTTGTCGCCGTCAGCAAAAGCTTCGACCTCCGCAAATCCGATATCACGATCCGCGATTCCTGCTACAGCCAGCTTGCCGGAAGAAAGTTTCACCCGTGCATGTTTGGGAATAGCACCACCAGCGGTAAATGTCTGCAAGTTGCCGTTGTTGTTTCCTGAAACAGTCATGGTGACTATCTCCTAAAATGGTTTTTGAAATTTGATTCACATATGAATTGGAACGCGACCAGTTACGTCAGCCGTTATTTGCTGCTCGAAGCCGCCGCTAACATCGCTTCACGTAACCCAGGGTTCTGGCGATTCGCCTCCATGGTGGCACGCTCACGAGACATTCCTTTGGCGACGTTCTCATTAATCGCCGCTTTCCAGGCTGCCGCCGGGTCCCCATCGTCGTCACCCGCCGCACTCGCCTTCCCGTTACCCAGGGCTCCCACTCCCGTCTTGGCGTCTTTGGATTTCGCAGCTTCTTTTTCCTGCTCTTCCTTTTCCGCTTTCAGGGTCTGGTTTTCGGTTGCCAATGTTTCATGGCTCGCTTCCAGATGCTGGATGTAGTTCTGCTGAGCCGCTTCGAGAGTGGCGTTTTGCTCGAGCTGTTCCAGCAGAAACTTTTCGTCTGCTTTGGGGCAGGCCGCACGCAACTCTTTCACGCTGGCCGCAGTAGCCGTCGTTTCGTTCGTGTCAGTTGATTTACTCATCGGTTTCGATTCCTTCTGAGTCGTATCCGCGGCCTGTGCTCGTCGGGAACCACCCCCGCTACGCATTTCGGCCAAAACTTCGTCATAGGTTCGCACACCGTCCGTCAGTCCCAGATCATGGGCCGCCTTGCCGATGTGCACTCTTCCATCTGCCAACTGGCGAGCCTGACTGGCGTTCATCGCCCGGCCGGTCGCGACGGCATTCACAAAATGGTCGTAATAGGTGTCTACAATGCTCTGCCATTCGGCCAGCTGTTCTTCAGTCACTTCCGTTCCCGGAACACCAGCCCCTTTGTGCTGGCCCGCTCGAACAACATGAACTTTGATTCCCAGCTCTTCCGCCTGCTTGGAGTAGTCGTAAATCGTGGAGAAGACGCCAATCGATCCCACCAGGGCCGTTTCATTCGAATAAACCTTGGTGGCTTGGCTCGCTACCCAGTAAGCAGCAGAGGCTCCCAGGTCCTCAATGAAGGCGTAGACCGGTTTTCGTTTCGCGGCAGCGGCAATGTCGTCTGCCAGATCCTTGGTTCCCGAGACCGTTCCCCCAGGAGAGTCAATCGATAACAGGATGGCCTGGACTTCCTCATCATTAGCGGCAGCTCGGATTTGTCGACGCGCCCGCACGGTCGAAGTACTGGAAGACATGGAACTGGAAAACTTCATCATGGTGCCACTGATCGTGACTTGGGCAATTCCCCCTTTGTGAACTGGAAAGTCAGAACGCACAGCCGCATTCGGCTCGGCAGCCTGCTCACCACGGGCACTCTCCACATGCACCTTCAGATTCATTCCATTGGCACGATTCACCGCCTGCTTCAGAACATCCTCTTTCATGACCCAGACACCGAAGTATTGGTCCATGTGAGGCACGTTCAGATCAGTCAGTGGGCTTATCGCTGGCAGGTTGTTCGTTTCCATTTTCGTTAACCACGACCTTTACGTTCTGAGGGGCAGGGATATTGAGTAATTCGTGATAGTCGACGTCGACCCCATGTTCCTCGGATAGTTCTTTGGCGCGTTGAATCGCCAGAGAGAGGAAGTTCGCATTGTCTTCGATTCGTTCAACGACAAACTCGTCGTAATCAACACCACGCTCGGCCAGCAGTCCGCGTGTGTTGGCCTGAAAGGATTCGACCCGCAGTTTGTTCGCCGTGGTGTCCTTCACCGGTTCGATGTAAGGCCAGGAGGGGAAGTACCAGGAGTGTCCGAAAATGTTGACTCCCTGCTTCATCGCCAGTTGCTGGAGTCTGGGGTTCTCCTGCAGGAAGTGAGTCACTTTCCAGAGATAAGCGGGGGTATGCAGTCGCTCGCTGTACCCTTGCTGGAACGCTTTGAAACCGAGCTTCGCCTGATCCATCGCCCCACGCCAGCCGCTGAAGTTGGTCTGACTCGGGTCGAGCAGCAACAGCATCACCGGCAGATCAAGGTTGATTGCGATGAAAGTTAGCAGCATGTGAGCATGGTCAAAGAATGTTGGGCTCGGAATGTCGGGAGAGAACCCTTTGAGCGTCTCCCCCTTGGCTCCAATAAACTCCATCCCGGGAGCAAACTTCGCCATGGTCCGGCCATCGGCATCCGTGACTGGAGTCGTCTGACCTTCCGCGTATTCGTATTCGGGCCCCCGTTCCCGCAGGATCGCAAAGCAACTCGCAATCTGTTGCTGAACCAGCTTGGCAAACTGCACGTCGTCATGCATCCCGGCAATATTGCCAATCGGAGCCAGGGCCGTGACGCCCCGGTTTTGGGTAAACCGATTCGGGTAGTGCAGGTGATAGACTTGAGGCTGATCATGTTCATCGAAGGCAGGATATCGTTTAATATCGCTCACCTTCTGAATGTTCTGGTACGGAGAATGATTGTCTTTTGTCAGCCAGTATTCGGTCGGTCCTCCCATTTCATCCAGCATGATCCCATGCACGACAGGGCGCTGTGTTCGATGAGGAGTTCGCAATCGATGATTCTCAATCGTCTCCAGCTTGCCCGTATCCAGAGGAAGGCAAATCGAATCACCATCGGTGACGATATGCTGAAAACCGATTCGTTCAATCTCGCGAAAGGTAAACTTGCGGGCCGCGTGACAGGAGGCTCGATTGCCGGCCCACTTCTCCCACGCCTCTTTGAGGATCTTATCCGCTTCTTTGTCGCCCGTTTGCGGATCCACTTTGAACCCGTTCTGGATGACGTTGTTTGTCAGTCGCCGGATTCCCTGCCCGACGACAGGATCATTGCGGGCAATGTCGCGGGCAATCTCCGTCATACGGAGATATTCAGACTCAGATCGATAGTGGAAGTCGGCATTCCGGCCTACTCCAGAGACTCCAGTACGACGACGCTGAAACCGGGTAGATCGCACCATGTCGTAATCCGAGCGCAGTTCATCAAACGCCTGAGCGGCGGAGAAGAGCGAACGATACTGGCTGGATGCGACCACGAATTAATTCCGGAAATCAGATAAGTCGGCGTAGTGGTACTGGCTATTGGCGGACGCCCGGGCCTGCATCCAGTTCGAGGCCTGTTTCTGTTCGGCCTTGATTGCTTGCAGGTTCTGGGTGAACTCAATCTCCTGTTGTCGCCCCTTGGCAGAACGGCCCGGCATCATCAGCAGCAGAAACCGACACGCCGTAATAAACGCGCGGGCCTTCGTCACGGAATTGTCTTCCGCGTAGGAGGCGTTGTCCTTGTAAGCGGCAATGACTTCCGCGTACGTGCTGGCTGATGTGAGAGTCGACATGGTCGCAGTATGTCGCTCTCGCCAAACATTTGAAGAATTATTTCAGGGTTCCGGACCCGTATCTTCCGTATCGACCGTAACCCCGTTTACGCATCGATTTTGTTCGCGTTTGGCATGGAAATGTTCTCCAGAATCCACCGAAACGCATCCGCACCCGACTGCACCCGACGGCCAGACTTCAATCGTTCGCCCGATGCATCAAGTCCGTCGATGAGTTGCCGCAAGGCCCGTCGTTGTTCCGGAGTCTTGACCTGCACGTCCACATGTCGGGACAGATACTTGTTTTGATTAGCTTCCGGGGAAACGGGAATCGTCAGTTCTGCCAGTTCGTAATTTGATACTTCCGTCATCATCAAGTCCTTATCGATCGAGAATAGAAAACGCTTGTCCGTAGGGATTAAGCAATGGAGAGGTTGTTTGAGGTGGAGGCGCCGCAATCTGTACCTGGCGACAATGTTCGTTGTAATCCATCGCGACCGTCGCAATGTATCCTGCGTCGAGGTAGTGATTGTTCCGGCCTCGCTGGATCCAGACTTTCTTCTCCCCTTTGCCAGGAATGAATTCGACCCGTTCTTCTTCCGCCATCAAATGTTTGAAAAGATACCGATGGTCCTGCACGGTTCCATCACAGATCGTGAGTGAGCCCGGGTTACGGGGATCGGTCAGAATGTGTTGCCAGAACCGGCTTTTCCAGAAGTCGGAGTTCACCTCCATCAGGTGCGTTCGTTTCTTAGATAACCAGCTGCGGTGATAGTTGGTACCAATGTAGGAGACCGTCGCTCCGGTCGATTTCGGCTGGTTGTATTGTTGCTTGGTCTCCTGAGCAAAACCGTAGCCTTTCATGGGTTGCCAGCGGGCCCCCTGGTCGCGGCAGAACTGATAGACCAGGTCGGTCGATTCCCAGTAACCCGAGTCGATCCAGATGCGGTCGGCGTAGATCGGCTGTCCATCCGCGTTGACCCAGCCTAAATCCACCGTCTCTGTTTTGAAGTGATTCAATGCTTCGGGGAGGGCGTCCTTGTAGAGTTTCCCTTCGTGCCGCACTTTGATCTCGTTGTAGTCGACAATGTGGAATCTCCCCCCACTGGTGAGGGCCATGGCCACGTAATGCAGGAAGTATTTGCCGATGTCGAGCCCGACCGTCACCATCGTCGTTTCCGGTGGAGTAAACAGTTTCTGCAGCGAGATCACTTTCCCCCGCAGGACCGACTCTTCAATCGGGTTCAGGATTTCCGATAAGGGCTTCGGCGGAATCGCCCAAACCCATTGGCACAGCTCCTTGTCTGCCTCATCGGCGTTAAGCTGATTCGACCCACGCCACTCTCGCGCCCCGACCGTACCGGCGGAAACAAAGAGATTGTTCGCCGCGTTCCAGCGAAAGCCGAGCGTGTCGGTCGGGGGGAGCTCTCCTTCGATCTCTCCCTCCTCATTGAGGGACTGACCCCGATGCAGGAGTCGGCATTCCTGATTCGCCTGGGCTCGTTCTTCTTCGGTCCAGCATTCTCCGCACTCAGGACAACTGAACTGCGTCGACTGCTTGGCCGCGTGTTCGTGTTCCGCCTCATGCCATCCCACCAGGTCATCACGTTCAGGAGTGACCCACGCATGACAGTGAGGGCAGGGCATCACAATGCGTGATTGGGTTCCTCGCTGGTACTCCTGCCAGATCGCTCCCTCTGCTGTCGAAACAGTACACTCCAGGTAAATCCGGGCCCGGTCATCATAGGCCGATGTTCGCCCCTCCATCTGCTTGAGCTTGGAAGCTTCACGACTGGTCGCACCTGATTCATCCAGTCCATCGACTTCGGTCACCACCAGCACCCGACTCGTAAAGTGGGATCGAGATTTATCATCACCACCCCCAGTCACGAACTTCAGGACCGGCCCATGTTCGAACTGAATCATGTCGACCTGACCACCCCGGGATCCTTTCCCCGAACGTGGCAATAGGTCCCGATAACGCGACCGCCGGATAACGGGCAGGATATCAATCTCCCATTTCTCTTTGGCCATCGCCATCGACGTCACGCCACACAGCACTGTCTCTTTGAATTCAAACAGGTGCCAGAGAATCGGAATGATAAAGCAGTCGAGTGTCTTCCCGGATTGCTGAGGGCCTGTCGCCGCCAGCCGTCGCCACTTCCCCGAGTCCACCGCATCAAACCAGAGTCGACTGAAGGGTTGTCGATTGCAGCTGAACCGCCGTCCGGCGTAAGGGCCATCGGGAATCACGATCTCTTCTTCCGCGAACTGGCCCATCGGCCGCAGGCGGGGCGCACGGGACCGCTGGGACAACTGCCTAAACCAGGGCGTCTTCGTCCTCGGTGCCATGAATGAGTTTCGCCGCCCGGTCGCTATCACCGAATAATTCCTCTGCCTGTGTCTCGAATTCGATTATCGCTTCTTCCAGAATCTCATAGGCTTCTTCGCCATGAGTCCGCTGCAGTAATTCACCCGCCTGGCGAATGACATTACTGAGCACGTTCAATCCATCCTGTATCTCACTGGTCGCCACCAGTTCGCCCATATCTCGAAGACGTTTCGCCCGGACCTCAAGTGTCTTTTCGTGACGATACTTTTCCAGCCAGACCGAACCCGTCCCACCATCAGACAACAGGGGGTCACCATCTTCTTCAAACGTTTTCGCCGCCGTCCGCCGAGGCACCCACACATGTTCGCGAGCCCACTGCACCATTTCGGAAAGGTCGTAATGTTTCGGTCGACCAGGGCATCCCCGGGCAATCCATTCCTGTACCGTCCGCTTCGACACCCCGGCAAAGTTAGCGACATCATCCAGCCGAGGAACCACAAAAGGCTTCTCCTCCGGACTCCGTCTGGCACTCTTCCCTTTGGCCGTTTTCGCTTTTCCAGCAGCAATGTCACACCCCTCCTGAAACCCTCAAAACCACCCCCTCCCAAGGAGGAAGAAGAACCACCCTTTCACCCCCCATTTGGACAAAAAACCCGGAGTGAGTCGGACTCCGCCGGGTATTTTGGCCCCCAAAGGACCCGCTCCCGACCCCTCCAGGTCACCCATCTTGACACGCCGTACACTGTCATGTACACCACCGTCACGGGGCAGGAATGTCGGCCACCACATCCAGCCTCCCCCGTTTCAAGGTGACCGTCCTGCCATTGCTCAATGTGGCCGCGACTTTGTAAGCCCACTCCTTGCCTGTAGTGTTTCCGATGTCCGCAGCCGTCAGTTCTACTCGCACTTTTTGCCCAGCTCCTGTTGCCTGAACGACACTGCCTGCCTTGCTGATGCGGGCTGGTCCTTTCGCTGCACGTAACACAATGGATGCCCCTGTTAGATCAGGCCATGCTCCCTCTGGCTGAATGAAGTTCAAGGCCCTTGATTCGTCAGCGTGGTAATCATCTCCCTCTTCCAATTCAACCAGTCCCGTCGATGTGACAGGGCTCACCACAGTGACCACTCCCGCAGTGAAGTCAGACAATGAGGGGATGTCATCGAACAGGTCTGGAATCGTTGTTGCTGTATCTTCCAGGATCGCTGTCGTATCGATCTTGATCAGTGAGAGTTTTGTTCCACTCTCCTCCATCGCCGTGACCACTGCTTCCGGAGTGACTGAATCCAACGCGGTGATCTGTGCAGGAATGTCGGTCTCCACGGCTGTCGTGATGTCACCCAGTGCGGTGGTGAGATCACTGGTAGAGAGATCATTCAGTGCTGCAATCAATGCGGGAATATCCGTTCCTGTATCAGCCAGAATCAACGCCAACTGAGTGGAGTTACTGTCGATCTCAGTACGAACATCTTCCGCACTGATGTCGTTCAGGGCAGCAATGGCCGCTGGGATGTCTGTTCCTGTATCCGCGAGCACATCAACCAACGTTGTCGCCAGATCCGCTGTCGTGTTCGTCGTCGTCTCAATCAGAAGCTTTGTGTTCACCGCACTTGAATTGACAAACACCGCATTGACGACATTCCCGTTCATCTCTGCTGCTGTCAGCAAAACTTCCCACTCTCCGTTTCCCTTATGGGTTGCCGAGTTGGTAGAGGTCGCCTGAGAGCCATTGTCTTGGCGCACGTAAACTGTCGTCGTACCTGTCTCAACTGGCGAGCCATCGGTCTTACTGATCAGTTCTGCTGAGCAATAAAAGGCTGTGTTTTTCTTTGGCATTACGCACCTATCATTCTGTTAGCGTTAACAGCCCATGCGGGAATGAACGAAGGGGGAGCATCCTCAGTGAAGATCCGGAAGTAACCGTAATCGACTCGAGCCACCCCGTTACCCGCTATTGTCTTGGCGGAAATTAACGCCCCGAATCCGCTGTTGTTGATGTCGTCGATAGCCCAGGTCGTGCCCCACAGGTCAGCAGGCCCCCCGTAGATGTCGAATCGGTCAGCCCCATTTCGCCAAGGGGTCGTTGTCGCTTTGTCGTCACCGACCGGCGTCCCCGCTTTACAAAGTCGGATCGAATTGTCGATCATCGTGGCAATGTTCGTTTGCCGTTCGAGGACCAATTGAATCCCCAGAATCGTTTTTCCGGCCAGTGCGTAGCCCAACGTGGTTGCTTTCAAGTATTCGCTGAGTGTTGCCGTACCGAGTCCGGGAGCTGCTGCAAACAGGTCGTTGCTGGTGTAGATGTTGGTCGGTGAGTTCCACGCGATGGTTCCAACAGTGTTGTCTGATTCGCCTAACCCGAAAACCTTTTTCGTGTGTTCCCCGTAGGCGGTGTAGGTCAGGAGTGGTGCAACGACGTGATCTACAAAATAAGACTCCGAGTTGCTAATTGACCCCGGCTTAATCTCAAACGCAAAGTCAATAAATCCTTCGCTGGGCCATGAACCAGTGAAGGTGGCCATCGTGTAAGCATAGCCGCTGGCACTCGTGTTGATCGTCTGTGCCGAACTCCAAACACCGCCGATCCGAATCTTTACTTCGATGGGTTTGACAACATTCTCTGCATCGTCATCCCAGTAATGCCGAACATCAATATCGACCTGCGTTACGGTTCCTTCAGCCACTGGAGCAGACGTGCTCCACTGCTGGCCCTTGTTATCATCTAACCGGTTAGCAATGGCCGTGCCACCGCCAGAAGCTGTGATGTTGGTGTAATCGTAAACACTCCACAGCGTGTTGACATTCGAATTGATTGTCAGCGATTCAGTCGCCAATCGTCACTCCTTAAGGCTGAGCACTTCGTGAGCATCTTCAAACACCCGCTTGCTGATGGTGTAATGGCCAGGCTGGCCCGCTTCGTGATAATCAGCAAACGGCTTCAGGGCGACGCGAAGTTGCCCGTTTTCGATCTTCAGTTCTTCATTCCTCAAGGCCACGTTCCTGCAGACAGTGACCATCACCGCCAGCGGAATCGAAAGCACAATAAAGACCACAATTCCCATGATCAAATTCCCTCTCCAATCCAGTAATGAATCAAAATCGCGAACGTGAGCCAAAGCATCACGCCCACGACAAACAATCCCAGCGAAGACAAGATTTCTCGCAGCCCGCTCATCAACTCAGCCCTTATGTTTTTGCCGGAATCTTGGCCGCCGCCTTTTTCTCAGCGACCACGTTGACTCCCTTATTGCCGCCGACAATCAACAGCACTAAAGCAATCAACGCCTCCAGCCAGTGATCCCGGAACCAGACCCATAGGCTCACCGCTTCATCGATCTTCTGGGGGACTTCTTCCAGCACTTCCGGATCGACACCCACGGTCGACAACACTTTGGCGGTCGACAGCATTTCCCGCTGTTCCTCCTTGTGCTTCTGAACCTTCTGGGAAGCGGTTTCCAATGTCGATAAGTTTCCGCTCGCTTCTGCCCCAGCGAGTGAAGAACTATCCGTTTGCAGGGGAGGGGGGACCTTTTTTGATTCCATTAATTGTTCTTCAAGCGATTCATTATCCTCTTCAAGCCCCTCAATGCGGGTGTCTTGTTTCACTCGGAGTTTTTCCAGGTCATCGAGTTCGGATTCCACTCGCTTCAGTTCCCGCTTTGCTACTTCGAGATCCTGTCGATCCTCAAACGATTGTTCTCGATGTTCGTCCAGATTCGCTTTCAGGTCATCCCGCTCCCGTTCCGCGTCGCGCAAATCCTTTTGTGCCTCCATCAGTTCCCGTCGCAATCGATCAGCTTCGGTCGTATCAGGAATCACAGGTTGCGTCGTCGGTGGTGGGGGAGTCGGATTCGTGAGCCCCTGCCACTTCGAACCCCAACCTTCCACCGGGAGTGATGGCAATTGCACTTGTGGCTGGATCGGCTGCTGAGGCTGGCAATACCCATTCGGGCATTGAGCCTGTTCATCCACCGTCATGTTGTAAGACCGTACCAGGTGTTCCACGTCATCAGCCGATTCGTGATACCTCACCTTTCCCCGCTTGTCGGTCCACCACACCACCGGCGATTTCGCGGAAGCGACGTAACTCTGATCGGTATAGACCAGCTCAAAGAACTGGTTCAGGTTGCTGGAGGTGACCTTGGCATCAAAGGCAGGCGTATTGCCGTACACATAGAGCCGAGGGCGTTCAATGGCGGAAGTGGAGTCTTCTGTACGCTCCACGTTGTCGAGCACAGAGAATTGAGCCTGCCTGCGTACCTCAGCCAGTAGGTCATGCATCGCTTCCGGTCCTGTCACCAGGGAAACCCCCGGCTTCTGTCCCCGGAATCCCCAGACCGGCCCGACCAGCTTCGGCGGGGCTCCTTCCGATTCGACCGTCACTACCGGCCCACCCGAATGACCGTGCCAGCAACCTTCATCGAGCGTGATATCGTATCCGTTGTTTTCGATGGAACGAATCACCGTCTTCTGTAAAGCTGGAGCAGTCGTCCCCCCCGCAAAACTCCCCACCGTATACACCGTCTGTCCGACTCGTAATCCATCCTTCGGTTTGATCACTTCCACAAATTGAGGTAGCTCTGGAAGCTGCGAGGCATCCACCCAGCAAATCGCAATATCAGCCGTATGGTGATGCGCAACGCACACGCCATCGACAGGGGGACTCGCCTGCCCATCTTTGAAGAAGCGGAAAGAGACGACCTGTTTTTCGGTCACACAATGCCGACAGGTCTGTAACCAGATTCCGTTTTCCTTAGAAGCGGCAAACACAACACCACTGCAGCCACTTGGCTTGGTCATTCGAACCCACGGATCAGGCGGCCCCGCCTTAGCGTGAGCCACCGCCAACGCCAGAATCAGAATGACGCCCACCACACTGAAAACAATAAAACGACCGTTCCCGGCCAACTCTTTTGAATGCTCTGATGACCTCATTAGTCACCTCCTGAAAAGTTTTGAACGAGGACACCAACAACCGCCGTCGCCATCGCCGCGAAGAAGGCTCCCAGCATCCACCAAAGTTTTTGCATTTGACTTTTAAGATTCGACAAGTCCGATTTGATACCCGGGTATTGGTTGTCCCCATCCAGCCAGACTTCATGCTCGTCGATGCGTCTCTCGTGACGATCAATCGTGCCCTGAGCCACCGCATGTCGATTGGTTTCCCGTTCATCGAGCCGGCGTATCTCCCCTTCGGCAGTCGTAACCCGATCACCAATTTGCCGCATTCGTGCTTCAATATCGCTTTCAGCGGCCATCACACTTCCCAAACTCAACGAACGAAAAAAGCCCGCACCAATACGCGTTGTTCAGGAACGCGCACTGGCCGGGCTATAGATTGTGTTATTAACTGCAGACATGTTGTCTACCAATGCAAAAAACCAATGCGGATTTCCCCTAAGGGTCCTCTACATTGGTTTGTTACGCTTGCAACTTTACCGGATCAGATCTGATTGTCAATAACTATTTAGAAGATCAGATCCTGATTCGTCCGCATCTCATCGATTAACAAATACTAAAGAGTGACGACATGACTCGATTAATAGATCGTCGCTTGCATTTGGCGGAGTTAACTCTCATCTAGACGGAAAAGTCACTATCAATACCTTTTACCACACCCATATGGTTTAGATTTTCTGGTTGAATGGCTATGCTTATATATCCGCAAGTATTCGGATAACTCACAACTGCCGCTCCCCGTGTTTTGCTGACAATTGATTCACGTACATCTCTACGGACAGACTCAATGACGAATACTCCAGAGAAATCAGACCTCACAACGTTTAAATCGTCTAAGGGAAACGACTTGTTTTATCTCAACCAAGTGTTCCCAGATGCGCAGAGCGTCTTTCAGCACAGAGCGAAACATCTTACGGAGTTGAATGAAGATTGCCTTTTCGTTTTGGACGCCAACGTTTTATTGGACACACATCTGTTCGGAAAGAAATCGATAAATAAAATTAGGGAAATCTTCTCGAATTTAAAAAAAGAAAACCGGATTTTCATTCCAGCAATGGTCGCTCGTGAATATGCGCGACACCGGCAGGATAGATTGATAAAGGTATATGACCAAATATATAACGAAATCTCAGGTCTACCAGGGATCGATGACGTGAAGTCGGTTCCAAATTTAAATGTTCCCATGCTTGAGCACATGAAAGAGTATGCAGAATTACTGAAGAGCCGCGAAAAATGCAAAGAACTACGAAATAATTACTCTAAGGAAGTCGAGAATTTCAAGAGTATTTTGATCAAGATCAGAGATCAGTTAGTGAATTGGGACTGGAAAGATCAGGTAAGCGATCTGTTTGCAAATACCTTTGATAGAGAAAACATCATAGACTGTGAGGAACCGGGTAAGGCGATCCAAGCAGACTTGGACTGGAGAATACGTCACAGTATTCCGCCCGGCTTCAAAGATAAAGGAAAAATTGACGATGGTGTTGGTGATTTAATCATCTGGAAAACAATACTTCAAATAGGAGAAATAGAAAAAAAGAACATAGTATTTGTTTCTAATGATGTGAAATTGGACTGGACGATCAAAGCTCAAGATGCCAGCCTGGGTGCCCGAGAGGAGCTCACATATGAGTTCTACTCGCGATGCCACTGCCACTTTCAGATGGTGAATTACGAGTCGTTTTTGGAGATAAGAGGAGCCGAAGATGAAGTCATTGGACAGGCTAAGCATATAAATGATTCTAGACTCCATTCGCAGATCACTGAATTCAACATCGATGATCTTGCAACAGGCCTAGAACTATTGAGTTACTGCAAGAAGATTCAAAAACTGCCTAAAGATACCCAGCAGTTCATTGATGTCATGACGAGCAATCAATTCAGGCATGCAGTTCTCAAAATGAATGGCCTAATAAATCGCATACGCAATTCAGATGCTGGCGAGCTGATTGATGATGTTCGTTTAAGTGTAGCGCAAATCTCCTTACAAAAAATTCTGTTTAATATTAAAGAACTCAGTGCACAAGAGATAGAAGATATGGCTAATTCAGTAGCGTTTGAAAAGATAATGATAGCTGTTCAGCAGGATCTGTTTCGTTCGGAGGTAATTGTTCAGGAAATAAACCTCGTTCTAAGAAGAGTACTTACCAACAAAGAATAAAATGGCACGCGCATCGACCAAATCCTTTATCACGGAACTGGAAGTCCTTCCCACGGGGAAGCAGGCAAAGAAACTCCGTGCGCGGTTTGAGGCAGCTCGCCAGGTCTATAACGCCTGTCTCGGCGAATCTTTAAAACGCGCCGTGCCATTCCCAAGTGACGCCGCCGTTGCCATCGTCGTTATAGCCCCCGGCACCAGCATCCTCGGCCTCACGCCGCGCTTCTTCTCTTCCGGAAAAGTACCCAACCCAGAAGGCCCCAATCATCAACGCCATGACAATGGCCAGCATCCCCAGAAAGCAAAAGAGCCCCTTCATCAAGAACGGTGACTTCTCTTCATTCATGCTCATCCTCGCCAGTCTCTTACAGGATATTTCTAAAAATAGTTCTTGTACTACATAAAGGGGCGTGTGTTATAATAACTTCATGTCTCAGGATGTAACTATAAATTCACGGAAGGAATTGCCATGTCTGATTTCAAAGAGATCGAAAGTATCTCACCCCGCTGTGCAGTCGCTGTTTGTCTCAATTGTTTTAATCGAGAGATTAGCCCCCTGGCGTTCCACCAGGAACTGTCGGGCATAATTAACTCGAATTCTCGAGCTTTCCTTGAGCTTGTCTCGTCACCCGGAAACAGCAAACCGAATTTCTCCGAGATTCACAAAGAAGTTTTGTCACACAGGGAGAATCTGCCCCTTTCGCAACACGCGTTGATGTTCAGTTATTTTGCAGACGAATATTGCCAAGGTGCCAAGCGTTTTGCTGGAGTTCTTTTCAAATTCCCGTATGCAATTATCTCGACACCTCCGGGAGCAAAAGACCCAAGACAACCAGACGAATGTGGTTATAACCTTCTTTCTGCGGCGATTGGCCATTTGTCCGACTCTGTCAAAGAACATGGAGAAAGCGAACACGAAAGATTTATCAACGCCTTCAAACAGGATGTTAAGGAATACCAACAACTAAGGCCTGACTTTTCCATCAGCAACGACCCTCCGTTATCAGATCAGGAATTGGAGCTGTTAATCTGCGAACCTACTTTCATCTAATTATCAGCACATGTACCTAGAGAAGCCGAAAACTCAGGAACTCTGGGCTCGCCGAAAGGCGGGGCTTTTTGGTCACTTTTAGCTCCCAATAATTAAAACTGAAGAAATATCATGGCAGACGACTTTGTGACTTATCGCCTACGTTTACTTGATGAGAGAAAAGTATTAATCCCCCAGCGTGATGCATTTGAATTTGACGAAATGCTTAAAAAGGCAAGTGTCGAGAGTATTTATCATTCGAATTTTTTGACAGACAATGACGATTTCCCCTACGCGATGTTCGACATAAGTCCTGACGACAAGAGTGAAATGCTTATTCACGTGATGAAAATTATGATCAAAAACGGAATCGTTGATCTCGGCCCAGAATAAATGAAACTTATTTACCTGTGAAACGCTTGATGCTACTCACGGCAAGCTGCATCTTCTGTCGTGCAGAGACGTTACTTGTATGGATGCTGATTTCCGGCGGGTCGAAACTGGCTGTCGCGACTTCACGCTCTATCCACTTCAGCACGTCATACCCCGTTCCGTGCTTATCGTCACCGAGGTCATGATCGAGACTGATGTGAGTAACACGTCCTGATTTCAAAAGCGAAATCACGTCTTCCGGCCATCTTGCGGAGACCCACCCGTCCGGTGTTGGTCGTTCGTCATCCAGGTAGACTTTCACTTCTCACCGTCCTTTCCGTTGCTGGTTTACATCCAGCAGTTAATGCACCTACACCGAGACCATTTCCCAAGTCGCTGAACCCAACCACCACCCTTGCAAGATTTAGGTTTGGGCTGAGACTTCCTGACCGTCTTGATCGACTTTGTATTCATTTACGCTATCCATTCTGTTTAAGTACCACGCGACATCATAAGAAACATCGCGATCTGAAATTGTTACAGTCACATGCTTTTCTTTGTTTACCAGCTTCATCCCCAAGGCAATCAGCCAGCCAGCTAATCATTCTCTCATTATCCACCGTCCTTTCCGTTAATCGCTTCCCAGTTGATCGGTGCCCACCAATCGGGGTCATAGTGCCAGTAGTGGCGACTCTCCTCCATCCAGCACCCTTGAGTTCCTTCGTAACTCTGAATGTCGCTATCCCACCGCACAATGACGGCTTGTTCTGACCATGAGAATTTGGCCCATATTTGATTCCCGTCCTTCGGTGGCTCGCCCTCCTGCTTCGGCCCGACAAGACACCTGCACTTTTGATGGATCTCGATTTCTTCACCGTACATGTTGTAAGCTCTCCCCATAGTTACCTCCTGCATGTATGCGATAGTTATTCAACATCCGCAGACAAGTCGTCTGAATCTGGGACATAATCCTCAACGAACATTGAGATTTTTAAAAGTTGATTTTGAGAATGACTTATCTGCAATTCTGATCGAGCTAGATCTCACTTAAATAATAAGACCTTGACGTCCTTTTGTTGATCCTGTAAATTTCCGAGGTAAATACCTCTCTTTAAATAGACATTCGTCTCAATAGTTGGCTTCTCACAATCCACACTTCTTGGGATCTGACTTGCTGAGTTTGTAAAGGAAATCCATGGATGAATCGCCAATACTTTTAGATAAGACAGCCATCGAAATCTTGGACATGCTTGACCGCTGGAGTGACAAAATGCGTGGTCATCACAGTCAGAAACGAGAATATCCACGAGTCTCGTATCGAACTAGAATGACAGTTTTCTCGGCGGATTCAGAGAGTCGGGCAGGCGAAGCAGCAGAAAACACCAGCTTTACTGTCTGGTCACGTAATCTCTCACGCGGTGGCGTCGGTTTTCTCTACCACAATTACCTTGAGAACGGCAAATATCTCCTGTGCCTCGATCCCCTCCAAGAGGGACAGTTATGGTTCCTCGCTGAGATCGTCCGATCGCGCAAGGTTCACAACAACTTCTGGGAATACGGCGCCAAACTTCTCGAACGCGCCTCCATCTAATTGTAGCGATCATCGCATTGGTTGAGATTTGTCGGTACAACCAGGTGATACGAGATGTAGTGGTGGAGGCGAATATCTGGCTGAACACCAGAGCCACATCTCCTCCCAGGTACTCAGCCCACAACTTGCTCCTCCTTTTCTTGAGTGAATCGATGTTTGCCTGCAATAACTCACGGACAAGATTAGCTGATTGTGTCAGTTCTAATCGGCGGATCATTTCGTCGGTATCTTTGATCTGTTCAATCAGGTTGATCTTACCCATCTCCTTGCACATATACCGGCAGTTTATTTACCTGTTGGGAACACCATTGGCCCCAATGTTGGAAATTTTCGCTTCTGTTCTTGAATGGCGTTCCACACTTCCGAATACCGCGAACAATACTCTCTGGCCTTGGCAAAGTCTGCACGAACTGTTGATCGTTGGTAATTCGTTCGCTCAACACCATCTGTCGGGATGACGGTGATATAAACTGTGTCCCTACAGTTATACCCAACTTCTGTTCGGACCATGAGGAACACGATGCCGTCAGCTTTTGCTATGTAGGCCCGATCTGTAACTAACGAATACGGTTGCCAATCCATAATCTTCCCCTTTCTCGCCGGTAAATATCCGGCAGTTATAGTTATTCGTCGTCGTTCGTCGCGACCCATTCCACGTCGTATTCGACGCATTCGTCTTCGTTTCCCCACTTCCGCACGATCACGTCACATGCGAAGTAGGAGACCCCCCGACGTACCTTGGCTTTTCTGGCACGATAAAACAGACCCTTGATGTATTGAGCGTTGTCATACGGCCAGGTATCGTGATCCCCTTCCACGTAACCGTGGATGTCCAGGTCGATCATAAACCGCTCGATCCTGTCCTCAATGGTCGCGTTGCACACGCTCGTGACGATGCAGTACCGATGAAACGGCTTGCAGAAGTGCAGCGGTGCGTCGAATTCCCAGCCGCAACCGCTGTCGATAATCGCCTCAAAGCGGACTGGCTCCCCTTTTGGAAAGTCAGATTTGACGAGGCCATTTCGCGTCATTCGTTTTATGGTCATGTAAAAGAAGTCCCTGTTATTCACTGGTCATCATTCTTCTGGCCCGCCTCAGTGCATCCTCGATAGACCTGTCCCCATTACACATGAACGAGGGCGCCAAGTTGTTGACAGGCTTGTCAGGATAGAGAATCCTGAAAGATTGCTCGACGACTTCACTGACTGATAAGATCATCCCAACTGATGTTTGAATCAAGGAGTCCTGAGCATCAGATGAATCCCGTATGTTTTTCGAGAACTGGCAGTCGTGATCATTCCCGTCAAGCAAAGTACGGATACCACACTCCGGGCAAACTACATTTTTGAAATACTGCATCTCATCCCTTCCATGTTGAATACATGCACTTTATTCGTCGTTGACACTATTCTGCAGCGCAACTGAATGGGCGAACCAACAAAAGACAATCAACAGCAAGTTCACCTGCCCCCAGTGATCGACATTGTGAGGTAGAAGAATTCTCCCACCCCTGTAAACTGAAGGGCATGAGTCGATGTCAAGCCCGCAGGCATTACCGGGGACTGTGATATGTTCCGGTCCCCATTCGCCCCATCTAATAGTAATGCCGTGATGACAACTTGCCTCATCAGACGGGATCGTGCCCGACGAGACAAACCTATGACTCAGTCGGCGCCTATTAGGGTCGTACCTATGCAGCAGCCCGCATTTCGACGCCCATTCGTCACCGTAATTTTTCAGTACGTGATCGACTTGTGGCTGGCCGATTCCGCTTGATTTAACCGCATCCCGGAATTCAGGAGACAGATGGATCGTAAACCCGTGCCCACCCATCCCGCCGGATGGACATAAAGAATCAATCAAGTACATCAGCAATTTCCCTCCTTCGTTGAATAAGTTACCGGTATCTGTCGCTGGTCTTCAGATACCGAGCTGTGAGATAATGTCTAAAACATCTTCCGTGACCATCCACGGCTCATCGTCTCCGATTTTGTAGACTCGGCTATCCCCATCGTCGTCAACGTCAACGTACGCAACCACTTCAGAGTTAATGATCAGCGGATCGCCGCAGCTTTCCGTTAGTTTGATAAAAGTAGCCATAACTCACCTCACTTGTTTGAATGTTTAATTGTTGGAAACGTTGCCAGGAAGATTACTCACCTTTATTTATTCATCCGTCGGAGCGTCGTTCAGATTGATCCGCTCCCGGCAACCAATCAGGAATTCGATCAAAGAATCGAGGTCACGGCCAGACACCTCCGTAATCTTCTCGCGTTCATTGAAACTTTTTCGGCGACTTGCGTAGACCATGTACCCGCCTTCGGGCAGTTCAAAATCGAGTCCATCTTTCAGCCAGCCTCTGTATTCACTTCTCACTTTTCGTTCTCCTCCCGTTGTTAAGTACCTACCGTTTATTCATCACCCGCGAACAAGTCGGTAACCGCAATAAGCGATAAACGCCACGAACATAACTGATAGGCCGAATGCGAACGGCCCCCAGAGCGGAGCAGTCACCCACCACCATGACCAGTCAATCACGTCGCACAGCTTGAGCGTGACAAACACCACACCCAGCAAACCAAATACTCCGATTCCGCCAGAGGCGCTACTTGTGTTTCCAGACATCCTTCATTCCTCCGTTAGTGGCAACGTTGCCAGTTGTATAAAAGTCCCCCGAAATACAATTCACTCAGATCGAATTGCACCCGGAAGATAAACATCATTTACTCGTCGTCATCATCATCACCATTAATCAACTTCTGGAGATCGTCCGCTGACGGGACTTCCCAGTTGGTGATCTTGCCGGTGTCGATATCAATGTCCAGAATCAGGTAGTCGCCGTAGTGCTCGCCAGGAAAAAAGTCCGGCACGTATCCATCTTCGCGGTCGAAGATTTCCTTGCCGTCCTGATCCTCAATGGAGAACCCCATTTCGTCGCGAACTTTGAGGTGAACCTTCAGTGTTTTCGCTTCCACTGAGACTGGTTTTTTGATGTTCAGTTGAACCATTGGTTTCTCCGTTTCCGTTGTTGAATAAGTGTTAGATACGTTCCGACCGAGTTAGTTCTTAACCTCGATCACCTTGAAAGACACGGCCCACACGTATGGATTGCTTGCCCATCCGAAGCCGCACTCATGATTGCACCTCTTTCTTGATCCGGGGTGGGCTAGTCAAGGTTACGGTGTACTCAATCTCCACTGCGAATTCATGGCCGCACTCGTGGCATTGTTCGTCGCCGATGTTTTCAAAGCACTCAGGCTCAACGTGCCTCTTTTCGCCGCAATGCGGACAACGGACACAGTCTTCGCTTTCGTACTCATCCGAGCAGCTAGTGCATTGCCCTTCACTTTGCCATCGCTTAAGACCCCGTGAGCATGTTTCACAGTAAGCCATCTCTCTATCCTTCCTATTCGTTCGGTAAATAAATCCGGGCCTCTCACCCGGTCGAGCCATCCACAGTGGCCTCTGACTGGCCTCGCACCAGCACGTAGGTTTTAAGAGCGGGAAACCACTAACCGTAGGTGCAGTTCACATTGTTCCATCCTCCCAATATGAGGTAGTTAAATACTGCCTTTGCAGGGGGCTACTTGGTCCGATCCTCTTCTGCCTCACACAGCGAGAAACGTCCGGTTCATAAGTGCGGTCCCCGTTACACTCTCTTTCAGGTTGAGTTTTAGGACATAACCAGGTCTTTGCTTCGTTGTTTAATAAGCACCACTAATCCACAAACGGAGCAAGCTTCCTGACCAGGTCAGGCAGTTCATCCAGGTTCAATGTCACTAGCCAAGGCTTGTGATTCTTGGTGTGACAGACGATAGGAGTGTCGCCACTCCTGGCGTCTCGCTCAGCTTGCTTCATGGCCTCGAAAATATTGAGAGCCTCAACGTGCTTGCACTCGATATGGACACCTTCAATCCCCACTACATCAGCATCACCACTGGCTCCGCAAAACTGTTGACCACGTCGGCAGTCAGTTCCAAAAATGACGTTTAGTTCGTTCTTCAGTGCGAGTTCTGCACGCTTGCCCTTGGCTCTGCTGTTGATTGACATCAGTACGCTTTCCCGCCTTCTTTGCGGCGTTTTTCGAGTTTGTGATCTGCCCGTTGCTGGTTGTAAATCAGCTTCTCAATGACTGCCCCTGGAAGATCCAGGTTCAGCCCACCAGCAATATCCATAATGCGAATCAACGCATCGGCCAGCTCGACCTCGATCATGGAACGATGGGGAAGGTGATCGTCCATCAGGTTTTTGCGATGACCCTCCATCCCTTCACTGATCTCGCTGTGTACCAGGCAAAGCAATTCACCTACGTTGCGTTCTTTGCGTTTTCCTGTTTCCAGATCAATCCACCAGTTCGCGTGAATTTCATGGATCGTTTTCACGAGTTCATCCATCGTCATGTTTCGGTTGACTTCAATCACTTATGTTTTCTCCTGTTGAGGTCGCGGGTTTCCGGCGATCTGGTTTTCGAGTTGGTAAATTTCCTTGACGATTTTGTCGATCCGCTCGTCACACGCCCGCTCAACCCAGAACGTTCGAACAAAAGCCCCGACGGCGATCACCGATATGAAAATCAAATAAAAACTGAGATGCATCTTTTGGCCTTCCGGTTGTTGGTGGGGTTGGTGGCAACGTTGCCAGGAGATTGATTTCACGACCGAGGATCAGCGTGAAGCGGCGGCTTGATTCTTGGAAAGCTCGAACAACGCAGTGAGTTGATTGAAGCGTCTGATGTCGGGTGTCATGTACTTGATCAGATCGTGTCGATGGCTCTTGGAAAGCAAGTCATTGCGGGTCTCTTCGGACATGGAGTCCAACTGTTTCCCGAATTGCTCTTCCAGCCTCTCACGTTGCGCCTGATGCTTTTGTTTTTTCTCCGCTTCCTCTCGGTCGGCTTGGGCCTTCGAAGCTTCCTGTGCTCGTTGCTGGGCGGCGTAGCGATGCTCTGTGAATGCGGTCGGCTTTTTCGATTGGGGCCAGCCATGTTCGAGGGGAGATTTCCCGGGAGTGTTAATCATCCGCGAGTACAGCAGGTTGGGGGCGAACTTGTGCAGTTGGGCGTAGCCGATCACGGCAATGGCCTGGGCGGGCGTGTAAGATTCCCGTGCCTGTTTCACCAGCGGGTTAACCGCCTGAACCCCAAAATCAATAAGCTGCTGCTGCACCTGCTCCCAGGTTGGGGGCGGATATTCGTCCGGCTGTCGAGAGCTCCTTTGAGGTGCAGCAGCAGGTTTTTTATTCTTCTCTTCTTTATTCTTATCTATTCTATTCTCCTCTATTCTGTTCTTCATTTCTTCCGCGATGTTTCCGCGTTCGTCTGGAATGTTTTCGGAATCATTCTGGACCGACTTCGGATTCTTCTTGGAGGCGGGCGATTTCTGACCCTTCCGTTTGTTGTCTTTGGCGCGTCGTTTCGCGGTCTCGCCATTGTGTTCTTCCCAGCTCGGGAGGCTGACAATACCCTTGTTTTCACAGAGCCAACCCGCTTCCATCATGGCTTTAGCAAAACCTTCCAGGCGGACATGACGGTCAATGAACTTGACGGAAATCTTTTCGCAGCTGCCGTCCTCGGTATGCGTGTCGAACCAGGACCACAGACGAATCAGTTTGCCGACGATCATGTCTTCATCACTGTCGAGTTGATCCGCCATCATCAGTACTTCGGGCGTCGTCGCTAAGTCGCAGTTCACTTTGATCCAGTTACCAGCCATCAGAAACACCACTCCTTTTCTTACTCTGTTCTGTAAATCTTCCGAGCCATTGCGGAACGAACGTGGAAACAATTGGGAATCAAGACAGGCCGAGAAAATCCGCCTTCGTGAGAAACAACGCCTTGGCTGTCTTGGGCGGGAGCGGGATGATGGAGTCGACACCCAGCCGCTCGACTTGCTCCATGCCTGGTGGACGGGCTCCGAAAAAGTCTTCGTATTCCGCCACCAGCACGCGGTCATCCCACTCCCGCACTTCCTCCGACATGATCTCTTCATAAGGGACGTCAAATCGCTCAGCGATCACCTGGAGCATTCTCGTTTCCATTTCGATAAGCTCTGGGAAATGACGCTTGAGCGGCCGGACCATATCCGTCAAGTAAGCCTCAGCGGCATCATGCAATAAAGCTGCTTGAGGGAACTTCGAATTCATGGAGACAATGACGCTGTGTTGAGCCACCGAATAGAACTCGGGACTATGCCCATTGAACCGACATTTCATGGCCAGTGAGTGAGCGACGTCCTCCAGACGAATGTCTTCGGGCTGCATGTGAAACAGGTCCACTAAATGACCTGATCGCGTGATAATGTGGCATCGATCGACAGCAGTGACCATCATCAGGTTTCCTTGATAGGGAAGTGTGATTTACCAATGAGGTGAGAACCTCTTTAAGAAACGCATGGATCTGATGTGGTGAGAATTCCAGGCAACACGCCCGGCTCTTTCGGCTCACCGTTAAGAAAAGCTGCGTACTCTTCCGCGTTGACCTGTTTAGGGGCGGGCTGAGGAAACAGTTTTTTTAGGGTGTCCATCAGGGCGTAATTCGACTTCATGAGGTTCTGATTGGACTTGATCAGCTCACGCATCATCTCGTCACTGGCCGTCTCTCCGGGCTTCTGCTGACCGAAGGCGTGAATCTCGACGCCTGATTCCTGCACCGCCGCGAGAATCGATTTCGCGTTATTTACGCTGATCTCTCGATCCATCTTTTCCGTGAGGAATTCAGACAGGTCGCGATAGTTTTTCATCTCCTCAATGGCGGGGATGTTCTGTGCAACGTGATTGCCCGCTTTGAGCAGATCACCATGGGTGAGAATGTTTTTCGATGCCATCGTCAATAACTCCTGAACAGTTAATGTTTGTAAAAAAATGGCCGTCCCTGGCCGGGTAGCGAAATCCTTTTGGTTTAGATGTCCTCGCCTTCGAGCAGGGATTCCCCGATTTCGATCAGAACGTAGCCAGACGCTTTGCGGACCTCATCGGTTTCGGGTTCAATAACCCCACGTACAGAGGCCAGCAGCTCATTCCGGATATTCAATAGCTTGCGATCTCCCTCTTCGGGATCCGGTTCTTTGCTGTTGTTGGTTTTGGCTTTCGTCTTCGAAGAGACCGGGCGGGTTTCCGCTTCCGGGTCTGCATGCTCCCGAGGCGTATTCTTGACAATCGATTTGGGTTCGGGGGGAATCTCTTCGGGTGGCAACGTTGCCGGGTCCAGCTTCTTTTTGATCTTGTCCACGAATGTGTGAGAGACCCCAGTAAGTAAGGCAATCTCACGGCTGGAAGTTTCCCGGTAGTCGTCATGAGTGAGCACGTGGTACACCGCGTTGCGTTTATCTGCATTGGTTCGACGGACACCATGTTCCTGATTGACCAACGCGGCCAGCAGCATGGCATCCCGCAAGGAACCATCAGCAACGAGCATGTCGACCTGGCTCATCTTGGCCTCTTTCGCCGCCCAGTACCGATGAAACCCATCCACCAGAAAATAGGTGGAGCCATCGAACAGACATACAATGGCCGGAAACTTGATCCCCCGTTTCATCGCGGCGGCGTAGTCAGCAATCGCTTCCTGATTGAGCGATTCACGCATCTGCGTCCCCGCGTCAGTCGTGATGTCGCTTAAAGGGATTATTGCCTGTGAGAATTTGTAGGCGTCTATCGGACTCACGTTGCCTCTCCTTCTTGATCCTGGATTGCCTGGTAAACTTCTTCGCGATGAATAGTGACGTCCTTCGGGGCAGAGATTCCCAGGCGGACTTTGTCGCCACGAATATCGACCACCATTAAGGTGATGTTGTCACCGATTCGAATGACCTCATCCTTTTTGCGTGACAGAACTAACATGCTGATTCCTTTCAGTAAGGTGATTTAAAAACCCGGCCGGCCAGAGGACCCATGGAGAAGGGTGTAACAAACACGACCGACCGGGCTGGTCAAAATGGCTTGAGCTTTTCAGCGATGTCGGCGATGCAGTTTCTGAACGTGTCGCCGAAAGCAATAACGGCAGGCTCATTCGGGTTCATCCGACTTAACGAGGCGATGAATCCCTTCCGTCCGTTGGAGATGTGGACGGCAAACCCTTTATCCAGGGCTTCAAGTATTGGGGATTTGTTTTCAGGCAGATCGACGTTGACCTTGATTCCGCGAGCTTCGCCTGGGAAGCGTGTAATGAGCCCTTTCTTCTCCAGTGCATTCAGATGACAGGCCACGCCATTAGGGGATCCGATACCGAACCGTTTACCGATCTCCCGGAACGAAGGACTGCTTTGCTTCTCAGCCTTGTAGTCGACGATGAAATCGAAAATCTCTTTTTGTCTTGGTGTTAGTGATTCAATACTCATGCTCGTTTTGCTCCTGAACAGCGCGCACGGAGGGCGCAGAAGGTAGTGGTTGTTTTTCAAATCAGCGAAATCAAACACCCGGGAGGCCTGCTCGGTAACCTCCCGGGTGCGCCGTCAAGGAGACCGCCCCTCGCTCGCATCCTGCGAATGGGCTCCGGCGTCCTTCACCGACATGGTGTCAAGGTTGCCGCGCGAGGGGGAATAGCTTCTGAGTTTTCTCAAGTAGCGATTGAATAACGGTGTCGGAATTAATTCCACCCAACTGATTCCTTCGCGGACTCGTGTTTTCCACCAGGACAGTTTTCCCGGTGATTTAAGGATGATTTCTTTTAGCTCTTTGAGTTCAGGCGGCTCTTCGCCTTCCGGAAAATGATCCTCGAATTGATCGACCTGAAAGAGCAAATGCTCAAAGTATTTAGTGCTTCCGCTATCCATTCGATATCGGCAGGTGTACTTGATGATTTGTTCCGTCATGTTTTTGCTCGATGAAATGCTTTGGAGCCTGGCCAGCGGCCTGGGTCTTCGTAGGTAGGTAAACCGCCAGCCAGGCGTCGATATGTTTTAGACTTCAATAGAACGTAAGTATTCGCGAATTGAGCGGCGACAGATGACCGTTCTGCGAGATCCATCCTTCCCCATTCGAAGCTGTTCTTCATCGACTCGACGACGAACTGTGTGAAGACTGGCCCCAATTATCTTTGCGGCCTCTTTGATTGGAACCACACCTTCACAGCCAAACTCATAGCCATGTATTTCCTCAGGTGTTTTCATACTTGTTGTGCTCATTGTTAACTCCTCGTTTGATTAACGATGAGCAATTTATACACACAATTTCAGATCAGAAAAGAGCACGACGGAGGGTTCGATTCACGCCAGAATGGTCGTTATTCTCAATGCGGTTGAAACCGGGTTGAGTGCGGTTGAAACAGGGTTGAATGCGGTTGAAAAACTTTCCGCTTTTTTAATTTTGTTTCTGGTCACAGCACGTCGCACGTTCTTGAACCGTCTTTTTCTGTCGAGGCGCAACGGAAGCGCAACGGAAACTGTCAATGTGGCGCGACCTGACTAAGCAAGTCGGAGGCTGACGAGTAGACTCTACGCCTATAGCGTTCTATTTGCCCCGGTATGATTCAACGTGAGCAAACACTCGAAACCTAACTTTTAATCCGTAGGTCCAGGGTTCAAGTCCCTGCGCCTCCACTATGGCACCAAACGACTTACGACGTTTGGTGCTTTTTTATTACCCGTTTGTCAGACTTATTTGTCAGAGTTTGCAACCTGCGGATACAATAGAAGACTCCCCGATCAGTTAGAGCTGACCGGGGAGTTCGAAAGCCTCTCGGCTTCCAGCTGTACGTTTTTGTTTCCTTTAGCTGGGAGGTTTTTTAATGCCCCGTCAACCTAAGCCCTTCTTCCGCAAGGACCGCCAGACTTGGTACGTCCAGATTCGCGGAAAACAATACCGTCTCGCTCAGGACGAAACGCTCGCGTTCCAGAAGTATCACGAGCTGATGGCCCAATTTCCGCGAGTCGAAGTCGACTGCCACTCGGTTGCGTTCATTTGTGACCAGTTTCTGGAGTGGACTCTCCACAATCGCTCCGAGGCCACGTTTGTCTATTACCGGGAACGATTGCAGGCCTTTTTGTCCATGCACCCCGATCTGCTGGTGCATCAGCTCAAACCTTTTCACGTGCAGCGGTGGGTTGACTCCAACCCAACCTGGTCCGACGGACATCGGCGTGGACTGATAACCACCATTAAACGGGCGTTCAACTGGGCACTCAAATCTGGTCATATTGATCAAAATCCGATCATGCATCTGGAGAAACCACCGGGAGGCCGCCGCGAGCGTATCCTGAAGGATGAGGAGTACGCTCACATTCTGTCTCTGGTAAAAGATCAGGAGTTTCGCGACCTACTGACGCTCGCTTGGGAGACGGGAGCACGACCGCAGGAGTTACTACGGGTCGAAGCTCGCCACATTGATTTGCAGAATCGACGCTGGGTCTTCCCTCGCGAAGAAGCGAAAGGGAAAAAGCAAGTTCGTGTTATCTACTTGAATGAAGTTGCCTGGGAAATCAGCGAGCGTTATCGACTTCTGCATCCGGAAGGGAATCTGTTGCGAAACACAGAGAGTAATCCCTGGAAGCCGACAGCGGTGAACTGCCGCTTCAACAGGATCCAGAAGAAAACAGGAGAGAAGCTCTGTCTCTACAACTTCCGACACTCTTTCGCCACACGGATGCTTGAAAAAGGTGTCGATGGAATCACAGTGGCACAGTTAATGGGCCATCGGGACACTACGATGTTAGGCAAGGTCTATCAGCACCTTTCTCAGAACCCGACATTTTTGAGACAGCAGTTGCAAAACGCTTCGTGATCTTTTCAGAACTTCAGGTGCTTTAAAACAGGCCGTGCCGTACTGCGGCGCGGCTTGCTTTGTTCAGGCATGCTCTCGACCGTGCCGTGACGACAGCTTTCGAGATAGGTCTCCAGGTCTTCTTCGGTAAACCGAATTGTTGTTCTCTTCTCGCCGATTCGTCGATGGGGAATCGTGCCTGTGTTTACCATGTTGTAAACACAGGCCGGACTCAGGCTCAATTTTTCGGCAGCTTCTTGTACCGTATATAGCATTGTTTCTCCCACATTGGAAAAAGATAGATTGATAGTTCGGAAGTGAAATGGAGGAAGGCTTCTTTACAAAATCCAGTAGACATTCTTCATCAATAGTCGATTTTATATCAGTCTCGAAATCTTGTGTGACGTGAAGACAAGCTTTAAGTAACGCTATGCTTATTCAAACTCAAAGTTTCCGAAATAACACATAAAACAAAGGATGTTGATCGAGAGGAAATTTTCAAATAAAATTTGGCTCTAATCAATTTTTAGAGATTTAAAACAATCAATGTTGGTCATCCTACTCGATCAACGGATCACTTCTTGAACTGTTCGACAACAGTCTGCTTGCGACCACTTGGTCTCGTTTAGACTCCCAACTTCAATCTTGTGTTATGATGAAGTAATTCAAGATTGGATTGATAATTATGAATAAACAAAACGACGAAGATCACTTCATCACACCTCCGCAGTTGGCCCGTCTCTGGGGCGTTAAGCCGGAAAAGATCATCCGTTGGATTCGCTCCGGCGAATTAAAAGCGATGGACTTTTCTTCAAATCCACAATCAGGTCGTCCTCGATTTCGTATCCGCATGAGTGATGCGGAGGAGTTCGAGATGAATCGAACCGTCTCGACGGGACCGCTTGGTCGTCCTCCTTTAAGGAGGACCGATGAGGCTTACCATTTAATGATGAGCCTCCCCCGGTTTAATGATTTACCGCCACCATCTCAGTGAGAATTTGCAAACGTTTGCAAATTCATTATCTGAAATTACGTGAATGGTAGTTATCTGTTTCTAATAGCTAAAAAAAGGCCCTTCCGAAACGTTCGGGAGGGCCTTGGAGGATTACCGCCTTCGTCGGCCACACGGACATCGAGGGCGATGTTGCGGGCGTTTAGAGGACGTAGTTGAGGAACTGTGAATCTCCTGGATGATCCCGTAAGCGACATAAGCACCTACACAAAGTATGATCAAATCAAGCAACTGAAGACGTCTCCTTTATCAAGCCCATTCAGGATTCAGAATCCTGCTTGAGCGGTACAGTGTGAGTGGTATCTGGCGACTTGCCTGTGTTCTGTCCCAGTCAACAACGAATGGTTCCCGATCGTTGTCCTCAGGTAACTCTGGAACAAGCAGCGTAAAACCACGGTTAGAAATCGTGCGTTGGGATTCACCCGTATGTCGAGCGATCTCATGAATCAGTTCAGTCTGTGTCATGGGTTTATTCCATTGTAAAAAGAGAGTTAGATTGTTTTCTCAGCGCATAAAAAGACCGGCCTCGAGTTCGAAGCCGGTTTGTGTGCTGAGTTTGATAAAGCGTGAATTCAGATTCGGATCACAGCGGGCAGCCAGAACGTTTCCAGCCAGCGATGTTCCGCATTCAGAGCGTCGGCCCGATTGAGAAAGGGACCAAGCTCTGGTCCCTGTACTGGAGCCAAGTCGGCCACCCAGTGCGCGTCCTCATTCGGTTCCACATGGGAGCCCCGTTTGATCTCTGTCTGGCCAAGAGAAGAAAGATCGATGTCGTCCTGATACAGCGTGTGAATGGTGCCGTCCGGTTGCACTTTAAGTTGCATCACTCGTCACCTCCTCCCGGGAGTGAGAGCGGACAATCTGACGCCGGGGTCGGAGTTCGAGCTGATCGCTCAAGACTTCTCCCACTTGTTCCAACTGACCACGGACCGTTTCCCGCACCGTGCGATCGCTTCGGAGGTGATGAGCTGAGAGCCCGGACGTCACTTCCTGTACTTCATCAATCAACTCTTCCAGCTGGGCATTCGAACGAATGTTGAGCTGGCGAAATCGCTGCAGGAATTCAGTCAGGTTGGTGAGGGCCGAGTCGCGGAAGACTTTAGGTCTCCCATCGGTCTCTCCCGACAATCGCTCCGAGAGATGCGTCACCAGTTGCTGGAACTCCTGGAGAAAGGATTCTTCCGCCAGTTCCAGCGCTTCTTCGAACCGGGCTTCGATACGGCGGCATTCTTCCTCGTAAACTTCCGGATTCAGCCGCTGCAGGTAGTTCGGTGGTTCGACGTTGGGGTACTCGACCTCTATGCGGAACAGGTTCTCCAGCCGATTGGGGTAGTCTTCTTCGTTGAAGAGTTCTCCCAGCCGCTGTCGCGCGATCATTTTGAGTTCTCCGAACTCTCGTTCAAGTTGCTCTACGGCTGTCTGCAGCTCCTCCTGGAGTTGCTGCACCTCCGATTCGAAGACTTCAATTCGGTCACGACGAATGAGTCGTATACCGGGATCGGGGTAGGGAACGGTCATTCCCTTCCAGAGAGAGACGATCCGGGTCCGGATGGAACTCACCTGACGATAAGCGGGGTGCCGCGTATCAATCAGCTTCTTACGGGCCGAGAGATACTCCCGGCTGGCGCCGAACGTCGCCGCCGCTTCCGCCTGCTGGGATGCCGGGAGCGTCTTGCTCGTGCCCAGCCAGTGAACGGATAACCGGACCGCCCCCATTTGGGTCCGCAGTTCGTCCGAGTTGGTAATGGAATGAGGGGTGATTGAGGATACACTGATCATGTAATTCCTTTCGTAGTGGCAAAAGAAAACCCGCCAGCGGTACTCTCTGATACAGAGAGACCGATCGCGGGTCGTGTGAAATTAATTGAGAATAAGTCAGAAGGGCATACGCAGATTAGTTGAGAGCGGGATCCCCCTCAGGCCGGGCACGTCGTCGTTGTGAAGCAGACCTCTGCTGGTAGAGCCCTGGTAGTTCGGCCGACAGACAGCGGCCACTGGCCCACTGCTGTAACTGCGTCACTTTTTCCCGGGCCGTATGGGCGACTGGAACGACATGTTCTGCCGCCTCAGTCACTGAGACCCCCAGTAAAGCGGCCAACCGGCAGGCGGACTTGATCTCCGCTCCTGTCCACTCCTGATCATCTGGAAGAGTCTGGGAGACGTCCAGCTGGTACCGTTCCAGATACTGGGACCAAATCTGCTCCCGCTGGGATTGAACCGGTAGATCGAGAAAGAACAGACCATCGAAACGCTCACTCCGACTGAACTCCGGCGGTAACCGGGAGATGTCATTGCACGTCGCAATCACATACACGTCGGACTGATGGTCGTTGAGCCAGGTCAGGAAGTAACCAAACAATCGCGTGGAGACACCACTGTCACCGACCTGGCCTGATTGAACTCCGCTGAGCCCTTTTTCGATTTCGTCAATGAACAGAATGCAGGGGGCCATCGCTTCGGCAATGGAGAGCGCCTGTCGGATGTTCTTTTCAGATTCCCCCACGAGGCTGCCCATCAACCGACCAATGTCGAGTTGCAGCGTCGGACGTCCGGTTTCATTGCCCAGGGCTTTGGCAAACTGGCTTTTGCCTGTGCCGGGAACTCCCAGAAGGAGCACTCCTTTTGGTTTCGCCAGAGAATTAGCCGATCGAGTCCGCAAGGTACGCTCGCAGAACGCCTTCAACGTGTTGAGTCCTCCCAGGTCAGCGAACCGTTCCTGACCCCGATGAAGTTCCAGTAACCCGTTCTGTTTGAGCTGACTCGTCTTGAGTTCCCACAGCGACGCCGGGGAAAGTTTCCCTTCCCGGACGAGAGACAACGCAAACGCCGCTTCCGCTTCCTGACGAGTCAGGCCACTGGCGGCATCGAGCAGTTGCTCCCGTTCATCTCCTTCAGGTAACTCTCCCGGTTGACTCCCGATCTCAGTCGCGATCTCCAGCAGCTTCTCCCGGGTGGGCAACTCGTGCTGCAGGATCAGGAACTGTTTCCGGAGCTCCACCGGGATATCAACCACCGGAGCGACGATCAGCACGAAGTTCCGCTGGTGTTTGCCCGTCGTCAGCTGATGACTCAACTTCTGAAGCAGTTCGGGGGATCCCAGGAACCGATGAAAGTTCCGCAGGATCAACAGTTTGGTCCCGGTGTGGGACGCATGTGTTCCGAACAGATCCAGGGCAGCTAGAGGATCGGCCGCTTCGCTTCCGTCACTCGCTTCAAAGCCATTGGCAATATCCCAGACAGACAATGTCCAGTCGGCTGTCTGAGACAGTTGCCGCACTTCCTGAATCGCTTCGTCCGGTTCGTCTGTCTCAATCCAGATGCCGGTAAAACAGGCATCGATGTACTCTCGCAGGTGAATGAGTGTCATGAACTCTCCTTTAAAAAAGAACCCGTCCCAAACGAACAGCGACCGTAAGCACTGGCTCACTGCCGCTGTTGCGTTTCGGACGGGTTACTGATGGTTAAGTAAAACTCGGGAGTTAACGTTTCGGTCAGTCGTTTACCGAGAGCAGCTTCCAGTTGCCGGGTCGCCTCCTGACAACCACTTCCCTGGTAACCCCGGGAAACAACCCGGGAACTCCCTTCCGGACTGACAATGATTTCTATCTGTTTCAAGCGACACCTCCTGTCTGCAGTAGGAGTTTGACCGACCCGTCGGACAACCGCTGTTCGGTCAGGGAGTACCCCTGACGTCGAGCAATGCGGCGGGTCTGTTCCACCGCGTACGACTGGAGGAAGGAATTCAAGTGCACGGGGTCACCCCAGCGTCCTTCGTAGTTGTCGTAGCTGAGTTGGCCCGTGTCGGTATGACAAACGACGGGATATCTCCAGTCGGGCAGCTGGACCTGCCACCCGGTTGCTGCGGAGCTGTAGAGCTGGACGGTTCCGTGTACCGGCTCCGTTAATCGGTTACGAACACAGGCGGCCTGAATGGAGGCCAGTTCCCGTACTTCCGTTTTGATCTGCACGATGTGGGACATGAGGTTCCTTTCGTAAAGTGAGGAATAAAAAAAGGGAGCCCGAATCGAATGACTCGGGCTCCCTTGAGTTTTTTTTAGCTATCAGTAACTGCTGATAGCTAGCGTGTCTGGTGCATGTTATATGACACAAATGGAACCGTTATTTAGGTTCAAATATGTCTAATAAGTACTGTGGCGGGACGGAAAAAGTTTAGAACGAGGAAGAAAAATAAACATTCTCTGGAACAGAATCGAGAATCAAAAAGGTTAGCGAATAATCAAACCATAAAAACATTGAAAATACTCATAACTTGTTGTGAGACAGTGCATTATGGTGGTGTGTCTGGGTCGGGAGTGGAAAACGTACACGTTTTTTTCAGGTCAAGTATTCAGGGGCTGATCTCGTTATAAACATCGTTTTTTCTTCACAGTCGTGTATCACGATCCCCTTCTAAGACGCTCAAGGCCACCGGTTAAGTCTATTACCCAACTTGTGCTTCGTTCTTCAACTCGAGAAAAGTCACAAGTTTTGAAAAAAAACTTCAAAGCGATTTGCTGAACCGAAATAAGGCAAATTCGTGATTCAAAACGATGGGATTATCGACCTGTGAGGAGGCTCGGACGGTTACTCAGCGGTCTCCATTTAACAAGAGTGATTGCTCCTGATAAGACCGACTACAGAACTGCGTCATTGCTCTCGGGAGACGTTATGAGAAGTGCTAAGGATACTTGGCGTTTCTTAGCGTAGGAAAGCCAACCGCTAGAACTACGTCTGGAGATAGCGAGAGGGAAATATGTAGAGCCCAATATCTCCTGGGTGTGGGCTCTCTACCCGTCCCTGGGAATCAGAGCATGCTCGACCATAGGAGCCCACTTACGGGAAAGTACCACACCCCGGATACCACGGCCATCACTGGCTCTCCAGAAGGTATCGATTCAAGTGAACAAAAATCTCATGAATTCTTCAAAATAAATATTGTTCATTGTGATCTTCTGTGAAGTGTACATGCAGCTAAAACAACACCACTTTTAGGGTGTCTAATCATACTTACGTCAAATCGGGCTAACCAGGTAGCAGATTATTTACACTAGTTTGTACAGCGTCAAATCTGGCCCAAATTAGCCCGTTTCAGGGGCTCCGGGAAAAAGTCTTTTGTTATTTATAATGTATACCCTCAAAAAATGAGAATTTGACTACTCTTCCGTACACTATTTTTGGGTCTGAAATCGTCCAGAATGAAAAACTCCTCAGAGCCGCTCTGTGAGGTCCCGGTTTTGAACTCGATAGAGTGGTCGTCTCAGGTGGCGATCGCATGACAGCGAGCCTGTGAGCTGTGTCGAGGTCAAAGTTTCGGCTAGATTCGTGTCAGGGCTCGGCTAGGTTCTCAAATCTCGTCTCGAAAACCGGTCTTCCACCTTTTACGGTTGGCGACCTAACTTTGGGGGTTTTCCACAGCGGCGCCGAGCGGAGCGAGAATGCCGCTGTTATAAGTTAAGCGAAGCGGAGTGTTAGACGTTCGAATGAACGAAGTGAATGAGAACTAGATATAGTATTCCATACGAAGATATGAGTATGGGATACAGCATGCAGATACGTGCAACTTTGTGACGTAACTTTTTTAGCAAGACGATGTACACTACCTCGAAAGGAGAGAGCTATGTACGAATTTCAAATTAAAGACCCTGTTGAACCCCATCCTTACGAACCAGCTGAGTGGCATTCGGAGTGGAAAAGGAAACCCGGTAAGGCGAGAAAGTATCTCAAGAATCCCGATGCTCTGGCATACACGATCTACGACCCTGCCAAGAAGATCGACTGTATCAGTAACGAAAGAGCCAATCTCTATCATCACTCAGCGTTTGCCACGTTCCTGGGGGAGGACTTCATGACCCTGACGAACAAGCACGGCAAGATGATGACTGAGCCCCAGCGTCTCAGAGGTGTCAACACTCACTGGATTCGCCGGTACTATGAAATCTGGAATCTGGTGAGAATGCTCGGCGGCACTAGAGCCAAGGTTGGTAAGTGTCCTAGCCCGACGATCAAGACGGCATTGCATGGAGACTACAAGAACTTCTGTCAGTACAAACTTTGTCCCTTCTGCCACATGCGAAAAATGGTGAAGTCTGTCTTCGACAAAGTGAAAGCGGCGACTAACGCGGTTCCTGCTGGTGCCGAAGACGAATACTGTCTGGCGTTCGCAAGAGTCGAGAACTGGCTCGACCTGAAGACGGACTTCGACTACGAGGACTTCAACGATCGCATCTGCAAGCAAGACTACAAGATCCTGCAAGAGATCCCTGGTGGTCGCATCACGTTCCGCCCGTTCGGTCCTCCGACGCCGCTACTGGATCACATCGACCAGAACACCTGGCAAGACCTGAGATACTTATTCTGGATCCGGAAAGAACATCGCGAAGACGCCCGAAACGCGGTGGCTGAACTTTGCAAGCGACTACAAAAGTTAGTGATTAGAAAACAGGTATGGAGTTTCGTTCTTTCAACGTAACGTAAGGAATTCGGATTCCTATCCATGTGCAAGAATCTCATTTTATAATCACCCTCTGTCTACCGTTGATTCTCGAACTGTGCCAAGTTTGGTAAACTGATTGGTCATTTGCGAAAGGACGTCTCCTTTAGACTTTTCCTATTCGATGAGTGACAACGTATGGGTGCAAATAGCCGGACAGTTTCCGCAGTATTAAAAGAGCCGAGTGAGCGGCGGATAAGTAAGACAACTGCGGTTTCGCTGCTTTATGCCTGACGCAGTTCTAGAAGAACGCAATGGGCAGGTCACAGGTAGCAGAACTTGGGAGGGCGCATCGAAGAATAGATGAAAAACGGTGCTTGGCGCCAGGTGCCTTGGATATGACACTTAGAATCAGAATGGATCAGGATTAGATCTCTGATTCTAAGTGTCATATCCTCTAATAGCAAACAGTTCCCTGCCCAGGAGCCTCATTCGTTTGTGCACTCCGTCGAAAGTTCAATTTAACGCAGTAATACGTGGCTGGAAAAAAACGAGGAAAATAAAAAAACTTGAGCGACATTGACGATTTCTGCAAAATTCAGTGTGTCACGAAGGCTCTGGAATTCTATATCTCTGACTAGAACACATAAGATATTATGGCCATACCCAATTACCAGAAATGCATGCGTCCCTTACTCGAGATGATTTCCGATGGGGAATCGTATCGTATGCGAGATCTCGTGGAACGGATCGCAGATCACTTTACTTTGACTGCGGCAGAACGTCAGCAACTCCTTCCCAGTAATACTCAGACGATTATTTCGAATCGTACCCACTGGGCTAAAACCTATTTGAAAAAAGCAGGATTAGTAGATAGCCCCGTGAGAGGAGTCTCGAAGATAACTGACGAAGGACTGAAGTTACTTCAGTCTCACTCGGGTGAGATCAACACCACAGTACTGGCTCAGTACGATTCGTTTAATGAATTTAAACAGACTTCGACGACTGCCACTGATGAGTCGGCGGAGGAAGACTCTGCTTCCGATGAGACTCCGGAAGAAGCATTGGAGACTGCGGATAGACTACTCCGGGATTCTCTGGCGAGTGATCTACTGGAGAAAGCACTGAGCTGTTCTCCTCAGTTCTTTGAGCAATTGGTTGTAGACCTGCTGGTGGCCATGGGGTATGGAGGGTCCGTTAAGGATGCTGGCCAAGCTTTAGGAAAGTCGGGGGATGGTGGTATCGATGGAGTGATTAAAGAAGACAAGCTGGGACTCGATCTTGTCTGTATTCAGGCGAAGCGATGGCAGGGGACTGTTGGTCGGCCTCTCGTGCAGGCATTTGCGGGAAGCATGGAGGGGTTCAGAGCTCGCAAAGGTGTCTTAATCACGACAGGCAAGTTCTCAAAGGATGCTCTTGATTACATTGATCGAATTGAACGTAAGATTGTGCTAATTGATGGTCTGCAGCTCTGTCAGTTGATGATCGAACACAATGTCGGTGTCTCGATTGCCCGTAGTTACCAGGTAAAGAAGATTGATATCGATTACTTTGATTCAGAAGACCTTTGATTGCTAAGCCTGAGGTGATGTCATGATTTTGTAATCGATTGCAAAGTTCAGAGGATTTCTGTCAGATCGTGAGGTCGTTTCTTGAAAGGAGTCCGTCAAAAAGATCGCTCTTCATTTACTCGAGACGATCCCAGTCCGATATCCTGGGGCAGTCGTAGGAGTACCTCATCAAGAAGTTCGCAGACGCGACCATCAAAAAGCAGGGCAGCTCTACACCCCGCGGAGCGTCGTCAACCTGATGATGGTACGGATTCTCGATCCGAAAGAGGGGTAATCGATGAGGGGCTCGAGCCCACCATGAAAGATGCCTCAGTAGCGAAGGCATTGTAGACCGCGTAGGCAGGACTTTCGGAACATGCACGCGATTGATTGGGTTGATGGAGGTACTCACCAATTGTAGGGGGAGGATTTCATTGTCGATGCGTTGCTGCGGTTCTCGATTTTCTCACGAAGGTTGACTCCACTCCCGATCTTGTACCCGCCCCGTGCGATGCTTTCGCGGGCGTGTCTGGTATGGTAGAGTTTGTGAGTATTTTACCAGCAGCTGTTCCCCGGGAAGGCCGGGTAGGGCGTTGTGGCAGTCCGTGTTATTTCCATGTAGTTAATAGAAAACTTAAACCCCTCGTATGATCACTGGCGAATTGAAATCCAAAGTTGACAGCATCTGGAACACGATGTGGTCGGGTGGTATCTCGAACCCGCTGTCTGTTATTGAGCAGTTGACCTATCTGCTGTTCATCAAGCGGTTGGACGAGCTGCATACATTGCAGGAACACAAATCTAATCGTACCGGCAAGCCGATTGAGGATCCGATCTTCAATAAGAAGCAGAACCACCTGCGCTGGTCGCGGTTCAAGGAGACGGCTCCGGAGACGATGTATGTTACGGTGAAGGACGATGTCTTTCCTTTCATCAAGACCCTGGGCAGCAATGGGGGTGCGGAAGAGGAGGGGGATTCGACCTACTCCCACCACATGAAGGACGCTATCTTCATGATGCCGACCCCGCGGGTGTTGGCGAACGTGGTCGACCAGCTTGACAGTATCGACATGGCGGATGCCGACACGAAGGGGGACCTGTACGAGTACATGCTCGGCAAGATTGCCAGTGCGGGACAGAACGGACAATTTCGGACGCCGCGGCATATCATCCGGTTGATGGTGGACATGACCGCCCCGACACCGAAGGATACGATCTGCGACCCGGCCTGTGGCACGGCCGGTTTCCTGATCGCGGCATCGGAATACCTGCGAGAGCATCACGGGGACGCTATCTATAAGACCGCAACCAGTCGGAGGAAGTTCAACTCGGGCACGTTCCACGGTTACGACTTTGACAGCACCATGCTTCGTATCGGCAGCATGAACATGCTCCTGCATGGTGTCGAAAACCCCGACATCCGCTATCGCGATTCGCTCGCCCAGTCCGATCTGGACGATGCCGAGCGGTTCTCGCTCCTGCTCGCGAATCCTCCCTTTGCCGGCAGTCTGGACTACGAGTCGACCGCCAAGGATCTGCAGCAGATCGTCAAGACGAAAAAGACGGAGCTCCTGTTCCTGGCCCTGTTCCTGCGACTGCTGCAGACGGGGGGACGGGCGGCGGTGATTGTGCCGGACGGGGTGCTGTTCGGGTCGTCGAAGGCGCACAAGGCGCTGCGGAAAATCCTGGTTGAGGATCAGAAGCTCGACGGGGTGATCTCGATGCCGTCGGGGGTCTTCAAACCGTACGCCGGTGTTTCGACCGCGATTCTGATCTTCACGAAGACCAACTCGGGCGGCACCGACCACGTCTGGTTCTACGACATGCAGTCCGATGGTTTTTCACGAGACGACAAACGGACACCGGAACCCGACAAAAGTAACCTCCCCGACATCCTCAAACGCTGGCAGAACCAAACAGGGGAGAAAAAACGGAAACGGACGGAGCCGAGTTTTCTGGTCCCGAAAGACGAAATCGCCGGTAAAGACTACGATCTCTCCATTAATCGCTACAAGGAAGTTGAATACGAAGCGGTCGAGCATGATCCTCCGCAGGAGATTCTCCAGCGGCTGGCGAAACTGGAGGAGGAGATCGCCGAGGGACGGAAGGAAATGGAGGGGATGATCGGATGAGTTGGCCCCAAACTAGGCTCGGCGACGTGTGCGAGATAGTCTCAGGTGCGACCCCCAAGACAGGGACGCCAGCATATTGGGACGGTGACATAGCATGGGCGACTCCCAAGGATCTCAGTGATAACGATGGTAAATATCTTTATGACACGCCTCGCAAAATCACTGCCGACGGGTTTCGGAGCTGCTCACTCAAGATGCTTCCCGCAGGGTCGATTTTGCTAAGTTCGCGAGCACCGATTGGTCTGGTTGCTATAAATAGAATGCCCGTGTGTACAAACCAAGGATTCAAAAATCTGGTTCCGAGAAAAACTTCCGTATCGTCGGATTATCTTTACTGGTGGCTTCGGTGTAACCGCACGCGCGTTGAGCAGGCAGGGCGAGGCGCAACATTTAAAGAAATTTCGAAGGCGATCGTTGAATCATTGGAAATCCCCCTCCCGCCGCTCGCCGAGCAGAAGCGGATTGCGGGGATTCTGGATGCGGCGGACGCCTTGCGGGCCAAACGCCGCGAGGCGATCGCCCAGCTCGACGCCCTCCTCCAATCCACCTTCCTCGACATGTTCGGCAACCCTGCTACCAATCCGATGGGGTGGGAGGAATGCACTGTCGGCGATGTAACAGGCTGTATTGTACCAGGGCGTGACAAACCAAAATCTTTCACTGGGACAACGCCATGGATCACCACTGATGATCTCATGGATTTAGCGGTCACCTCCCACTCACCAAAAGTCATTGGCCTGAGTGAGCAGGAAATTGATGAAGTTCGAGCGAGGGTCATACCTAAAGGAAGTGTGATCATCAGTTGCGTTGGCGATCTTGGAATCTCTTCAATTGCTGGCTGTGATTTAGTTGTTAACCAACAACTGCATACGTTTCAATGCGGCGAAAGAATCAACTCTCAGTTTCTTACTTTCTGCCTTCCTTTCCAAAAGCCGTGGATGAAGCGACGGGCGACGCAGACAACCCTTCCGTATCTGAACAAAACGAACTGCAACAGTATTCCTATCATTGTGCCGCCGCTTGATCTCCAACGTCGCTTCGCCACAATCGTCGAAACGGTCGAGCAGCAGAAGGCACGGATGCGGTCCCACCTCGCCGAACTGCACGCCCTCTTCGCCTCTTTACAATCCCGCGCATTCAAAGGGGAGATATGATGAGAGGTGAATTGTTGGCCGTTTGGCCTGCGACATGGCGAGAAATTTGGCTTCCCGCCCACGACCCCACTATGGAACTCCCAATCGACCAGAGTATCTTGCTCGCAGGGTATGAGTTTCCGGAAGATTATGAACATCACGATGACTTGTTTTCAGACCTGTATCGAGCGGCATTCAAATCTTTTCGAGATGAATTGACCTCGGACGTTTACGACGCTGAAGGCAATGTTTCCCGCCGCGCTATCAACCTTGCAGAGATCGCAAGTGATCCTAGCCGAGCAGCAGAGTCTTTTGAAAAAATATATGCAACGGATTTCCGATCGGAATCGGCCGCCACTCTTTTCCTTGAGCGAGCATATGACGTGTTCTGTGAGTTCGATGAACTACTGGCGTCCCGGTATTTGATCCTGCTGAAATCTTTCATTGAAAAGTACAGCTTGCGATATGAGATTCATCAACCATGCAGAGTGTGCCCAACCCTGCCTGGGATATGTGCTTCGCTCGTTCGGCGTATCAAGGAGATATGCAAAACAGATCCCCATCTTCACGAGCTGATGGATGATTTCGAAGAGACTATTTCGGACTTGCGGTCCGGCCCAACACCGAACCGGATCCGGAGTTGCATGGTTAAACAGGTCAATCTCTTGGAAGCTCTTGCATCTTTACACCCTGATACTTCGAAGCAAACTATCGGTGCCATCTGCAGTGACTTAACAACCTGGCCCCACGCAAGCCTCTGCGAGGCGATGAAGAACCTGTACAAGTTTACCTGTGATTACCCTGGGATTCGCCATGGGGGAACCAGGTCGAATGCCGTACGCGCCATTGATATGCGCGATATGATTGGTGTGTCGATTTTGCTACTGGGCTTCGTCCCCTATTTGACAGACCAGATTGACCTGAGCATTGTTTACAGAGATCCGGAATGAGCAACTTCGCCTTCCTGCCGAACGACTTCCGAGCCATTGCGGAATCCGCCACGAAGGCGGAAGGTCACATTATGGGGGATCCCCGCGCGGCCTGTTTTCATGCGCGGTTCACGCTGGAGGCGATCGTCCACTGGCTCTATCAACACGATGCCGGGCTACGGATGCCGTATGACCGGAACCTCGGGGCACTGCTGCACAACACGAGTTTCCAGAACCTGCTGCCCGAGGCGGTCTTTCAGAAGGCCCGAGTGATTCAAAGGGTGGGCAACCAGGCTGTCCATAATAAACGACCGGTCCGCCAGTACGACGCCCTGCAGGTGGTCCGGGAACTACACCACGTCTGCCACTGGCTGGTCCGCACCTACAAACCGGCCGCCGCGGCTCAGGAAACGGCCTGGAGTGATCAGCAGGTGCCGAAAGCGCCCCCCACCGGTGAGGTGGTCCCCCGGAAAGAACTGGAGTCCCTCGAAAAGCAGCTGACCGAGCAGAACGAGGCGACCCTCAAACAGCAGCAGGAGCGCATTGAACTCGATGCGGAACTACAGGCCCTGCGAGCGCAACTGGCCGAAGTCCGTGCTGCCACCGAACAGCAGGCCGACCCGCACGATTACGCCGAGGCGGAAACCCGCCAGTATCTGATCGATGTCGAACTGCGGCGGGCCGGCTGGCCTCTGGACCAGTCCCGCGACCGGGAATACGAAGTCACCGGCATGCCGAACGTCAAAGGGACCGGTTACGTTGATTATGTCCTGTGGGGGGACGACGGCAAGCCGCTGGCGGTGGTCGAAGCAAAGAGGACGACTGCCGATCCCGAGGTCGGTCAGCAGCAGGCGAAACTGTATGCCGACTGCCTGGAGCAGAAGCACGGTCAGCGACCGATCATCTTCTACACCAACGGCTATAAGACCTGGATGTGGGACGATAAAACCTATCCCCCCCGAGAGGTGGCGGGGTTTTACAAGAAGGACGAGCTCTCCCGTCTGATGCTCCGCAGATCGCAGCGGCAGGAACTCGCCGTGGCCGGGGTGAAAGACGAGATCGCGGGACGGTACTACCAGAAGCGAGTCATCGGCAGCATCTTCAAGCAGTTCACCGACGCGCGTCGCAAAGCCCTGCTGGTGATGGCGACCGGTACGGGTAAGACCCGGACGGCGATTGCCCTGGTCGATGTCCTGCAGCGGGCCGGTTGGGTGAAACGGGCATTGTTCCTGGCCGACCGGGTCTCCCTGGTGAATCAGGCGTGCAACGCGTTCAAGGCGCATCTGCCGGAGTCGAGCCCGGTGAACCTGGTGACCGAGAAAGAGACCGAGGGGCGGGTTTACGTCTGCACCTATCCCACGATGATGGGAATGATCGACCAGACGAAAGGAGGCGAGGCCCGGTTCGGAGTAGGGCACTTCGACCTCGTGATCATCGACGAGGCCCACCGCTCGGTCTACCAGAAATACGGCGCAATCTTCCGCTACTTCGACTCGCTGCTGGTCGGCCTGACGGCCACGCCCCGCGAGGAAGTCGACAAGAACACGTACGACCTGTTCGACCTGGAGCCCGGTGTACCGACGGATGCCTACGAACTGGGGCAGGCGGTCTCGGATGGTTTTCTCGTCCCGCCCCGCGTGCAGCAGGTCGACATGAAGTTCCCGCGGGAAGGGATCGACTACGATAAACTGACCGACGAAGAGAAGGAGCAATGGGAGAGTCTCGACTGGGGAGACGACGTGGAACCGGGCACGCTGCCGGACCGGGTGAACGCGGCGGCGATCAACAGCTGGCTGTTCAACCAGGACACGGTGGACAAGGTGCTGCAGTACCTGATGGAGCATGGTCACAAGGTGGAGGGGGGCGACCGACTGGCCAAGACGATCATCTTCGCCCGGAATCACGATCACGCGTCCTACATTTACGAGCGGTTCAACCACCACTATCCGCACCACGCCGGTCACTTCGCCCGCATCATCGACAACTATGCAAAGTACCCGCAAAGCCTGATCGATGACTTCTCGCAGAAGGAGAAGGCCCCGCACATCGCGATTTCGGTGGACATGCTGGATACGGGGATCGACGTACCCGAGGTGGCCAACCTGGTCTTCTTCAAGCCGGTCTACTCCAAGATCAAGTTCTGGCAGATGATCGGCCGCGGGACGCGTCTGTGTCCTGGCCTGTTCGGTCCGGAGGACGACAAGCAGGACTTCCGGGTCTTCGACTTCTGCTTCAACTTCGATTTCTTCAAAGAGAATCCCGAAGGGATCAACTCCAGCAACAGCGCCCCCCTGGGAACCCGACTATTCCGCGCCCGGGTCGTGCTGCTCGGCTACGTGCAGAAGAGCCTTGAACTGGATCCGGATTCCGAGCTACGGGCTTCGCTGGCCGACGGCCTGCATGGCGAGGTTGCGGCGATGAACCGGGAGAACTTCATAGTGCGGATGCACCTGGAGATGGTGGAACGGTTTCAGAATCGCGACGCCTGGGACGATCTCAGCGAAAGCGATCGGGAAACTCTGCAAAGTGAGGTGGCCGAATTGCCATCCGAGATCGCCACTGATGAAATCGAGTCGCGTCTGTTCGATCTGATGGCCCTCCGGATGCAACTCGCTCTGGTGCAGATCGACGAGGGGGGATTCGAGAAGCATCGCCAGCGCGTGATCGAGATCGCCATGCTGTTGGAAGAGAAGGGGGCGATTCCCTCTGTCGCCGCCCAGCTCGAGTTTCTCGCCGCCGTGCAGGACAGCGGCTTCTGGGAGGGGATCAATCTGGCGGTACTGGAAGACCTGCGGTTACGGCTGCGGGGACTTGTTCCCTTTCTCGACAGGAAGAAACGCAAGATCGTCTACACCGACTTCCAGGACGAGGTGCTCGGCGTGCGGGAAGATCAGACCATCGTCATTCCGAAGATGACCGGTGCTCAATACGCCAAGAAGGTCAACGACTATCTGCGTAACCACCTGACCGATGTGGTGATTCACCGTCTGCGGATCAACCAGCCGTTAACAGAAGAGGATCTGAAGTCCCTGGAAGCGACCCTCGTTGAGATTGGTGAAGAGGATGGCGAGACGTTGCTGTCCGACCTGCTCGCCAAGAGTGAAGCTCCCTCACTGGCCTACTTCGTCCGCAGCCTCGTCGGCATGGACCGCGCGGCGGCCCAGACGGCGTTCTCTCAGTTCCTGAACGACCGCAGCCTCTCGCCGCAGCAAATCCGGTTTGTCGAACTGGTGATCGACCAGCTCACCGCCCGCGGAGTGATGGATGCGTCGGCTCTGTACGAACCACCATTTAGCAACCTGCACGCCGGCGGCCCCGACAAGTTATTCGCTGGCAAAGAGACTGTGATCAACGCATTGTTCCGAACCCTGTCATCATTGCAACCGCAGACTGGTGCGTAGTGGGAAAGCGGAAACCTGATTCTGAATGAAGACACAAGGCGAAACTATGGATTTGATAACCGCAATCCCGTATCGTAAAAATATTCAACCGACGTTGAAAACGAGTGATTCCAATCGGTTATATCTCTGGAGAGTGGCGGATTTCGAACGAGATTCGTTTCGCGACCTGAACGCTGCTATCAGATTCAACGTGAATATAACCATCCTAGCGCAACGATAGCAGAGAATCACAACACGAGGATCGACATCTATTCTAGGCTGATTCAAGTAGCGTCGCGGTAGTAATACTTGAGCAACCCTCCGAAGCGTTCTCGGCATTCGATCTTACCTGCGATACATCCGGCTTCTTCATCAGGTTCAATCAACTGATTATCCAATCCCTGGTGATTTCGTTCGGAGTGATAGTGAGAAACGTATTCCTTCATCGCGTGCGAATGAGTGCTGACCGAAGAAGATCATCTTTCTCAGGCACTCAGATTTCATACTTCTCATGAATCGTTCAACGGCAAGCTGCGAGACGAATTGCTTGATGGTGAGATCTTCAATACGTTATTGGAAGCGAAAGTTTTGATCGAGCGTTGGCGAAAAGAATACAACACGATCCGACCACACAGTTCCCTAGGCTATCGAGCGCCGGTGCCCGAAACGAAACTGCTCTATCCGCCTGATACAGTCGAACACTAAGTCATGTGACTGGTGTCATTCATGGGGGGCAGGTCAGTTGTTCGCTTTTAGAATCTTGCTCGCTCTCTATCTTCGGATAATCTCTTTCCCAGAATATTAAAAGAACAAGGATTTCAAAATCAATTGATCACTCAAGTAACGAGTGAACTTTATGCGTCTCCTAAGACCAGCCTGCAAGCCAACTCCTCGCATTCTCTCCTGCTGGCGATAGTCTCGCTGGAGATTAGTTCTTCCAGTCGGTTGAGATTGACGGGTCGCAAGGAGACCTGACCCAGGTGGTGGTCATAAATTGGGTCGGTAATTTCAATACGCTGTTCGCGGGCATTGGGGTTCGTCGTGGCATAGAGGATCGCACTGGCGGGGTGGTGTCGCTGACTGATGGCGTAGACGGTCAGTTGGTAGAGCATCTCGCGCGGAAGGGGTTTCTCCCATAGGTCCCGGTATTTGGCATCCAAGAGCGTCAAGAGTTGGCCATTCTGGAATATGGCGAAGTCAGGCCGCGGGGTGGGTGACTGGCGGTGCTGTGGGTTGTATTTGGGAAGGTACCGCATCATCCCCTTGAGACCATGTTCATCCCGAACAGTATATTGGGGTAGATGGTCACGCAGGAATCGGGAGAGGAGTGTCTGGAAGAAAGCGTTCATATCAAACAGGAAACCGGGTAGAGAAATCGTCGATTGAGTACCTTCCAGCAGAATTCCTTGAGATTGATAAAGCGTACGGATAATTGTGAGTGAGGCGGTGTAGGCGGTCGTCATGCGATTGAGCTGATGCTCTGCCCGATCAAGCAGAACCTCGTTCAGATTAATCCGGGTGACCTGCTCGTCAAATTGAGCCATCAACCGATGAGCTTCGCGGCGAAGATCTTTCAAGCTCGCCATGCGTGCCGCCAATTGTAGTCCGGCAAGCAGAACTTGATTGAGCAGGATGTCTTCGACTCTCGGGAAATGCTGACAGGGAAGTGTTGCCGTGATTGTCCCCGCCTCACGCGCCAGCTGCTGCAAGTTGATGCGGCCACGAGGTGAAGCAAGTCGTTCGTCCTGTCGCCGATAAGCCCGGGAGAGACCACGAGAGATTAACTCTTCCGCTTCCACGAGCAACTGTGCAATCAACAGATCTTCAAATCCATATTCATCCGTGAGATGCGTTGTGTTAGAGATTAGTTTCAGTTTGCGAAAACCATAAGCATAACGGAGCAGACGGAGCAAAGAGGTCCCATTGATCTTCGGATGAATCGTCAGCCTGAGATTGCCAATCTGGAGCCGTCCTACATACGAAAATGTACGGAGTGAGATGCCGGATCGTAATTCAATCAGTTTCAGTAATCGTTGACTGTTCAGTTTTTCGACAACCGATGCTTCTGCATTGAGATCGCGCAAGGCCAGTCCATGAAGTGGACTTTCCAGCTCCGGTTCACACGATTGCCATTCCTCCATTTTCACAGCGAGTGATACATTCATTCGGCACTCGTTTCCGCGTCAGTGGAATCGTCGTCTTCGAGATCGTCATTTTCTTCTTCCGACTGTTCTGAAATGACAGCCTCAGTGGAGGACATAATATCGGGACAGGGATCGAGCAGAGCGGCGATAAGGTTCTCTTCCTGACCGTCATCAAACAATTCGTGTTTGATCTGTTGTTCGTTCTCGTCGACCAATTGTTTGCCCAGTATCTCCCGCAACGTGGAAAAGTCTTCGTAGCAGTATTCTTCAAGCAGGGGGATGATATCGTCGCGGATGGCTCTCTTTAGACTGGCGAAGTCTTTGAGTGGATTGCCTCCCTGCATTAAGTAGGAGTGACCAATCTGGAGATTGCGGGCATCGCGACCGGCGTGTTTACGAATACGGTCATTGAGTGCCTCGAACCAGGCGCGGAGAGGGAGCCCTCTGATTGCCATCTCAGCAAGCACAGAGCCGTCGGGCATCATTTCGATAAACCCGAACCGACGCCGAAGTGCAGAGTCCAGGAGTGAAATCGAACGATCCGCGGTATTCATCGTTCCAATGAGATAGACATTGGGTGGAACAGCAAAGCGTTCCTGGCTGACGGGGAGAATGATCTTCTTTCCCCGTTTGTCTTTCTCCAGCGTCGTCAGTAACTCACCAAAGATTCGCGGGATGTCCCCCCGGTTGATTTCATCCACAATCAGATAATAGTTGCGCTCACTATTTTGAATGGCTTCTTTACAGATGGCTTTGAACACGCCATCTCGTAATTCGAAGTTGACTTGTCCGTTGATCGTAGTGGGGCGAAATCCTTCGAGGAAGTCTTCGTAACCGTAGGCTGGATGAAAGCAACAGATTCGGGCTTGCCCAGCAGTCTGTTCATTGCCATCGATGACACCTTTCTCGGCGTCATTCAACTCATGCAATCGTTTCCCGTATGTTGATTTCGCAGCGAGATCACGTGCGGCCATCATCGCCCAATAAGTTTTGCCGGTGCCCGGAGGTCCATACAGGATGACCTGACTTTTGCGTTCCAGTACAGACTGAATGCGCCGTAGAATGCGGTTATCGGGTTCTATAATAGTGGGGGCTTTTTGAATATGACGTTCGATCTCGCGGAGGTTCTCCTTATGGTTTTTAAGTTCACGAACGGTGCTCATTAATCCCTCTTTTTTCTGAGGCATCGTCCATTTCTCCAGATTAAGCCATTCGACGGGACGCTGGTTCGGGAATTCGAGCCCGGGCTGATACTGGTAACCTCCTGTTACTTTTCCGATTCCGAGAACCTGCTGGCCATCAGCAGCGACGACGAGATCTCCTTCGCTCATCTGCAGGATGAACTTGCGAATCTGCGAGGACGATATTTTAATGCTTCTTTCCGATTTATCAGGGAAAGCTTTCTGCAATTCGTTGAGAAGTCGCTCTCTGGTCTCCTTCTTCGGCTCCAGCCAGGAAAGGTCGCCCAGTTCAGGCCAGCCGATGGCAACATAGTCATTTTTCTCCATCATTTCCCAATGACTGGTGTTGGTCTTGTCATTACGAGTGCCGACACGCCAGTAGCGATAGCGGTCTCCGTAGACTTCATATAGCGTCGCAGTTAAGTACTTCATCGAAATACCAACTTCTTGAGCAGCGGAAATGAAACGTCCTGCACATAGAAAGCGACCGTTGCCTTCAGGGGGAAGTTGCAGCATCCTCAACAGCATATAATGCTCCCACTCGATACTGTGGTAATTGTCGACCTTATCCGGATAGATGATACTGTAGTACTTATGCGCCCATGCAAGATGCGCGACATCTGGCAACTGCTCGTCTATTCGTTTCTGTAACTCAAGGAATACCTCATCGGAAGCATCGTCTTTGGGGAGTGCTTCTAGAAGTTTGCAACCGGCGAGCAGCTGGTCTCGATTCTGCCGGGCAATATAGATTGCCTCTTCCAACGTGATGTCTTTGGGTTTGCCCGACTGGTTCGCTCCCTGCCAGGTTCCCGTCTCTTTCCGGCGAAACAGCCGGAATTTCATGGCGCTCCCGCCGCCGATCCCACCGAACAGCCGATTATTGAACTCTTCGTCCTTCTTGAACTCAAGCCAGTACACAAGGCTGTCCTGAGTCTTTGAGTCATGCATCACGTTGAGTAGTTCTTCCCCATCAAGGGCTGCAAGTCGCTCCGGTGCAAACCGGTCCCGAAAGTGACGGTAGTTCTTCTCGTATTCCTCCTGCGTGGGGAGGGCCCCTTTCCCAGTGAGTTCATTGTACTTTTCAAGAATATGCTTTTTCTGATCTTCGGTGAGCATGATCTTTTGCTTTCGGGAGAGGCATCACTGGTTGTGTTATTAGCAATATTGTCGTATTCATATAAACCATACTTGCATTAGGAACAACAGTCTCACGAACAGATTTCTAATCGCAAATGGGAAACATCTTTACCGCCGGACCTACTGTTGTCCGGCATTAGAGATATTCACAACCACACATTCGGTTTTACTAGTCCTCCTTCACGTTCATCAGGAATACCAACGTGCCAAAAAAGGATAAAGATATCTTCGACTCTGACCCCAATCCCCACATCTCCGATGCGGATCGACGGATTCGGCAGGCGGCGAAGCTGGCGGATATTCTGAAATTACTCAACCTGCTGCGGGGGAATGGGCGATGGAATGTCGCAGCACTCGCCAAAGAGTTTGAATGCAGTGAGCGGACGATTCGCCGACATCTCAAAGTATTGGATTTCGCGGGCATTCCCGTCTTCTATGATGCGAGCGAACGTTGTCATCGGCTGCGATCGGACTTTGTCTTTCCGGTGGTGAACCTTACGCCGGAGGAAATGCTGGGACAGGCCATTGCGACTCTGACGACCAAAGTTCCCGGACTCGACATCAGCGACGGAGCGGAGCCAACGACAATCAACCTCGCGGCGACGAATGAGGAAATGCAGGAAATACTGGCCCAAGCGGGAGAGCTGGTGGAAGTCCTCGGGTTGCAGCTGGCCGATCACAGTCAGCACCACGACATGATTCGCTCCGTGCAGCATGCATTACTTAAGGGGAAACAGATCCGCGGGTTGTATCGATCCCCTTACCGGGACAAGGACTTTGAACTGCAGATTGAACCGTATCGCCTCTGTTTCATCAAGCAGTCGTGGTATATCGTGGGACTCGCGGATGGGATGACGAAACCGCATACCTATCGAGTCGCGCGATTCAAGTCGCTCAAGATGATCGAGTTTAACGCCTCAATTCCGGAGGACTTCAAGCTCAATAATTACCTCGGCAATGCCTGGGCCGTCTTTCGTGGCGAGACCAGTTACGAAGTGGAACTCAAATTCGATCCGGAAGCGGCGTTGCTCGTTTCCGAGACGAACTGGCATACGACTCAACAGATCAAACGCCACTCAGATGGCTCTGCCACTTTTACATTCACTGTCGACGGGCTGGATGAGATCCTGACCTGGATCCTGGGTTGGACCGGTCGTGTCGAAATCATTCAACCGGCAGAACTACGGGACCTCTTTCGTCAGCAGCTCAAGCTAGGCATAGAGATGCACTCTGATGATGGTTAGCTCCTGAGGATGTCTTTCGGGAAATATTTTTTCAGAAAAACATGAGAAACAGAATTGGCACGGACCCAGTGCTGTCAGTCTCACCGTGCATAATTATTCCAGTGTTCGATAGAACTTCAGCTCCTATTTCTTTGAACTGAATATTTCTGGTGATCCATTATTTAGTATCTTCCGTTGGATAGTAAATATCGTCCCACCCGGTATGCTGGATTACTCCTGTCGGTTCTACTACAGGAAATAACCAGCCTTCGCATCCTCTCTTAACGAAACTGGTCCCTTCTTGAATTCAACTCCCTCTGCGTCCGTTTCTACATCCATCGTTCGTTGCCGTATTCACCGGGGCTGCCATGAGATTGGCGGTAACTGTGTTGAAATTAGAACGGCCGATGCACGGATTCTGTTGGACGTAGGGCTGCCCTTGAATGATGACGACCATGTCGTCATCCCACCCGATCTAGATCTTCAGAATCAGGATGGCTCGCTGTGCGGCATCTTCATCTCGCACCCGCACCCCGACCACTACGGTCTTCTCTCGTTCATCACTCAGGAAGAAGACAGACAACCCATCTCGGTGCACATGGGGGCCGAAGGCCTGGGGATTCTTAATAATAGCCAGCTCTTTACGTCTCACTCCGGTCTGGGCGAAGGGCTCATTCATCCCTACTCGGCGGGCGACGTGCTGAAAGCGGGGCCGTTTACTATCACACCGCTGCGTATCGATCATTCCGCCCACGACAGCTACTGCTTCCTGATCGAAGTGGAGGGCAAGCGAATCTTTTATAGTGGCGATCTACGCGCCCATGGCCGCGGGGCACACTATTTTCGCGACCTCGTCCTGAATCCTCCTCCCGATATTGATGTGCTGATCTGCGAAGGGACCCAGGTCGGTCACCTGCAGGAATTCCGTTACCCGGATGAAGAGTCTGTGGCTCTGGCGATGGCGGAAGAGTTCAAACGGACGCCCGGCATGGGTCTCGTCTGGTGTTCGAGTCAGAATGTCGACCGAGTGGTATCGGTCTATGAAGCGTGTCGGATCACCGGACGCACCCTGGTGCTCGACATGTATACGGCCGAGATTCTACGCGCCGTCAATCGAGACGACGTTCCTGTTCCCGGCAAAGAGGACGTTGTTGTTTATCTGCCTCGGTCGCAGCGTCGTCAGATTAAAAAGAACGAGGCGTACCACATTTCCAATCAGTACAGCCCCTATCGCGTTTACCCGGAACACCTGGAAGAGACACCCTCCAAGTACGTGATGCTGTGCCGCAGTTCCATGTTTGAGGAACTGATTAGTGCTCGCTGTCTAGAAGGGGCAACGCTGATTACGTCGCTCTGGTCAGGTTACCTCAAGCAGGAGCGAGAGGCCACTCGTCTCGACAACCTTCGCTCCCTGGGCGTCCGTCAGGCACATATTCATAGCTCCGGCCACGCGACCGTCGACGAGCTGAAACAATTCATCGCGGCATTTCCAGACTCTCGCATCATCCCCATCCACCTGGATGATCGCGAAGCGTTTGCACAACTGTCGGTTAATGTGGAACTGAAGAACGATGGTGAATGGTGGAAGGTATAAAGAATCATGAAGAAAAAGCCACGAATACCAAGAACGCGACTGGTCTACATTCCTGAAATCAACTCGAAGACATGGTTGTTATTGACGAAGAAAGGTAATAGCACATGCCTCCGCGACTACACAAAGGACTCGGTCAAGAAGATTCGTGATTATTCGCTTGAGGAAATTGAAGAGTTACTGTCCCATGAAGAGAACTTTCAGGAATTCGCCAACTACTATGTCAGAATAGATGTTAAATCACACAAACACTGGCGAGAAGAGATTGGACAACGGAATATTGAGTCTGGACTAGCCAGTCCTACCAAAGAATGTCGTCTGCAAGATAAATTCAAAGATGAATATCGTCATGTGAAAAATAAGCGAGTATTAATTAAGAAGTGGATATCAAAGTTCTCGTGTATCAAAGAGAAAGTTCAGTTCAATCATTGGGACAATGACTCTGCTGAATCAAAATTCAACGCAAAGACTGGAGTAGGATGGTCATCGCAATTGCTGGAGAATTCACGTAAACGACAGAAAATAAATATCATCCAGACTAAAAATAAGAACACTGACTTCTCGTTGATTTCGCACGAACTCAGCCTTGGGGTGTCGAGTTTCGACAATAAATTTAATCTAGGATTTTCTGACTATATTAAACCAGATGGTTTGGCGGTTCGGAAAAATGGATATTTTACTGTGTTCGAGATCAAAGCTCCAAAAGATTCGCAAAAGATTGACGAAGCTTTGCTTCAGGCTCTGTGCGGCGCACTCGCGATATATTCTAAGAGAGATATGATCACACGAATAGCCCGAAGCAAGAAAGCACTTTTGAGGCCGTTGGTTGATAATGCAGTAATCCCAAAGAAAAAGCCTAGTCTCGGTATTCATCTTGCGATGACAGCATCGGAAAAGGGAAAACCGATTAAAGGATGGTCTCCCCAAATAGAAAAACTCGGTCTTGAGATCTTTGATAGTTTTGACCAGTTGGAATACATAGCTTTCTCATTTGTGACTAAAGAGCAAGCCCAAGATATTAGAAGTCTTCGAGTAAACTATTTGATAGATGTAAACGGAGTTAGCAAATACTAATCGATATCTGAGTGTATCCAGCACTGTGATTCTTGAACAATTTATTTCACACAATTCCCTCCAAACACCCCTGAACCGCAGAGAACTTTTCGTCGCAGGGGTACAGGGAGTAGCAATACATGTGCGGGAGAGAAGTAGGCCCGGCTATCGGGCAGCGAGTCGGTTCCGCCAGGAGTGGGCACCTATTGGGACTTAAATCCCGGTTGGATAAGACCTGCCACCAGTGCGAACCGACGTTAAGCATTCGAAAGAACCTTTGCTCTCCCGTACTTTTTTTCCATTCGCCATCTCACCATGCCAGTAATCGGAGGAGGTTTCCCCATTTCGAACCGCGCAGTTATCAAGTGCCCTGCCTGTCAGTTTCAGTTTGAGTATCCGACAGAATCGATCCAGTTCCGTCCCTGGGAGCCACCCCGATTCTCATCTGAACCACTTGAGAAGCCTGTACCGCGCGATTCCGACATTCCTGTGGCTGGGCGGTTCAGTACTTGGGTCGAAATTCTGTTGTTCGCACTGATTTTGACTCAAATCGTGGTCTGGATACTCGTCAATCGAATGAATGGTTAATCCTGTAACTTCCAAACCAGACAAATGCATTAAGGGACAAGGTGATGGCTTACGGAAAGAGAATTGAATGTGACCACTGCGGTTTCAAGATCGAGGCGTGGGATGAGGGAGATCCTTACATCAGGGGTTTCGATGGCAAAAAGGAATACGTTTACCATCCCGACCCCCGACGATACGAGGCGACGGGTTTGGATGTCCCCCACCTCTGTATGGATTGCGGTTGCAAATACAAAGTCGACGAAGGAAAGCCAAAAACTTGCCGCAGATGTAAGAGTTCGCGTCGAAAAAAGTGTTTCGAACTGGAAGGCGAAACCTGCCCCAAATGCAAACAAGGGAAATTCATTCAAGATCCGAAGAGATACATGATCTCGTGATTATACTTTCGCGTTTACTCTTTGTGGGCTCGATCGCCTCGGGAGGACTGAAACATGAAAATTATTCTATTGCTGATGATCGTTTTGTTCCTGGAGTTTATCATCCGCATTTTTTCCGATGACTGAAGCACGGATGTCTCGAAGTTCCCTTAAGAAGTAGGAAACCTATGCATCCTGATCGACAACTCCTTGAAATCATCTCCTGGCGAATCGTGACGGAACTCTGGCGCCGGTTTCCGGATCGGTTCCTTCTATGGGAGACGCATCCGGGTGGAGGACAGTACGACTGTCTGACTTTGATCGACCGCCAGTCGCCTAAGCAATCATTGATCGATATCAACCGGGCGGGAAGTCTGCACGGATTGTATCAGGAAAGTCACGGCGACTGGGTGCAACGTATGGTGTGTGATCCGACAGGGTATCTGGATGAAATTACAATATCGATGCGGTTAGAAATTCCACTACGTCTACCGGCGTCATCTCCTTCCACTCTTTGCTTTCGGTACATCGCAGAACTACTGACTCGTTCACTCGCCTCGCGTGACTTCTGGGAATGTCGCATGGGATTCTACGATTCCTCCGGGGACGACGGAGGCCAACACGACGACTGGTTCGATATGTTTCCCTCAAACCGAACTGAGCCAACGGTTAGATCACCCAATCCTCAATTACCGAATCCATACTACTACTGGTTCATTTTACGAGATAAGGATCCCCTACTCTGTTTAGATACAGGCGGTCGTCTGCATCGCCGGGGTGGCCAGGCCTTTGATCTAGCTGAACTGTATCCGAGGCGTCGCAAGATTTGGGCATTGATTACCCAAACAGCGATGGATTTCCTGCCATGAAATTGAGGCAGGTGAGATTATCTAAACGATTCCAAACTCTCGCTGAGCATATGACCGGTTCTTTAGTTCTTCCAGATACAATTCATTTCACACAGTAGTTATCGCTATGTATTACGACACGAAATCCGGAACACTGAAATTCTCGCCCAGTGATCTGACCCTCTTTCTCGAGTCGGAGTTTGGCAGCTGGATGGAGCGTTGGAATTGTGAACGGCGGCGTGGAAACAGCGAGGTTGTGGACGCAAACGGTCTTCCACTGGGAGTCGACTTAAGGCTGATCGATTGTTGTGAACCGGATGAACAAGACGAAGAACTGAAGTTAATTGCCGAAAAAGGACTGGAACACGAGAAGGCGTTTCTGGAACAATTGCGGCAACAAGGCTACGCAATCGAAGAGCTCGATTCCGGCACTACTGACCAGGCAACAACGCTCACGACGATGCAACAGGGGAAGGACTTTGTTTTTCAGGCTCGACTGGAACTGGACTCATTCGGCGGATTCGCCGATTTTCTGTGCCGTATGAGAGGAGAATCCAGTCTGGGAGAACACCATTACGAGATATGGGACACGAAGCTCGCGAGAAGCCCCAAAGCTTACTTCGTAGTTCAAAGCTTACTTCGTAGTTCAGTTGTGTGCCTATTCGGAGATGCTGGAGCACATGCAGGGAGTCCGCCCTGAAGGATTTGTAGTGGTACTGGGGACTGGCGAACGGGTCCGGTTTCGAACGAATCAATTCCTGCATTACTATCGTCAGCTGAAACAGTCCTTCCTGAAGTTCCAGAACCGATTTAATGCTCAGTCTTTTCCGGACCCGGGAGCTTCCCGAAATTATGGTCGCTGGAACACGTTCGCTGAACAAGTTCTGGATGCAGCAGACCATCTGACTCGCGTAGCCAACATCACACGTTCACAGATCACCAAGCTGGAAGCGGCCGGGCTCCAGACCTTAACTGAATTGGCAACCTCTCCTCTGGAGGAGGTGCCTGAAATTCCTCGGCCGACCTTTATCAGGCTCAGGAAACAGGCTCAACTGCAAGTCGACTCTCACCGTCTGCTGCGACCTCTCTATGAGGTTCAGTTGTCTCCAGATAATCAGCCTCAGCATGGGCTGGCTCTGCTCCCTCCGGCGTCTCCACTCGACATTTTTTTCGACATTGAAGGCTATCCCCATCGGGAAGGTGGGCTGGAGTATTTGCTGGGAGCGACTCATCTGGAGCAGGACGAGCTAAAGTTCGCCGACTGGTGGGCACATGACGATCCGCAGGAAAAGAAAGCCTTTGAACGCTTTATTGACTGGACTCACGATCGTTGGAAAACTGATTCTGGAATGCACATCTACCACTACGCCCCTTACGAAGTGACGGCGATGCGTCGATTGATGGGGAAATATGCGACACGCGAACGCGAGGTGGATGATTTACTACGAAATCAGGTCTTCATCGACCTTTATAAAATTGTACGCCAAGGTTTGATTGTCGGAACGCCCAGCTATTCACTCAAGGATATAGAGCATCTCTACATGGATAACCGGGAAGGGGAAGTCACAACGGCTGGTGGATCGGTGGTGGCCTACCATCAGTGGCTGGAGAGTGGTCAGAGTCAGGACTGGCGGGAGTCTGAAATACTGGAGGAGATTCGCGACTACAACAAAGTCGACTGTGACTCCACCTGGCTCCTAGCCAATTGGCTCCGCGAGATTCAACGCAAAGCAGGGATCGCATACGCTGGATCCGACGGGCTGGGTATTTCGGAAAAGAATAATGACAGTGATCTTACCCATCCCACTCAGCAATTGGCCGAGCATCTACTGGACGAAGTCGAATCCGGTAAGGTTACGGACGAGGAAAAATCTCGAGTCCAGCAGCTGCTCACTTGGTTACTGGAGTTTCACTGGAGGGAAGACAAACCTGTCTTCTGGCGGATGTTTGACTGGCATGAAAAGAGTGAGTCCGAACTGATTGACGAATTCGACTGTTTAGGAGGGCTCCAGCGCACCTCGAAGCCAGAAACACCGATAAAGCGATCTCACCTTTTCGAGTACCAGTATGCTCCAGACCAGAACACAAAGCTGCATGTTGGCTCGAAGTGTTTTTTTTCACATGACCTCACGATCAGAACCGTGATCGAACATCTTGACTCCGAAAAAGGATTGGTCGAAATCAAACTTGGTCCGAGTGTCACGGAGGTTCCTGAAACGCTCTGCCTGATTCCCGACGAACATGTCAGTTCCACTACGCTGGCGAAAGCCGTGTTTCGCTATGTCGAAGCCTGGTCGAAAGGAACGGTCCTGTCACGTGCGGTTGATGATCTGCTCCATCGCCGCCCCCCGCGAATTAAGGGGCATCTCTCCGGTCCGATCCTTACGGAAGAGACTGATCTAGTCCCCGCAGTCATCGCTACCATCAGCCGTTTAGATCAATCAGTATTGTGTATTCAGGGTCCGCCCGGAACAGGGAAAACCTACACAGCGGCTCAGGCCATTCTGCAATTACTGAAGGAAAACAAAAAGGTCGCAGTAACGGCCAACAGTCACAAAGCTATTCTGAACGTGCTCCGGGCTGTGCATGAAGCGGTTACAGCGGCAGGGGAAGACTTCCCGTTGTTCAAAGTGAGGGGTGAAGGAGACGATTGGCTCATCAACTCGGGAAGAATAACCCCTATTTCTTCATCGGGTGAGGCCGCAGCAGTGGTTAAAGACGGCGCGATGGTCATGGGGGGAACGGCCTGGGTTTTCAGTCGCCCGGAACTGGAAGGGGTCTTTGACTTCCTGTTCATCGACGAAGCCGGACAATTTTCACTGGCGAATGTGGTCGCTACGGGGCTGGCAGCAAAGAACATGGTGCTGATCGGTGATCAGATGCAGCTCGCTCAACCGATACAAGGAACTCATCCTGGTGATAGCGGTAAATCCGCTCTGGAATATCTACTGGGAGAGCACGCCACAATTCCAAGTGATCTTGGCATCTTTCTCAGTCAGATCTGGCGGATGCATCCTCACATCTGTGACTTTATATCTGAGGCCGTCTACGAGCACCGATTGCATCCTCATCCCGATACAGCCAAACAGCGAATTGTGTTTCCGGAAGGGTACAGGGGGTTGATCACTAAAGAATCCGGTATCCTGTACATACCGGTGGAACATGCCGGAAACACTCAGAGCAGCTTCGAGGAGGCAGACGTTATCAGTCGAATCATCTCTGAGTTGCTGGGGTTACCGGTGGTGCCCTTTGGGGGCGGCAAATCGATCGCTCTGAATTGGCAGGACATTCTCGTCGTTGCCCCGTTCAATATGCAGGTCCGCCGGCTTCAACATCAGTTCGGAGTTCCTGATCGCGTGGGTAGCGTGGATAAGTTTCAGGGGCAGGAAGCCCAAGTCGTGATCATCTCAATGTGCTCATCCACATTAGAAGACTCACCACGGGGAGCAGAGTTTCTGCTGGAACCCAACCGACTGAATGTAGCAGTCTCTCGAGCACGCACCCTCACCATCATTGTGGGAAGCTCCAAACTGGCGAAGTCTCCCTGTCATTCCATCAAGGAAATGGAATTATTGAATCTGTACTGCTGGCTTCTGAGTCATGCAGAATAATGGTCTCTGGATGAAGTCACTAGTTCCTTGCGATCACTGTCACTCGACGAATTCAGGAACCATCATTCCCATGATTCTGCAATCGATGAGAAAATTCCAACACCATCACGACTACTCGTTGAGCCGACTCGGATGTCGTGGTACCGTAGTGTCGTTTTAGCACACCATTATAGTACGCACTGAATTTCAGCGGAGTAGACGATGTCTCTCGATGGGACCGATATTATTTCTCAGGCACCGGATGAATCGGTTTCAGTTCGGATCGATACCGATATCAATGATTATCTCAACTACGCTTCTTGGCAGAATTCGGTGCCGCTGATTCGGTCGCTGGAGATCGTGAATCCGACAGAAACGACGTATAACGACCTCGTTCTGGAACTGGAGATCACCCCCGGGTTCGCTCGCTCACGGAAATGGGTCATTGATCGGCTCGAAGGGAAGGGGACTCACCTGATCCGGGATCGACACCTGGAGATGGAAGGGAATTATCTTTCCGGCCTGAACGAGGCCGAGCGGGGAGATCTGATCTTTCGGTTGAAGCATCGGGATGAGCTGTTGTGCGAGAACAGGCGCCCCGTGCGGGTGCTCGCCCGCGACGAATGGGGTGGTATGCGTTCCATGCCGGAAATCCTGGCGGCCTTTGTGATGCCGAACGACCCCGCCATTGCCGGTTTGCTTAAAGCGAGCAGCGCGATTCTGGCCAAACATGGTCATTCCTCGGCCCTGGATGGTTACCAGAGTCAAGATCCAGGTAAGGCATTCCTGCAAGTGGCTGCATTATGGTCGGCGGTCTCGGAGAAGAACCTGACCTATGCCAATCCCCCCAGTAGTTTTGAAGATGTCGGCCAGAAGGTTCGTCGTCCATCGCGTGTTCTTAAAGAGGGTCTGGCCACCTGTCTCGACAGTACACTTCTATTTGCCTCCGCGCTGGAGGCGATTGGCCTGCACCCCATTGTGATTATGCAGCGGGGTCACTGCTTTGCTGGAGCCTGGCTGATTGAGGACACACAGGATCGATTGATTGAGCCCGATTGTCTTGAAGTTCGTAAAATACGAACATCAGGAGAATTGGTGTTGTTTGAAACCACGATGGTGACTAGTCAATCAGTCGTTTCTTTCGACGAAGCGATGCAGCGTTCTGATTACGAAATCCGAGAATCGGAAGAACATAAGTTTGTCGCTTCTATCGATATCAAACGGGCCCGGATGGCGCAAGTACGCCCTCTCGCTTCTCACGATTCCGAACTGGCGTCTGCAGAACAAATTTCCCGTGTTGCTCCCGCATTGCCTAAGTTTCCCGGATTGGGGTCACCAGATTATACGATCAATCCAAAGGAGGATGAAAAACCAACGACTCCCGACAGTCGAATTGATCGGTGGCAGCGGAAGCTGCTTGATTTGTCACTTCGCAATCGCCTGTTGAATCTGCGTGAGACACAACTGGTCGTGCCGTTTCTTTGCAAGAATATTCCTCTGCTGGAGGACCGGTTAGCTTCGGGAACGAAAATCAAGTTGATCTCTCTCGACGAGATGAATCCCCATGGCGAGCGGGATTCGGAGTTGCACCTGCAACAGACAAATCGGGACATGGATGAAGAATTCGCTCGCATCGCTCTGGAAAAAAATGAACTTGCTTCGACTTTAACCGAACGGGAATTGAGTGGTCGACTGACGGCAATCTACCGAAAAGTCAAAAACGATCTGGCGGAAGGGGGAACTAATACTCTTTATCTGGCAATAGGTTTTTTGCGCTGGCGGCGGCGTGAAGATGAAAGTCGTTATTACAAAGCCCCGTTGATGCTGGTCCCCGTCAAGCTGGAAAGAAAAAATGCGTCGGCGGGTTTCAAACTGACGCACCATGAAGAGGAAGTCCGTTTCAATGCGACGCTGATTCAATTGCTGAAGCGGGACTTTGAAAAAGACATTTCTCAGTTTGAAGGAGAACTCCCTCAGGATGAGAATGGGATTGATGTCCCCCTGGTCATGCGACAGGTTCGTCAGGCGATCCGGGATGTGCCCGGGTTCGAAGTGATCGAGGAAACGGCGTTGTCGACGTTCTCGTTCTCCAAGTATCTGATGTGGAAGGACCTGGTGGAGCGGCTTGATCAATTAAAAGAGAATCGGTTAATTCGGCATCTCGTCTTTACTCCTGAAAAGGAATTCAGCTCTGGCATTTCCTCTCCCATGCCGCGTAGTGATGAAATGGATCTGCGATACCGGCCACATGATCTGGCTCATCCCTTGCCGGCGGACTCATCACAACTGGCAGCGGTAATGGCAGCGGCGGAAGGCCACGACCTGGTCATTATTGGTCCGCCTGGAACCGGAAAAAGTCAGACCATCGCCAATATGATTGCACAGTGCCTGGCGACTCGCAAAACGGTTCTCTTCGTTGCCGAAAAGACAGCCGCTCTGGATGTGGTCTATCGCCGTTTACGGGAACATGGTTTGGGTGATCTTTGCCTGGAGCTCCATTCGAACAAAGCCGAGCGGAAAAGTTTTCTGGATCAGCTGAATAATGCCTGGCTGAATCGCGCTGGTGAGATTCAGAATGAATGGGACCGGGTGAATGACCATCTTGAGCAGCACCGTGAGCATCTGAATCGCTATGTGCAAGCGTTACATCGCCGGGATGGAAGCGGCTGGACACCCTATAATGCGATGTGGCGTACCGGGGGGATGCGGCTGGAGTCTCCTCTCAATCTGGGCTGGCCGGATAACCTGCAACATTCGCGTGAGGAATACGATCAGTTGCTTGAGTCTGTCGAGCGACTCGCTCATACCCATGCACAAGTTGCGGGGCAAGTGAATCTGGCGGCCGTCAAACAGAATGAGTGGTCGATTCGCTGGGAGCAGAATGTGGTGGATCAGGCCCAGACACTTAAGGCTCAGAGTGAAACGATTCAGGGCCTATTGCATGATTTCTTTGATACGGTGGGCATCCCGGACCGGAGTGATTGCTCGCTCACGGAATACGAGCAGATCACACGTCTCTGCAGAATGTTACTCAAGACGGCTGGTGACGATTTTCATCTTGTCTTCAGCAAAGACTTTTCCAGTTTTGGTAAAGATCTTGAAAGTCTGCATAAAACGATTCTGGCTTATAGCAAAGGGCTTTCCAAACTGAAGGGAGAGTACCTGGAAGAGACGCTGACCGAAATTCCGGTGGAGGAATTGTTAAACTTGCACCAGCAGGCTGAATCCAAATTCTGGCCCCTCTCCATTTTCGCTCGTAAAAAGGTCGTCAAGCAGCTGCAGGGGCATGCTAACGGTGGAACTGTGGAACCGGCAGTCGATCTGGAGATCCTGAAAAGACTGCAGCAGTTACGTGACCGAATCTTTGCTAATCCGTTTGTGAAGAAATCGCCCGGTCAGTCGGTGGCCGCCATCGATGTCAAATCGCTTGTAAGTCACCTGGAGACAGCAAAGAAAACTCGCGATTCGATTGTGACCCTCGCCAAATCTCTGGGGGGTGATTCCATCAAGCGACTTTCGAAAACACTTGCCCCCGTCCTTTCTGGAGATGCAACCAAACATCCGGTCACAAAACTGGCCAGCAAATTCTATAAATCGGCTCAGGAATATCAGATCCATTTCGGAAACTGGAAAAAACTGGCGGGAACTCTACCAGTTCATTCATCGTCCCCCCGTTTTCTCGAAGATACCTGTCACAACCTGGATGATGTCCTCGACCACCGAGCCCAACTGCAATCCTGGACGATGTGGTGTCTGGCAGAACAAACCGCACGCAAGCTGGGTTTACAGAACATTATTCCAGCCATTGAGGGCGAGCCTCTCGATGCGGATCAGTTCAGGGATGATTTCGAAAGTGCGTACGCTCGCTGGTGGCTCACTAAGACGATCGATAACTCACCCGAACTGAGAGCATTTCAACGCGAAGACCACGAACGAAAAATCGACAACTTTCTTAATCTGGACGAACAGGCCCGTGGTTTCGCTCCCATTCAGGTTCAGCAAATTCGGGAACATGACCTGCCGGAGCAGGATGGAGTTCCTAAAAAATCCGAACTGGGACTACTGCGACATCAAATCAAACTGAAACGCCCCAGTAAATCAATTCGTCAGATGATTTCGGCGATGCCGGATAACTTCAGTAAGCTCGCTCCCTGTCTGATGATGTCCCCCTTGTCTATCGCCCAATATCTGCCTGCTGGGCAGGAGTTGTTCGATGTCGTGATTTTTGACGAGGCTTCGCAAATTACCACATGGGACGCGATCGGGGCCATTGGCCGGGCGAAGCAGACCATCATTGTTGGTGACCCGAAACAGTTACCTCCAACGAACTTCTTTGGACGATCAGACAGTGAAGAGGAATCAGAACTGGAGGATCACGAACAGGATCTCGAGAGTATTCTTGATGAAGTGCAGACATCGGGAGTCAAAACACTCCAGCTGAGCTGGCATTATCGAAGTCGGCACGAATCGCTGATTACGTTTTCAAACTGGCATTACTACAACAATAAATTGATTACGTTCCCTTCGACAGCGACAGAAGATAATGCTGTCCGGCTGGTGCATTTGCCCGAATCAGAATATGACCGAGGTAAAAGTCGAACGAACAAGATCGAAGCCGAGAGAATCGTCTCTGATGCGGTGGCCTTGATGAAGTCCTGGATACATCTCCCGGATGAAAAACGATTAACGCTGGGGGTCATCACTTTTAATACCCAGCAACAGACACTCATCATGGACTTGTTCGACCGCGAACGTCGGCGATTTCCAGAGATTGAATGGTTCTTTGGTGATGAGCGAATCGAACCGACCGTTGTTAAAAACCTGGAGAATGTGCAAGGGGACGAACGCGATGTGATGTTCTTTTCCATTACGTTTGGGAAAAACGCCAGTGGGCGTATTCCGCTCAATTTCGGCGCTATTAATAGAGTGGGGGGCGAACGCCGACTGAACGTCGCTGTTACGCGTGCTCGGGAAGAGTTGGTGGTCTATTCTTCATTCAAAGCGGAGGATCTCGACACTCAACGGACAGCATCAGTCGGTGTGAAACATCTAAAAAGCTTTCTCGACTTCGCGGAACGCGGGGACATCGCCTTACGGACTGCCAACGCAGGTTCTGTTGGCGAATATGAGTCTCCCTTCGAACAGAAAGTATCGGAAGCGCTGCAGTCGCGAGGGTGGCAGACGGCACCTCAGATTGGCGTATCCGGATTTCGAATCGATTTGGGAATTATTCATCCCGATAAACCGGGCGTCTATCTGGCTGGAGTCGAATGCGACGGGGCGACTTATCACAGTTCTCATACTGCGCGTGATCGAGATAAAACCCGTCAACTGGTATTGGAGAATCTCGGTTGGACTATCCTGCGTATCTGGTCGCCGGACTGGTGGTATGATCCGGCAGGAGCTCTGGACCGGATTGATGCCTCTCTGAAATCGGCGTTAGAAAAGAGTCGCCAGGAAGAGGAACAGAAGGCTCTCGATACTATGCTCGATTCAGCTCAGTCAGCGGCCCCCATGCTGTACTATCAACGCGCGTCGTTTGATGACCTCACGATTGAACCAGACCGCTTCTATGACTCGGATTATTCCTCTGTGCTGAGACAGATGATTGATCTGATTCTGTCGACGGAAGCTCCTTTACTGGAAGACTCCCTTCTCAAACAGATCGCCACGGCTCATGGTTTTGGTCGAATGGGAGCCAAGATTCGGGAACGCATTCTGAAGTTATTACCCGACGTCTCCATTGGTGAGGAACCTCAAGGACGATTTATCTGGTCAGGAGACATTTCGGACACGATACCGTATCGATCGCATTATTCAGATGAAGATCAGCGTAGTCTCGATGAAATTCCGCATGCCGAACTGAAAGGGCTCATCAATGCCCATCGTGAACTGTTAGACGAGAATGATCCCGCTCAGGAGTATGCCAAACTCCTGCGCATAAACCGCTTGACGGCGAATCTGCGAAGTCGAATTGAAGAAGTGATAGGTGAGGTCGAGAAATACAAAGATGAGTAAATGTGTTCTCGTGTTTTTGGGGGGGGGCGGACTTTGGGGGAAGCTCACCTGACCTCGTCTTCATTCCCCGAGAATCCACACGCAATAATTAAGTAACCCTGCAATTACTTCCGGCCGTGTTACCACGAACACCTTCGTGTTGACTTTGTACCACACATGCGTTGTAATCGTTGAATCCTGACTATCCTCTCTGAGACTACTCCTTCAGTTCATCGGTACTGAATGTCGAAGCTGAAGCAGCCGTATTTCCCTCTCTATCTTTGCGAGTTCCGCAACCATGCCTTTTACGACTTGGCTGACTTCCCAACTGCGCGCTAACAAACGTCATTCCCGTAAGCGTGACGCCTATCGATCACGAGTTTTAGATCGATCAGAGTGGTATCGGTTCGACGCTCTTGAGGACCGGACGCTGCTGGCAGCACCAGTGGCCGACGCCGGTGGTCCGTATCGTGTTCAATTGGGTGAGAACACGGTGCTAGATGCATCTCTAACCACTCATCCTGATGAAAAACCCTCTCGGCTCACTTACGAATGGGATTTGGACGAAGATGGTATCTTCGGTGAGACTGGTTCGAATGCATTAAACGGCGACGAGGCTGATATTCACCCAGTTTTTACTACTGATAATTTAAATAGTCTCGATAGCCGTACTGTCTCGCTCCGCGTCATTGATTCCCAACTAAACGTGGATACCGCTACCGCGACGATTTCGGTGATCAATGACGTTCCAGAAATTGAATGGGCAGTCGCGATGGGTGGAAACGCCCAGGATCATATCGAAGAGGTCAAGGTTGATCAAAACGGCAATGTCTTCTTACTGGGATATTACAATGCCGATTTCGATGCGGATCCGGGCTCCGGTGAAACTTTGCTGACTTATTCCGGCGATACGACTTCTGACTACGATTTATATGTCATCAAACTGGACAACGCCGGTAACTTCCTCTGGGCCAATAGCGTCAGTGACGAAGATCAGGTTTATGCAGAACATCTCGAACTCGATCAACTCGGGAACGTCTATGTCTCTGGGACATTTTCCGGGACGATTGATTTCGATCCTGGCAGTAGTGTCGCTGAGTTGACAAGTAATGGCGAGCAGGATGTTTTCGTATTTAAGCTGAACGGCAATGGCGATCTCGTCTGGTCCAAAAGCTTCGGTGGCAGCAATGAGGACTATGGGATTGGCTTGCACGTCAACGACGATGGCTCGTTCTTAGTTTCTGGAAGTTTTCAGGGGACCATAGATTTTGATCCTGGTCCGGGTACTTATTCGGTTACGGTTGATGATTATGCTTCGGTATTCGTTTCGGCTTTTGATACAGACGGAGATTTTCTGTGGACCGAATATTTTACTCACGGCGTAAACGACGGCAACGCAAAAGCCTATGCATATGACGTTTTCCAAGACGATTCAGGTGGCGTGTATCTGGCAGGTAATTTCAAAGGGACAATCGATTTCGACCCGGGTCCCGGCGTCTTTGAGCTGACGAGTTCATTTACGAATTCGGATATGTTTGTTTTAAAGTTGGACAGCTCCGGCGAGTTGATCTGGGCCAAATCGATGGTCACGCTGGAAGGTGGCGGAAGCATTCAATATCCCTGGGATATTAAAGCCGATTCTACCGGGAACCTGTTCATTGCTGGCGGCTTCGCCGGAACGGTTGACTTCGATCCCGGCCCCGATACCTACTCCTTGGAAAGTATTAGGTATCGGGACGCGTTCCTGCAGAAACTCGATGTGAACGGCAATTTAGACTGGATCGTCGCTGCGGGAAGCCTCTATCCAAACGATGCCTACAATTTATTTATTGATTCCGCAGACGATATTTTTGTGGTAGGAATCGTTTCAGAATCTCCTGATTTCGACCCCGGCCCGGGCGTCTATACGATGGACCAGGGAGACGCTTTTCTGGCAAAATATACGAATGATGGCGTGCTCCTCTGGGCGAATAATCTTAGGGCACTCCATGAAGGCTTGGATGTTGATTCAGATGGGAATATCTATACGGCCGGTCGTTTTCTTGAAACGATTGACTTTGCGCCCGGCCCGGACGTCTACCAATTGACCAGCAAAGGTTCGACGGATATTTTCGTTCGCAAGCTGGTTCCCCGCAGTCCCATCATAGCGGACGCGGGTGGGCCGTATCGCATTAACATTGATGAGAACACCGTGCTGGACGGTTCCGCTACGACTCATCCCGATGAAGATCCGGCGACACTCACCTACGAATGGGACCTCGACGGCGACGGCCTCTTTGGTGAAACAGGCGCGAGTGCGCTGAACGGCGACGAGACTGGCATTAACCCGATTTTCAAAACAGCGAATTTCCTGGGAGCGATAACCCACACCGTCGAACTCCGTGTCACTGATTCTTTACTCAGAACGAACACCACCAGCACCACGGTCGATATTCTGGATGCTATACCCGAATTGGACTGGGGGTTAGGGTTTGGTGGCATTGGTTATGAACAGGCCGAACAAATCCAAATCGATGTTTATGGTAACATCTATGTCGCAGGACAATATCGCGAAACCTTCGACGCTGATCCTGGAGTCGGAGTAACTATGCTTCCATCTTCTGGAGGAAGAGATCTCTTCGTTTCGAAATTCGACACCATCGGAAACTTGTTGTGGGCACGCAGTTTTGGCGCTCCGGACAACATCTACTTGGAAGACTCTGGAGTAGATGAAGACAATAACCTCTTTTTTTCAGGTTCTTTCAATGGGACAGTCGATTTCGATCCCGGGGTGGGAGCCGATAACCGTACCAGTAACGGAAGCTCTGATGTCTTTCTTATGAAAATGGACGAAAACGGAAATCTTATCTGGGTTCAGACTTTTGGAGGCGAGTTCTCTGATTTCGGTGATGGCCTGTATGTCGATAATAACGGACATTCGTATCTCTCGGGTGCGTTTGAGGGAACCGTGGATCTGGATCCTGGTGCAGGTACCGATTTAAGGACTGCAGTCGAAGTCAATTCATACATTTCCAAATTCGATACCCAGGGGAACCTGATCTGGGCGCGTGATTTCACCCAAAGTGAGAACCCCGGAGGCTGGGCTAGTGAACTAAACGAAGTCACGGTTGATGTATTAGGAAACGTGTACGCTGCCGGCCTATTTAACGGTACATTGGATGCCGATCCTGGAACAGGTATCTTCGAAATCTCCAGTCCTGGTGGTGGTTTCGATTTGTACATCGTGAAACTCGACGCAAACGGGGATTTCATTTGGGCGAAGACAATGGTCTCGTCGGATAATAGCTTCACTCAAGTGCCTTGGGACATTCAACTTGATGACGCGGGAAATATTTATACGGCGGGGCGTTTCAGTGGTACGACTGATTTTGATCCTGGTCCAGGTGAGTCCAACCTCGTCAGTGAGGGCCAGCGAGATGCGTTCGTTCAGAAACTTGATACGAACGGGAACTTTGAATGGGCTGTTGGCATCGGTTCAAGCAATAGTGATCGCGCCTCAGCACTTGCGATCAGCAATGCAGGGGAAGTCTATGTGACTGGTTTCACAAATGGCCCTGCCGATTTTGATCCGGGAGCAGAGAGCTTTATACTCAACGAGGGTGGAGCCTACCTCGCGAAATATAACACCGCTGGTGAACTCCAGTGGGCCACCAACCATCCCACAACGGGTGAAGGTATTGCGCTCGATTACGCTGGCAACATTTATCAAGTTGGCAGATTTGAAGGCATTGTCGACTTTGCCCCCGGAAAAGATGTTTTTGAACTTACCGGCAAAGGTGCTGACGCTTTCATTCGCAAGCTCGGCAACCCGACCATCAGAACCGACCTGGGCATTTCGAAATCCTCGTCCGTGGTCGCTGTCGAACAGGGGGCGCCGCATTCCTATACCGTGGTTGCGTCCAACGACGGCCCGAACGAGTCGCCCTACAGCCGAATCAAGGACGATCCTTCGGCGTTTCTCGATAATATCAGCTGGACCGCAGTCGTCACGGGTGGAACTGTGGCGACCTTGGCCGGTACGGGGCCTATTGATGAACTCGTCAACCTCCCCATCGGTGCGACGATCACCTACACCATCACCGGCACGGTGAAACCGAACGTCCGCGAGAACATCACCAACGTCGCCACTATCAATACTGCCCCACTGTTCGATACCGATCGGACGAATAACACCGCGCACGACAGCGACGTGATCGTGCTGGCTGCGGAGGGGGGAAGTGGGTATTTCGTCGCCGGGTCTGTCTTTGGTGACAGTGATTATACATCAAGTGTCAATCTTGGAGATATCGATGGGGATGGCGACATTGACGCCGTTTTCGCGAACGTGTCAGGTAGTAGAATCTGGACTAACAATGGAGGAGCGGCCTTTACGGATACAGGGCAGATCCTTCCACATGCCAACAGTGCAGCATTAGGTGATCTCGACGGAGATGGTGATCTAGATATATATCTTACTAGAACTTCAACAGATCCAGACGAAGTATGGATCAATGATGGAACTGGTACGTTCACCAATAGTGGACAGTCAATTGGAGATTATCAAAGTCGTTGGGTTGTACTAGGAGACTTTAATGGTGACGGTGCTCTCGATGCAATAGTATCGGTTTACGAGGGAGTCAGCGCGAATCGACTGATACTGAATGATGGCAATGGACACTTTACAGAAAGTGCTCAGAATATCGGTCTGACACCGGGGGCCGATCATAGAGGCCTAGCAGCCGGCGACCTCGATGGAGACGGGGATTTGGACTTGTTTTCGGGTAAGCACACGTGGGGCGACGATGATCGAGTCTACTTGAATGATGGAACCGGTCAGTTTTCAGAACATCAAATCATCAACTTAATCGGCGAATACACGGGACAAGTTGATTTCGGAGATGTGGATGGTGACGGCGATCTAGATGCCGTCGTCCCTCATGGTTATTTATCTACAAAACTATTGCTCAATGACGGAACAGGAAGTTTTACGCTGGGTCAGACACTGCACGATGAAATTGATGAGAGCTCGTCTGCTCAATTCGGTGATTTCGACAAGGACGGTGACCTCGATATCTATATAGGCAGTGCGGTTGACAGCAGTAATTCGATATGGCTGAACGATGGATCGGGTTATTTCACGGATAGTGGTCAACGTCTTGGAAAGAATAGCAGCGTTTTTGTCCAGTTGGGTGACCTTGATGGTGATGGTGACTTGGACGCCATTGCGGCGAATTATAATGATCAAAGCCAGGTCTGGCTGAATCAGAACATCACCCTCCCTTACTCCAATGACTTCGAAGAAGTGCACTGGGGTGGTCTCTATCTCAAGACGCCGCAGAACTTCTCCATCATCGAAGAAAATGGCAACAAATATCTGCAGACCGACAACAGCGGTCTAACCGGTCTCAGCACGGCACTGGTCGCGACCGAGACGCCCCTCCCCGAAACCTTCGAGATGTCCGCCACCATCACTTCGATCGGCGGCCCTAACCGCTGGCTCGACGGGTTCCTGATCTTCGATTATCAGAACGAGAACGACTTCAAATACGCCGGTCAGTTCAAAGGGCAAAACCAATGGGTCATCGGGCATTACCAGGGCTCCTGGGGCAATAAACTATCGGTCGTTGATTGGGACGACAGCGGGCAGCAGATTTCAGTTAACAAAGCTTACACCCTGCATGTGCGCGTGGACGGGGATCAGGCTCGCTTGCTGGTCGACGGACTCTTCGTCACGTCCGCCACCTTTGCGGGCGGCATTGGCGACGGTAAAGCGGGCGTCGCCAGCTATCACGCTGTGACCCGGTTTGACAACTTCGAAATCGCCGAGTCCGTTGCCACCGGAACTCCAGCATCGCTTCCCTTCCAGGAAAACTTCGAAGACGGCACGGCGGACGGGTGCTATTATCCGCTGCTCAATAACTGGGCCGTCATCAATGGAGACGGGGGCAAAGTCTTCCGCATCAATAACTCAGGAAACACGAACCTGGGCATCAACTATGTCCCGCTGCCCGCAGATGCTCCGAGTACATTCGAAATGTCGGCCCGGATCAATTCCATTCAGGCAGGTTCAGGCTGGCAGAACGGGTTCCTGATCTTCGACTACAAGTCCCCCTCCGACTTCAAATACGCGGGCATGTTCACTGGCCAGAATCAATGGATCATCGGCCACTATCAGGGCGACTTCAACAACCGGCTGGCCGAAGTCGACTGGGATGACTCCGGTCGCACCATCAATTCGAACGAGTTCTATACCGTCCATGTCCGAATCGATGGCGCAACGGTTTGGCTTTCTGCCGACGGGGAAGTCGTCACCTCTGCCACCTTCAGCGAAGAGGTCAACACCGGTGCTGTCGGTATGGCCGCCGAAAGAGCCTTCACCTGGTTCGATGACTTTGAAGTCGGTGAAAATGTAGCTGCCGGAGCCCCGATGAATATTCCGTATCAGGAAGACTTCAACGATGGTGTCGCCAATCAGTTGGCCTTCCACTTGCCCAATCTCTGGTCAGTAACGGGACCCGTTGGTAACGAGTACCTGCAGATTGATGCCTCCGGCAACCAGGGACTCGGGATAGGGACCTTGAATACTCCCTACCTGATGCCAGACAGCTACGAGATGTCCGCCGTGGTGACCACGATCGGTGGGACCAATCGCTGGCTGGATGGGTTCCTGATCTTCGATTACCAGTCCCCGACCGATTTCAAATACGCGGGAATGTTCACCGGCGTGAATCAATGGGTGATCGGTCACTACCAGGGCAATTGGACGAACCGACTCGCTCAGGTCGATCTGGACGATGTGGGAAATCAGATCTATGCCAGCAAAGCGTACACGCTGCATGTGACGGTCGATGGTAACGACGTTGAATTGCGTGTGGATGGAATTCCGACCTTATCCGCGACCTTCGCCAGCGGGATCACTAACGGCACCGTCGGCGTGGCCGCCCAGAACGCAGTAACCCGGTTCGATAATTTGCATATCGATCTGGATGTCCCACAGGGAAAAGAGTTACCGCTCCCTTACAGTGACGACTTCAACGACGGAGCAGCGCAGGACTTTTATTACAACTTGCCCGGTGCCTGGGGCATCGCCAACTTTGGTGCTGAAAAAGTTCTCCGCGTGAACACGGCGGGATCAGGCCGTACCGGCCTGGCGTTTGTGCCCATTGACAGCACTGATGCGGAAGCGATTAAAGTCTCGGTCGATGTCCGTTCCAACCAGGTCACCAATGGTTGGCACGATGCGTTTGTGATCTTTGATTACAAGAATGAAAATGACTTCAAGTACGTCGGTTTCTATACAGGTCAGAACGAATGGGTGCTCGGTCATTTCCAGGGAAACTGGAACAACCGATTTGATACCCTCGACTGGGACGGCTCCGGTCGCAAGATCAACTTCAATCAGTTCTACCACTTGGAACTCCATCTCGAAAACGGCTACTTCATCTTTAACGTCGATGGTGAAGAGATATTCGCTCATAGTTTCGGTTCGCCGATTGCAAAGGGAGCAGTGGGCGTCGCCGCGGCGAATGCCTTCAGCTGGTTCGATAACTTCACCGTCGAAGAAACCGGTCCCCGCTTCATCCCGGTCGCCTCACCCCTGGCCGATCCTGTGTTTGCCAACTGGGATGAAGAATCGGATGACTTGTTGATTTGATCTGTACACTCCTGGAGAGGTAGGAGGTCTGCTTGATGGATGGTTCAGCATGTTTCCGACGACTAGTTTAGAATCACGAATGCCCTCTCTTCATCGAAAATGCAAGATTTCTAGCGTAATTGGTTTCTTTTGGGGAGTAAGAAACCAATTCTCAGTCTGGAATGAATCGGTCTTCTGCATCGACGGGTCGGCCAGGTTTTTGATCTGGCCAAGCTGTAACCAAAGCGAGGCAAAATTTTGTAAACGATTGCAAAGTCTCTATCCGTTCATGAATGAGACAACATCCATCAATGTCAGAGATCCTGTCAGACTTTTCTTGAATGCCTTCAAACTCCTTAAATACACAGGCCTATGAATTCTGGGGTACACTGATCTCAAAATCGGTGGGGGTTTTAAGGCGTTGTGGGCTGAAGGGTTAACGATTGAGTGGATCGGACATTCAATTCGTCGCGTGTTAATCCTCTTTCCGAGGCGACCAAGCTTGGCATCAATTTAGACTATTTTCTTGTGACCGGTTTCCTGTGCCGATGAAGAATCGTATCAAGAGTGAAGATGATTCCAATGTATCGAAGTAACGCGCGTCTTAGTAGATTCCAAGACTGCATCAGAAATTCCAGCTAATGAGTTGCCAAAGTGAAAGGGCGGGTTACTTTGGGGGTATAACCATTCTCTGAGCCGTTCCACTCGCGAATCGTAAATCGATAGGCTCCACGAAAGGATAAAACGATTTCACTGAATGTGGCGGCGTGCGTTGCTGACAACTCACCTGAGAGTACACGCCGTCGGAGTCTCCCTGCCCCCTTGTGTTACTGTGTTTTGAGTTCAGCTGAGTTTTTTACGGTACGAGTGAAAAACATTTTCGACGTCCGATTAGATACCTGCCGTGAACGAGCCATCGTCGTTGATTCCTACTTGACTCGTTACAAACAGCAATTCTCACGCACGAGATGCGAGCGAAAGGTTATAGGGACTGAAAAAGTTAGCGGTAGATTCTGGATTGAAAGTAGCTAGTGGTGATATGGGTGCCTACTTTTGTGTTCACCACCAAAAGAACTTGCTGAAGATGAATGCTCTGTCAGGTTTATAGTGTGTTTGCGATCTGTCTTGCTAGTTGACGCGTTTTCTGATGGGCGGCTTCGACGGACTTTTGATGACGGTCGTCGCCAAATTCCTGAAATTCAATCCGCACAGTGTGCACAGTACTCACCCCAACTAGCCGTAACGCCTCTTGAAGATGCGTATCGAGATGATTTCGATGGGCGTTCAAATCCCCCTTTGAGAAATACCCCTCCCCACTGGACATAAGTATTACCAGCGTTTTCCCTGACTGCACCGGTTCGATGGGCTGCTCGCCTCGAGCAAGATCGAAAGTAAACGTGCGATTGATTCGGATCACTTGGTCAATCCACGCCTTTAGATGTGAAGGCATGCCGTAGTTGTACATGGGCGATGCGACGACAATGATGCCCGCTTGCAAAACTTCCTCAATCATTTCATTTGAAATCTGAAGCACTTCGTTTTGTTCTGCACTACGCGACTCGGGTGCAGTGAAGGCGGCCCCAATCCATTCCTCTGTCAGGTGTGGCGGGGGATTTTTTCCTATATCACGACTGACGATGAGGTCATCAGGGCTCACAGAGGACCACTCATCCCAAAAGACCTTTGAAAGTCGGCGACTCAGCGATCGATCAGAACGTGGCGATGCGTTGACAGATAGTAGATTCATGACTTGTACCTCGGTGGGTATAATCCTTCGCTATAGTGTATTGGAGTGCGGTCTCGCGATTACCGTTTCGCAGAGTAACTGAGAAAGTTAATCACTTTGCTCGAAAAAACATCGGCAGGACCTGCTTCTCGGTAAAAAACATTAACATCTTCAATCTCAATCGTCCGGTAGCCGATTGATTCGGGCGACTGCCCCTGCGTTTGTATAGGGAACGCGACTATGGCAGCAATTACAAGCAATGAAGTCGTGCGGACAAATAGCTTAGACGTGACCGCGTCCATCAATGTGAACGGGTGAGATGATTTGATGCGAAGTCTGGGTGTCGGTTTCGGCCGATGAATGGCGCTGCACTTTGCCTTGCAGAAATCTCACTCAGCGAACTTTTTCAATGTCCATTCCATGTTCAGGGCGAGGCGTACCGCCCGGCCAGAAAAACTTCCTTTCGAACTGGGAGATGGCCACGTCGTTGATGCTGGCTTCGCGGCGTCGCATCAGTCCTTCTTCGTCGAATTCCCACAGCTCGTTGCCGTAGGCTCGGTACCACGCTCCGTCCAGGGTGCGGTATTCGTACTGAAACCGAACCGCGATTCGATTCTCGTCGTAGTTCCAAAGAGACTTGACGAGACGGTATTCCAGTTCACGTCTCCATTTGGAGTCGAGGAATTCGCGAATCTGTTCACGACCGCGAATAAACTGATCGCGATTGCGCCATTCGGAGTCCACCGAGTAAGCAAGAGACACCCGCTTCGGGTCTCTTGAGTTCCAAGCGTCCTCAGCAGCCCTTACCTTCAAAAGAGCGGTTTCTAGGGTAAAGGGTGGTCGAACAGGATTTAAGATGGCCATCGCAAAGAATCTCCATTCATAGTGGGGGGTAGTGTTGGGTGAGGCTTTGGTTGTCCCGAAGAGCAGCTCGATGCCTCCGTACTGGAGTCACCGAGCTGCTAAAATGGGACGTCAGGCAATTACTTGCTCCAGAGCTGATTGATAATCGTGCTCGGAATGTACGCCGATCAACTTGTCGACCACTTCGCCATCGCGAAAAACAAGTACGGTGGGGATCGAAGAGATGCCGTAGCGCTCGGCAATGGCCGGATTTTCGTCGACATTCAGCTTGCCCACAGTGGCCTGACCGATAACCTTGTCCGCAAGAGCGTCGATCGTGGGCGAGACCAGGCGGCACGGACCACACCAAGCCGCCCAAAAGTCAACGAGTACAGGTTGCGTGCTTGCAAGCACTTGTTGACCAAAATTATCCTGGGTGATCTGAATTGAATTGGACATGATTCAGCTCCTATTCATGGTTGCTTGTCACCGACTGTTCAGGCCGCTGTTTCAAGCGAGGCTGCGCGAGGAAAGTCGATTTCCGGATCGGCAACGTGGTTGAAGTAGTTGGTAAAGATGTTGAGCGCGACGTGAGCCACAACCTCGACAATATCACCGTCTGTGAAGCCGTGGTCATGAAGGCTCTGGAGATCGCTATCAGCGACGTGGCCTTGGTTGGTCACGAGCTTGAGTGCAAATCGAAGCAAAGCGTCGTCTTTTGAATCGACGGCCGAGGCAAGGCGAGCATCCCGAATCTGATCGGTGGTGAGGCCGGCCATTTTGCCCAGGGCCGAGTGCGCGGAGAGACAGTAGTTGCAGCCATTTGCTTGCCCGACTGCCAGAGCGATTTGTTCCCGCTGCGGAGCAGTCAACGAGCCTTTCGAAAGTTCATTACTTAGCGAGAGATAAGCTCCCAGAGCCGCGGGGGAGTTTCCCATTGCACGCATCATATTGGGGACTGACCCCAGTTTCTTCTGAATGCCATCGAAAAGCTTAGCCGTGCGTCCGGCTGCATCGGTCGATTGGACTTGTTGAAGTCGAGTCATGATCTTTTTCCTTTAGGGTAGTGCGAGGTTGTCGGTTGGCAGGTAACAATCCTGCTCGCGGCTCTCCAAAAGCACGAGCCGTGCCATACTGAAGATGAACCCATAAGCCTCTTAGAAATAGATACTTACGGTGAATCCCACGAGACTTGAATGGTCACGACATTTCGTGTAAAAACGAAATGTCGTGTTGGATTAACGAAAAGTCGTTCCTGTCTTGGTTTTTTATGCTCAAAACGCACTCGATTTTTGGGGATCCTAAGCAGATCCTGCTCGACCTATCGGGACAGCACCATTTGCCCGCGCTCTTGCCGCTCGCGACGAGATTGTTGGCCTCCAGCAACGCCATTGTCCTTACTCGGATCTGGTTGATGCGCGCCCCGTTGGAGGACGATTGCGCGAATTGTCTGATGGCTGCGGAATGTGATTCTCGCGAGCGATGTCTCCATTTGGTGGCCAGTTACGGCAACTCCGCGAAAGATTCGAGTAAGCACTGGGAAGGGCTCGATGGGCAGTTTCGCCGGTTTCCGGTCGGGGTTCGTAAGGTCGGCCACATCGCGAAGACTGGGTTGCCACTCCAGGTAGACGATATGTCTGCAGAAAAGGAGTGGATAGTGTGTCCCGATTGGATTCGAGAGCAAGCGATCAAAGCCATGGTCGGCCTCCCGTTGATCTATCGTGGCGAGACGCTTGGCGTCCTGGCAGTGTTTTCCCGCGAGCCGGTGGAGGATTCGTGTCGAGAGTGGATTGGCATGATCGCCGATCACTTGTCTGCAGCCATCGCCAATGCGTCGGCAATCGAAAGGATTGAAACGCTCAAGATGCAACTGGAGATGGAAAACGAGTATTTGCGGGAAGAGGTCGAGAGCGCCTCCTTTGGAGAGCTCGTGGGTGGTAGTCCTGCCCTCGGAACCTTAGCGAGGCAGATTGATCTCGTCGCACCCACCGAATCGTCGGTGCTGATCCTTGGTGAAAGCGGTACGGGTAAGGAACTCGTCGCCCGAGAAGTTCACCGACGTAGCAGCCGAACCAATCGGCCTCTTATTAAGGTAAATTGCGCGGCAATTCCGCGAGAACTGTATGAGAGCGAGTTCTTTGGTCATACAAAGGGAGCGTTCACGGGGGCACTTCGTGATCGAACGGGGCGCTTCGAGCTTGCCAATGGTGGCACGCTCTTCCTCGATGAAATTGGTGAAATCCCACTCGACTTGCAGTCGAAGCTACTTCGCGTTTTACAGGAGGGTGAACTGGAGCGGGTCGGAGAGGACAGAACGCGTCAGGTCGACGTGAGGCTGATTGCGGCGACGAATCGAGATCTACGCTCAGAGGCCATCCAAGGTCGGTTTCGCCAGGATCTCTATTATCGGTTGAGCGTCTTTCCGATTGAAATTCCACCGTTACGAGAGCGATTAGAAGACATTCCGCTGCTCGCGGAGCACTTCCTTGCGCGCTACGCTCGACAGCTTGGACGGAAGCGCCTGCGGCTCACCCTCGCCAATTTGAGGCAATTACAGAATTATGACTGGCCCGGAAACATTCGAGAGCTACAGCATGTCATTGAAAAGGCGGTTATAGTGGCGGTCGACGGTCGTCTTCGCTTCGATATACCGACTCGTTCGGATAAGCAGATCGTTTCAAAAGCTGCCGCAGATACACTGGATTCTGAAGATACCGAACCAATTTACACAATTGCTGAATTGCGCGAGATTGAAATCGCAAACATCCGACGGGCACTCGCTGCAGCAAACGGCAAGATATATGGCAAGGATGGCGCCGCAGATCGTCTGGCCATGAAACCCACGACGCTTGCGTCCAGAATTAAGTCGCTGGGGATTTCAAAGTGACTGAAATCGGCTCATGCGAACGGTAGGCTCTAATGCTGGCCAAACACAACGATTCGAAGGTGCATAGCAAAGATATTGGGCCGACGTTCAAAACTAGTACATTTTGGAGAGTATGCTGCGGAAGTGTGATGGGGTTCGAACGAGATTCGTTTCGCGACCTGAACGCTGCTATCAGATTCGACGCTAAAATGACCTACCGAGCGCAACGCTAGCAGGGAATCACAACACGAGGATCGACATCTATTCGAGGCTGATTCACGCAGCGTCGCGGTAGTAATACTTGAGCAGACCGCCAAGACGTTCACTACATTCGATTGAACCAAGGTCACTTCCAACTTCAACACCAGGTTCAATCAATTGATAATCGAGTCCCTGATGATTCCGATCGGAATGGTAATGGGCAACGTATTCATTAAGCGCTTGTGCGAGTGAGAGCTCACCGAAGAAGATCATCTTGCTCAGGCACTCCGATTTCAAGCTTCTCGTGAATCGTTCAAGATACGCATTCATGTTTGGACTTTTTGGTGGAAGAGGTACCGGATCAATCTGAGTCTGTTTCTTCAGAAAACCTCGTAGTGGTTGAAAAATCTGACCTGCCCCCATGAATGACACCAGTCACATGACTTAGTGTTCGACTGTATCAGGGGACAGCTCTATCCGCCGGCGTGAGCGTAGCGATGCAGGCGGATAGAGCTGTTTCGTTTCGGGCTCCGGCGCTCGGTAGCCGAGTGAACTGTGTGGTCGGATCGTGTTGTATTCTTTTTGCCAACGCTCGATCAACACTTTCGCTTCCAATAACGTATCGAAGATCTCGCCATCAAGCAATTCGTCTCGAAGCTTGCCGTTGAACGATTCAATGTAACCGTTCTCCCAGGGGCTCCTGGGCTCGATGAACAAGGTCTTTACTTCCACTTTCTGAAGCCACTCACGAACTTGTCCGGCGGTGAATTCCGGTCCGTTGTCACTCCGAATATGATCAGGCACCCCACGTCTGACAAACAGGTCACTGAGACGTTCCAGAACGTGTTCGCTGTTGAGTCTGCGTTCCACAACAATCAATAGGCCGCGAAACGAGGCTAGTTCGAAATCCGTCGCTCGTCAGCCATGCCACCGCTTAAAATTTATGATTATCGATCTCGGCTGAGTTTTTTACGATAAGCCCTCTCGGAAATAAGAATGCGTTATATTGAGATGGGCACAGGCAAATCCCATTGTTGGTAAGTTCAGAGGCAGGATAGGATAACATTGCCGTTCAACGGGCGACGTCCATCCAGATTTGTGGAAGTCACTATCGAGTGTCAGCTTAGATTACCGGGGATTCTAGAGCGCGTTCCAGATAACCCTAGCGTATTCTGGCGGCGTAGCCTACTGTTATTAAAGACTTTTCGGGACCGACAGCCGCCACACTTATCCTGGACGGGACCTAATCATGAAAATCTATTTCGCGTGCGCGTGTCTGATTGTTTCTGCCTGCGCGGCTCAGACCCTTGATCAACAAGACAAACCCCGAGTGCCAAACAGGGGGGCAGGAGTTCCACAGGAAATCATCAAAGCCTTTGAGCCTCACGAGTTCGATGGGATGCCATACCGTCTGCTGCTCCCCGCTGATTATAAACCCACCAGGAAATACCCACTCATCTTGAATCTGCATGGTGGGGCGGGAGTGGGTAATGATAATATTAGCAATCTGCGAAACTGGTGCGCTACGTTTGTCGATAAGAACTGGCGGGCGAAGTATCCGTGTATCATCGTGGTTCCTCAGTCACCAGGCCGCTGGTTGATTACAGGTGAGGAAATTCCGGAACTGACAGAATCGCTCAAGAAAACGTATTCCGAAGCATGGCAAGAACGGATTGAAGAGCGAAACTATCCGCAGGGCCCCATCTCCAATGGGTCGCTCACCAAAGTCTTAGGATTGATCGATCATCTTTCCGAAGAGTTCAACGTCGATACGAATCGCGTTTATGCGATCGGTCATTCGATGGGCGGGTTTGGAACATGGAACGCGATTTGGGCAGCGCCGAAGAGATTCGCCGCAGCGATTCCCAGCGCGGGCGGAATGCTACCCTGGAAGGATCCTGCAGAGTTCAAGGACGTCCCCGTCTGGACATTTCACGGTAGACTCGACCAGAAAGTCCCAGCGGAGTTTACTTGGGAAATCTTCGGACGCATAAAGGACGTCGGCGGAAACGTGAAGTTCACCCAACTGAAGCACGTGGGCCACGGGGCCGCGCAATACGCATTCTCCTTCAACGGCGACAGTCAAGAGAAGGGCTACGTCACTCAATACAGTAGCGATAAGTGTGACAAGACAGATAATGTCTGGGACTGGCTCTTCGCTCAGCGGTTGGACAAGCGGTAATACTGATTTCCTCTGGGATCGAATAGACATAAGCCAGTCCTCTTATTTGAGGAACCAACCATGCACTTGGCAGGCCAGGCTGTTCACTAAAACATCGGTTTCGAGATAGGTTCTAGTTTCCTCAGGAGACGAAGGGAATCTCCTTCGCGTATTGAAAGATGAACTTAACCGAACTCAAAACTTGGTAACTTAGAATCTTGGTAGGGTACTGACGCCATGTATCCCCTGACCCCATGTATTCCTTGGGCCCAAGTGTCTTCTTGCAAGTTGGCAACAACGCAAGCCTCTACAATCAACACAACTGATGCGTTCAGTTGGGAGGCAGTCAGCCGTAGCAGTTTCGCGAGCAGCAATGACTCAATAAATGATCAGTGAACGCCCCTGAGCCGAGCCCTTACCTTAAGAACAAACCAGCTCCAGGGATACATAATGAATTTCATCGATTCACGCTCCAATATGAGAATGGGTCGTCAGGCTTAAACTATACCATTCACCGCAAAACGAGTCCGTCGAATCAGAAGCTTACCGGGGCAATACTGACCCGGATATTAAGTTGCAAAAAACGTGTGGAAAAAAACGCAAGAGACGTTCGAAGACGTGGAGGGACCACACTCGGAAACCGCTTGCGTTATAGCATTTGCAGTTCGGCTGTGTTTTTTTACTGTACGGTATTGATCACCGAAACAGCGATGGATTATTTGTCGTGAAAAACACAGCAATATGAGATTTTGTAAACGATTACAAAATCGTGTGGTATCCAATCGCAAAGCAAGACGACAGCCATCAATGTAAGAGAACCTGTCAGACTTATCGTGAATGCCTCCTAACTCCTTAAATACAGCGGTCCATGAAATCTGGGAGACACTGATCACAAAATCGGTGGGG